>JACPVA010000044.1 GCA_016191995.1 Burkholderiales bacterium | reverse complement strand
GGCAGCGGCAGCGGGTCGGCCGGCAACTCGGGCATGCCGCGGCCGAACAGGCGGCGGATGCGCTCGGCCAGCGGCGGGTGCGTCGCCCACCAGGTCCGCCCGCCGCCGCTGGCGAGGAACAGGTGCGCCAGCGCGCCGCTGGCCGGCGCCAGCGCGTCGGCGTGCGCGGCCTGCTGGCTCGCGATCTTGCGCAGCGCGCCGCCCAGCCCCACGGTCTGGCGCGTGTACTTGACCGCCGACGCGTCGGCGAGAAATTCGCGCTGGCGCGAGACCGCGGCCTGCAGCAGCCGGCCCGCCGCCCAGCCGAGCGAGCCGACCGCGATCAGCGCGATGCCGAAGATCGCGCCCGGATGGCGTCGCCCCAGCTCGTCGGCGGCCGCCAGCCCGCGCCCGAGGTCGAACAGCAGCCGCAACCCCCAGACCATGCCGACGAGGCGCATGTTCAGCGCCGTATCGCCGTGCACGAGGTGGCTGATCTCGTGCCCGACGACGCCTTGCAGCTCGGCGCGGTCGAGCCGTTCGAGCGCGCCGCGGGTGACGGCGACGACCGCATCGCCCTCGCCCCAGCCGGCGGCGAAGGCGTTGATCGCATCCTCGCGCGGCAGCACCCAGGGCGCCGGCGCGCGCATGCCGGCGGCGATCGCCATCTCGGCGACGACATTGGCCAGGCGCCGCTCGAGCGCATCGTCGCGGCGCGCCGGGCGGCCGCCGGCCAGCCGCGCGACATGCGCGCCGCCCTCGCGCAGCCGCATCGACTCGATCGCGCAGCCGCCGAGCACGTAGACCAGCACCAGCACGGTATTGGTCGTGTAGAACCAGCCCGGCGTGCCGTCGGCCCAGGGGAGGGTCAGCCGGTAGGCGAGCAGCATCGCCGCGTTGACGACGATCACCAGGCCGGCGACGACGAGCGCGAACAGCCCCAGCAGGCGGCGCGTGCCGGCCTGCGCGGCCTCCTGGTGGCGGCGAAATCGCATCGGCGCTCGGCCCGCGGGATCGCGGCCGCGGGATCAGAGCTGCACGCGCGGCGCCCGGCGCTCCTCGTCGCTCGCGGTCGATTCGAGCGTTGCAGCCGGGCGGAAGCCGGTCAGCCGAGCGACGACGACCGACGGGAAATGCTGCGCCGCGTTGTTGTGGTCGAGCACGGCATCGTTGAAGGCCTGGCGCGCGAAGGCCACACGGTTTTCGGTGTGCGTCAGCTCCTCGGCCAGCTCGCGCATGGTCTTGTCGGCCTTCAGCTCGGGGTAGGCCTCGACGACCGCCATCAGCCGCGCCAGCGCGCCGCCGAGCAGCCCTTCGGCGGCGCCGAGCGCGCCGATGCGCGCCGGGTCGGCCGGCGCCTCGCGCGCGCGGTCGGCCGCGCGCTGCGCGCCGCCGCGCGCTTGCGCGACCGCCTCCAGCGTCTCGCGCTCATGCTGCAGGTACTTGCGCGCGACGTCGACCAGGTTCGGTACCAGGTCGTGGCGGCGCTTGAGCTGCACATCGATCTGCGCGAAGGCGTTGGCGATCTCGTTGCGCCGCCGCACGAGCCGGTTGTAGACCCAGACCGCCCAGACGAGGACGACGAGCGCGGCGCCCCAGCGCAGCAGCGAGGCCGGGGTCAGGCCGAGGGGGGCGAGGGTTTCCATCGTGCGGCTCCTGGGCGCGTGGGCGAGGCTGGCGCGGCTGGCCGGTGCGGGCGGGCCGCCGCGGCGCGGACGGCGTGGCTTGCGTCGCCGCGGCCTGCAGCCGCGCGGGGCGCTTCGTACAATGGCGCATGGCCGACCCGACCCCCGACACGCTGCGCGCCTATCTTGCCGCAGGACTGCCCTGCGAATTCCTCGAAGTCGACGGCGATGGCCGGCATTTCTTCGCCACCATCGTCTCGACCGCCTTCGAGGGGCTGCCGCGGGTGCGCCGCCACCAGCGCGTCTACGAGGCGCTGGGCGATAGAATGCGCGAGGAAATCCACGCGCTGTCGATGAAGACGCTCACCCCGGCCGAGTTCGCCGCCCAGCGCGGCGCGGCCCATCCCCACGACTGAACCCCCCGCGCGCTCGCCGCGGGTGGCGGTGCTGCCGCCGGCGGGCCCGGTGGCCGGATCGCCAGCGCGGCGTCGCGACGACGCCCCGGCATGGACAAGCTCCTGATCCGCGGCGGCCGACGCCTGAACGGCGAGGTCGCCATCTCCGGCGCCAAGAATGCGGCGCTGCCCGAACTGTGCGCGGCGCTGCTGACGGCCGAGCCGGTGCGGCTGGCCAACGTGCCGCGGCTGCGCGACGTCGCCACCACGCTGGACCTGCTGCGCCGCATGGGGGCCAAGGCCGATCGCGGCGCGGGCGAGCACGACGAGACCGTCGTCGTGCACGCGCCGGCGTCGATCGACCCGGTGGCGCCATACGAGCTGGTCAAGACGATGCGGGCGTCGATCCTCGTGCTCGGCCCGCTGCTGGCGCGCTTCGGGCAGGCCCGCGTCTCGCTGCCCGGCGGCTGCGCGATCGGCTCGCGCCCGGTCGACCAGCACATCAAGGGCCTGCAGGCGATGGGGGCGCGGGTCGAGGTCGAGCATGGCGACATCGTCGCCCGGGCCGGCGAGGGCGGCCGGTTGCGCGGCGCGCGCATCACGACCGACATGGTCACCGTCACCGGGACCGAGAACCTGATGATGGCCGCGACGCTGGCCGACGGCCGGACGGTGCTGGAGAACGCGGCCCAGGAGCCCGAGGTCGCGGACCTGGCCGAGCTGCTGATCGCGATGGGCGCGCGCATCGAGGGCCATGGCACGAGCCGCATCGTCGTGCAGGGGGTCGACCGGCTGCACGCGCCGGCCACGCCGCACCGGGTGATCCCGGACCGCATCGAGGCCGGCACCTTCCTGTGCGCGGTCGCCGCCGCCGGCGGCGAGGCGCTGCTGCGCGGCGCACGCGCCGACCACCTGGACTCGGTGGTCGACAAGCTGCGCGAGGCCGGCGCCGCGATCGAGGGTGCGGCCGACGGCATCCGCATCCGCATGGACGGCCGGCCGCGCGCGGTCAGCGTGCGCACCGGCGAATACCCGGCCTTCCCGACCGACATGCAGGCGCAGCTGATGGCGGTCGACTGCATCGCCGACGGCAGCGCGATGGTCTCGGAGACGATCTTCGAGAACCGCTTCATGCACGTCAACGAGCTGCTGCGGCTGGGCGCGAGCATCGAGATCGACGGCCACACCGCGCTGGTGCAGGGCGAGCAGGGCTTGTCGGGGGCGACCGTGATGGCCACCGACCTGCGCGCCTCGGCCAGCCTGGTGATCGCCGGGCTGGTGGCCGACGGCCAGACGCTGGTCGACCGCATCTACCACCTCGACCGCGGCTACGACCGCATGGAAGCCAAGCTGCGCGGGCTCGGCGCCGACATCGAGCGCGTGCGATGAACCCACCGAATCCGCCGGGCCGGCCGCTGACGCTGGCGCTGTCCAAGGGCCGCATCTTCGACGATACGCTGCCGCTGCTGGCGGCCGCCGGCATCGAGGTGCTCGACGACCCCGAGCGCTCGCGCAAGCTGATCCTGGCGACCTCGCGCGCCGACCTGCGCGTCGTGCTGGTGCGCGCCTCCGACGTGCCGACCTACGTGCAGTACGGCGGCGCCGACCTCGGCGTGGCGGGCAAGGACGTGCTGCTGGAGCACGGCGAGCAGGGGCTGTACCAGCCGCTGGACCTGGGGATCGCGCGCTGCCGCATGAGTGTCGCGGTGCGCGAGGACTTCGACTACGCGGCCGCGGTGCGCCAGGGATCGCGCATCCGCGTGGCGACCAAGTACACGCGAATCGCCAGCGAGCACTTCGCCGACAAGGGCGTGCACGTCGACCTGATCAAGCTCTACGGGTCGATGGAGCTGGCGCCGCTGACGGGGCTGGCCGATGCGATCGTCGACCTGGTATCGACCGGCAAGACGCTGGTGGCGAACCACCTGGTCGAGGTCGAGCGCATCATGGACATCTCGTCGCGGCTGATCGTCAACCAGGCGGCGCTGAAGCTGCAGCGCGAGCCGATCCGTGCGCTGATCGACGCCTTCGCGCGCGCGGCGGCGGCCTGACCCACGGCAGGGCGAAGGAGCAGGCATGGACCGCGTGACGCTGCGCCGGCTCGAGACCGCGGCGGCCGGGTTCGACGACGAACTGCAGCGCCTGCTGCAATGGTCGGCCGAGACCGACGCCGCGATCGAGGAGCGCGTGGCGGCGATCGTCGCCGACGTGCGCGCGCGCGGCGACGCCGCGGTGCTGGACTGCACCGCGCGCTTCGACCGTGTGCAGGCGGCGTCGATGGCCGGGCTCGAGATCGGCGCGGCCGAGCTGCGCGCGGCGCTGGCGCAGATCACGCCGGCGCAGCGCGCCGCGCTCGAGGCCGCGGCGGCTCGCGTGCGCGACTACCACCGGCGCCAGCTCGACGCCTGCGGCCGCAGCTGGCAGTACCGCGACGCCGACGGCACGCTGCTCGGGCAGAAGGTGACGCCGCTGGACCGCGTCGGCATCTACGTGCCCGGCGGCAAGGCGGCGTATCCGTCCAGCGTGCTGATGAATGCGATTCCCGCGCACGTCGCCGGGGTCGGCGAGATCGTGATGGTCGTGCCGACCCCGGACGGCGAGCGCAACCCGCTGGTGCTGGCCGCCGCCGCGGTCGCCGGCGTCGACCGCATCTTCGCGATCGGCGGCGCGCAGGCGGTGGCGGCACTCGCCTACGGGACCGCCAGCGTACCGCGGGTCGACAAGATCACCGGCCCGGGCAATGCGTATGTCGCCAGCGCCAAGCGGCGCGTCTTCGGCCAGGTCGGCATCGACATGATCGCCGGGCCGAGCGAGATCCTGGTGCTGGCCGACGGCACGACGCCGCCGGACTGGGTCGCGATGGACTTGTTCAGCCAGGCCGAGCACGACGAGCTGGCGCAAAGCATCCTGCTCGCGCCCGACGCCGACTACCTCGACGCAGTGCAGGCGGCCATCGACCGCCTGCTGCCGGCGCTGCCGCGCCGCGCCGTCATCCGCGCGAGCCTGGAGGGCCGTGGCGCGCTGATCCGCACGCGGTCGATGGAAGAGGCCTGCGAGATCGCCAACCGCATCGCGCCCGAGCACCTCGAGGTCTCGGCGCAGGACCCGCAGCGCTGGGAGCCGCGGCTGCGCCACGCCGGCGCGATCTTCCTCGGCCGCTTCACGAGCGAGAGCCTGGGCGACTACTGCGCCGGCCCGAACCACGTGCTGCCGACCAGCGGCACCGCGCGCTTCAGCTCGCCGCTCGGCGTGACCGACTTCCAGAAGCGCAGCAGCCTGATCGAGGTCAGCGAGGCGGGTGCACGCGTGCTCGGGCCGATCGCGGCCGAGCTCGCGCATGGCGAGGGGTTGCAGGCGCATGCGCGGGCGGCCGAGATGCGGATCGAGACACGATACTCGTGATACACTGAAATCGTGTTGCACGAAGATCGTGTGATCGCATGAAGAATGTCACCGTCACGATGGAAGAGAGCGTCGCCGAGTGGGCGCGCATGGAGGCCGCGCGGCGCAATACCAGCGTTTCGCGGCTGATCGGCGAGATGCTGGCCGAGAAGATGCGCCACGACGATGCCTACGAGCGGGCGATGCGCGAGGCGCTGGAGTTTCGCAGCTGGGGAAGGTCCGAGGGGCCCTACCTGACCGACGACGAGATGTACGACCGCAGCCGTCCGCGAACGTGAGCACGCCGCTGGTCTTCGTCGACACGAACGTCCTGCTGTACGCGGTGGACGACCGCGAGCCGGCCAAGCGCGACCGCTCGCGGCAGTGGCTGAGCACCTGCTGGCGCCACCGCTGCGGCCGGGTCAGCACCCAGGTGCTCGACGAGTTCTACTGGAACGCGGTACGCAGGTTCGGCTCGGCGGTTTCGCGCGGGGACGCTCGCGCCGAAGTCCGGCGATACCAGCAGTGGCTGCCGTGGCAACTCGACCACGCCACCGTCGAGACCGCCTGGGCGGTGGAGGCGCGGTTCGGGCTGGCGTACTGGGATGCCCTGCTCGTCGCCGCCGCCAAGCACCAGGGCTGCGGATGGCTGCTCAGCGAAGATCTGCAGCACCAGCAACTGCTGGACGGCGTCCGCGTCGTCAACCCCTTCCTCGCCGGCCCCGAGACCCTGGACACCCCCGCATGACCGTCACGCTCGCCGACCGCATCGCACACACGATCCGCAACGACGTGCAGTCGATGCACGCCTACGCGGTTCAGCCCAGCGCCGGGCTGATCAAGCTCGACGCGATGGAGAACCCGTTCGAGCTGCCGCCCGAGCTGCAGCGCGAGCTCGGCGCGCGGCTGGCGCGGGTGCCGATCAACCGCTACCCCGGAGCGCGCATCGACGAGCTGCGCGGCGCGCTGGCGGTGTTCGCCGAGCTGCCGGCGGGTTGCTCGCTGATGCTCGGCAACGGGTCGGACGAGCTGATCGACCTGCTGTCGGTGGCCTGCACGAAGCCGCAGGCGACGATCCTGGCGCCGCTGCCGGGGTTCGTGCTGTACGAACTGTCGGCGCGGCTGCGCGGGCTGCGCTTCGTCGGCGTGCCGCTGCGGGCGGACTTCGAGCTCGACGAGGCGGCGATGCTGGCGGCGATCGAGCGCGAGCGCCCGGCGCTGACCTACCTCGCCTACCCGAACAACCCGACCGCCAACCTGTGGGACGACGCGGTCATCGCGCGCATCGTCGACGCCGTCGGCCGCCAGCAGGGGCTGGTCGTGATCGACGAGGCCTACCAGCCGTTCTCGTCGCGGACCTGGATGCAGCGCATGGCCGCGCACGAGCATGTACTGGTGATGCGCACGCTGTCGAAGTTCGGCCTCGCCGGGGTGCGGCTGGGTTACCTGTGCGGGCGCGAGGCGCTGGTCCAGGAGATCGACAAGGTCCGCCCGCCGTACAACGTCAGCAGCCTGAATGCCGAGGCGGCGCTGTTCGCGCTGGAACACGCCTACGAATTCGGCCGCCAGGCGGCGCTGCTGCGTGACGAGCGCGCTCGGCTGCAGTCGGCCTTCGCGGCGATGCCGGGCGTCACGACCTTCCCGAGCGAGGCCAACATGATCCTCGTCCGCGTGCCCGATGCGCAGCGCGCCTTCGACGGGCTGAAGGCGCGCGGGGTGCTCGTCAAGCACATCGCGCCGCTGCACCCGCTGCTGGCGGGCTGCCTGCGCATCACGGTCGGCACGCCGCAGGAGAACGACACCCTGCTCGACGCGCTGCGCGCCAGCCTCTGACCTTCGTGATGCGGGGCCGCGCCCTGGATCGTGCAAGACTTTCACATTGCCCACGGAAGAGCCGACCATGAACGCACCCGCCCGCGTCGCCGAGGTCCGCCGCGATACGGCCGAGACCAAGGTCCGCGTCCGCGTCGACCTCGACGGCCGCGGAGCCTCCAGGCTCGCCACCGGCATCGGCTTCTTCGACCACATGCTCGACCAGGTCGCCCGCCACGGGATGATCGACCTCGAGATCGAGGCCGAGGGCGACCTGCACATCGACGGCCATCACACGGTGGAGGATGTCGGCATCACCCTCGGCCAGGCCTTCGCCAAGGCGGCCGGCGACAAGTCCGGCATCGGGCGCTACGGCCACGCCTACGTGCCGCTGGACGAGGCGCTGACGCGCGTCGTGGTCGACTTCTCCGGCCGCCCGGGGCTGCACATGCAGGTGCCGTTCAAGGCGGCGATGATCGGCGGCTTCGACACCCAGCTCGCCTACGAGTTCTTCCAGGGCTTCGTCAACCACGCCGGCGTGACGCTGCATATCGACAACCTGCGCGGCGAGAACGCGCACCACCAGTGCGAGACCGTCTTCAAGGCTTTCGCGCGCGCGCTTCGCATGGCGCTGACGCCAGACCCGCGCAGCGCGGGCCAGATCCCGTCGACCAAGGGTGCGCTTTGAGGTGAGGACCCTCATCGATCAACGTTGCTGGCGTACTGCTTTCGGCCCGTTGCTGCCGTTCGCCGCAGCCTTTGTTGAGTCTGTGTGCCACGACCGGGCGGGCCGAGGACGGCGGGTACCCTTGCCCTCCATGCCCGGGGACAGTGCCCCGGGCGCTCGCCAGGCACAAACAGTCCGCAGGACTGTTGGTGTCCGGGCTCGCTCCCCCGCCATCGGCCTTCGGCCGCTGGCTCCTCCTTTACTTACGGGCAAGGGTACCCGCCGGCCTTGGCGCGCTGGGACGTCGAATGCCAAGAGAAGCGAAGGACTGACTTCGACGACCGTCGACCACGGGCAGAAAGCATCGCGATCAGGGCGACACGGACCTCGAACGTCGACTGCGACGCGAGATGCAGGGGAGCCCAGGCCATGACCCGCACCGTCGCCGTCGTCGACTACGGCATGGGCAACCTGCGCTCGGTGTCGCAGGCGCTGGCGCATGTCGCGCGCGAATCGGACCTGCGCGTCATCGTCACCGCCAACCCGGAGGAGGTCTTCGCCGCCGAGCGCGTCGTGCTGCCGGGGCAGGGTGCGATGCGCGACTGCATGCGCGAGCTGCGCGACTCCGGGCTGCTCGGCGCCGTGCTCGACGCCGCACGGCGCAAGCCGCTGATGGGCGTGTGCGTCGGCATGCAGATGCTGCTCGACCACAGCGAGGAGCAGGATACGCCCGGACTCGGGCTGATCCCCGGCCAGGTCCGGCGCTTCCGCCTGGACGGCATGACGCAGCCCGACGGCAGCCGCTACAAGGTCCCGCAGATGGGCTGGAATACCGTGCGCCAGCGCCCGCATGCCATGTGGGCCGGCGTCCCCGACGGCGCCTGGTTCTACTTCGTGCACAGCTACCACGCCGTGCCGTCGGATGCGCGCCACGCCGCCGGCGAGACCGACTACGGCGGGCGCTTTACCAGCGCGGTGGCGCGGGATAACATTTTCGCGACCCAGTTCCACCCCGAGAAGAGCGCGGCCCACGGATTGGCGCTGTACCGCAACTTCCTGACCTGGAATCCCTGAAGCCTCGCTGCGCGCCGGCCGCGCGACCGCCGGCATGGTGCCGGCCCGTGACCGTGCCGCGCCCGCCCGACCCCCACCCTCGTGCTCGTCGAGCCATGCTGCTGATCCCTGCCATCGACCTCAAGGACGGCCATTGCGTCCGCCTCGAGCAAGGCGACATGCGCGCCGCCACCACCTTCGGCGAGGACCCGGCCGCGATGGCGCGGCGCTGGCTCGACGCCGGCGCGAGGCGGCTGCACCTGGTCGACCTCAACGGCGCCTTCGCCGGCAAGCCGGTCAACGAGGCTGCGATCAAGGCCATCCTGCGCGAGGTCGGCGACCAGATCCCGGTCCAGCTCGGCGGCGGCATCCGCGACCTCGACACCATCGAGCGCTACCTCGACGACGGCATCAGCTACATCATCATCGGCACCGCCGCGGTCAAGCATCCGGGCTTCCTGAAGGACGCCTGCGAGGCCTTCGGCGGCCATGTCATCGTCGGCCTGGACGCGCGCGACGGCAAGGTCGCCACCGACGGCTGGAGCAAGCTGACCGGGCACGAGGTCGTCGACCTGGCGCGCAAGTTCGAGGACTACGGCGTCGAGGCCGTCATCTACACCGATATCGGCCGCGACGGCATGCTCACCGGCATCAACGTCGACGCCACCGTGCGGCTGGCGCAGGCGCTGTCGATCCCGGTCATCGCCTCCGGCGGGCTGGCCGGCATCGACGATATCGAGCGGCTGTGTGCGGTCGAGTCCGAGGGCATCGAGGGCGTCATCTGCGGCCGCAGCATCTATACCGGCGCGCTGGACTTCGCCGCCGCGCAGGCGCGCGCCGACGAGCTGGGTTCATGACACTCCCACGATCGCCTCGCTCGCGGCCCCTGGCGGGGGTGCCGGCCGGCTCGCGGCAGCCCGGCACCGGCCGGGGCGTCTGATGCTTGCCAAGCGCATCATCCCCTGCCTGGACGTGACCGGCGGCCGCGTCGTCAAGGGCGTCAACTTCGTCGAGCTGCGCGACGCCGGCGACCCGGTCGAGATTGCCGCGCGCTACGACGAGCAGGGCGCCGACGAGCTGACCTTCCTCGACATCACAGCCACCAGCGACGAGCGCGACCTGATCCTGCATATCGTCGAGGCGGTCGCGTCGCAGGTCTTCATCCCGCTGACGGTCGGCGGCGGCGTGCGCAGCGTCGACGACGTGCGGCGGCTGCTCAACGCCGGGGCCGACAAGGTCAGCTTCAACTCGGCCGCGGTCGCCGACCCGCAGCTCATCCGCGACGCATCGCAGCGCTACGGCGCGCAGTGCATCGTGGTCGCGATCGACGCCAAGCGCCGCCAGGGCGACGATCTGGCCGCGCGCGGCGCCGGCTGGGACGTCTACACGCATGGCGGGCGGCGCAACGCCGGGCTCGACGCGGTCGACTGGGCGCGCCGCATGGCCGAGCATGGCGCCGGCGAGATCCTGCTGACCAGCATGGACCGCGACGGCACGAAGATCGGATTCGACCTCGAGCTGACGCGCGCGGTCAGCGACGCGGTGCCGGTGCCGGTGATCGCCTCCGGCGGCGTCGGCGCGCTGGAGCACCTCAGCGAGGGCATCCGCCTCGGCGGCGCCGACGCCGTGCTCGCGGCCAGCATCTTCCACTACGGGACCTTCACCGTCGCGCAGGCCAAGGCCAGGCTGGCGGCCGACGGCATCCCGGTGCGCTGGTGAGCGTGCCGCGCGCGGCCGCCCGAGCCGCGGCCGCGCGCCCGGCCGGCCCGCCGCGCGAGGTGCGCCTGATCGGCGGCAGCCTGCGCGGGCGCAAGCTGCCGGTGGCCGACCGCCCCGGCCTGCGGCCGACGCCCGACCGCGTGCGCGAGACGCTGTTCAACTGGCTCGGGCAGGACCTGAGCGGCTGGCGCGTGCTCGACGCCTTCGCCGGCAGCGGCGCGCTCGGATTCGAGGCCGCGTCGCGCGGCGCGGCCGAGGTGCTGCTGCTGGAGCTCGACCCGGCGCAGGCCGCCAGCCTGCGCGCATCGCGCGACCGGCTGGGTGCGAGCGCGGTGCGCATCGAGCGCGCCGACGCGCTGGCGTGGATGCGCGGCGCGGCGCCGTCGACCTTCGACCTCGTGCTGCTGGACCCGCCGTTCGGCGCCGCGCTGGCGTTGCCGGCGCTGGAGGCGGCGTGCGCGCTGGTCGAGCCCGGCGGCTGGATCTACCTGGAGTCGCCGGCGCCGCCGGCCGCGCTGCCGGCGCGACTGCACGCGCATCGCCGGCTGCGCGCCGGCGCCGTCTGCGCGCAACTGCTGCGGGTAGACTGATCCGCCGTCGTACGCCGCCCACCGACCACCGAAAACGAGAAAGCCGCGCGCCGTGACCGCCAAGACCCCCCTGGCTGCCGTCTACCCCGGCACCTTCGACCCGATGACGCTCGGCCACGAGGACCTGATGCGGCGCGCTGCCGGGCTGTTCGACCGCCTGATCGTCGCCGTCGCCGCCGGCCACCACAAGCGGACGATGTTCGACCTCGAGGAGCGGCTCGAGATCGCGCGCGAGATCGCGCGGCCCTACCCGAACGTCGAGATCGTCCCCTTCCACGGCCTGCTGCGCGACTTCGTCGTCGGCCACGGCGCCAAGGTCGTCGTGCGCGGGCTGCGCGCGGTCAGCGACTTCGAGTACGAGTTCCAGATGGCGGGCATGAACCGCCAGCTGATGCCCGAGGTCGAGACCGTCTTCATGACGCCATCGGACCAGTACCAGTTCGTCAGCAGCACCTTCGTGCGCGAGATTGCCAGCCTCGGCGGTGATGTCTCCAAGTTCGTGGCAGCTTCGGTGCTGCGCCGGCTGAACGAGCGCTTCGCCGGCACGCGCAGCGCGTAGGAGGTGCGGCATGGCCCTGATGATCACCGACGAGTGCATCAACTGCGATGTCTGCGAGCCCGAGTGCCCGAACCAGGCGATCTCGATGGGGCCGGAGACCTACGTCATCGATCCCGCGCGCTGCACCGAATGCGTCGGCCACTTCGACCAGCCGCAGTGCGTGCAGCTGTGCCCGGTGGCGTGCATCCCGATCGATCCGCGGCACGTCGAGACGCGCGAACAGCTCGCGGCCAAGGCCGAGCGCCTGAAGGCCGTCGCGGCGGCGGCCGCGACGACGGCGTAGCCGCCGCTTGCCGGTCAGCCCCGCGCCCGGTCGGCGTGGGCGGCGCCCTTCCGGGGGCTCTTGCGCTTCGCACCGTGCCCGCTGTGCTTGCCGGTCGGGCGCTTGGCGTGAACCGGCGCCGCCTCGCGCATCGTCGCGGGCCGGATCGCCGCCGGTGCCGCCCGGCCCTCGGCCCAGGGGGCGGCCTCGCGCGCGCGACGCTCGGCCG
>JACPVA010000057.1 GCA_016191995.1 Burkholderiales bacterium | reverse complement strand
CGGCCAGCGCCGGCGCGTCGCGCTGGCGCGGCTGGCGCTGCGCGGGCCGCAGCCGCTGTGGGTGCTCGACGAGCCCTTCAATGCCCTGGACGCCGCGGCCGGCCGCTGGCTGGCCGACCTGCTGCACGGTCATCTGGCCGGCGGCGGCATCGCGGTGCTGACCAGTCACCAGGCGGTGCCGCTGGACGACGCGGTCGACCAGGTGACGGTGACGCTGTGACCGCCGCGAGGACCGGACGGGGCCCGTCCCGCCGCGCGTGGCGGCCGCGCCGACCCGGGGTCGCCCGGCGTCCGGGCGAGAAGTGCCGCACTGACCGATCGCCGGCTGGCGCGCCGGCGCGGGCATGAAGCCCGCCGGCACGCTGGCGGCGATGCGCGCGCTCGCCGCGCGCGACCTGAGGCTGGCGCTGCGGCGCAAGGCCGATACGCTGGGCGCGGTATTCTTCTTCGTCATCGTCGCCAGCCTGTTCCCGCTCGGCGTCGGCCCCGAGCCGGCGCTGCTGCGAACGATGGGCGCCGGCGTGGTCTGGGTCGCGGCGCTGCTGGCGGCGATGCTGTCGATGCCGCGCCTGTTCGCCGACGACGCCGCCGACGGCACGCTGGAACAGATGCTGCTCGCGCCGACCCCGCTGCCGCTGCTGGTGGCGGCCAAGGTGGCGGCGCACTGGCTGGTCTCGGGGCTGCTGCTGACGGCGATGGCCCCGCTGCTGGCGCTGCAGTTCGGGCTGCCGGCGCAGTCGATCGGCGTGCTCGTGCTGGCGCTGCTCGTCGGCACCCCGGTGCTGAGCCTGCTGGGGGCGATCGGCGCCGCGCTGACGGTGGGCGTGCGCGGCGCCGCGGTGCTGCTGTCGCTGCTCGTGCTGCCGCTGGTCACGCCGGTGCTGATCTTCGGCGCCGGCGCGGTCGACGCCGCAGCCGCCGGGCTGGGCAGCAGCGGGCACTTCTCGATCCTGGGGGCGATGCTCGCCGCGAGCCTGTTCCTCGCCCCCTGGGCGGCGGCGGCGGCGCTGCGGATCAGCCTGGACTGACCGGCGCCCGAGCGCGCCGTCGCGATCCGACCCCCCCGGGGGTATCGGGCCGGTCGATCCGGCACAATCCGCGATCGACCATGCCCGGCAAGCGAATCAACTGGTTCTATTACGCCGCCCCGCAGCGCTTCTACGCCCTGGCGGGCAATTGCATCCCGTGGTTCGCCGCCGCGGCGCTGCTGCTGGCGGCGGTCGGGCTGGTGATCGGCCTCGGGCTGGCGCCGAGCGACTTCCAGCAGGGCGACAGCTACCGCATCATCTACATCCACGTCCCGGTATCGTGGATGTCGATGGTGCTGTACCTGGCGATGGCGTTCTGGGCCGTGATCGGCATGATCTTCAACGCCAGGCTGGCCTTCATGCTGGCGCAGGCGATCGCCCCCACCGGCGCGCTGATGGCCTTCCTGTCGCTGTGGTCTGGCGCGCTGTGGGGCAAGCCGACCTGGGGCACCTGGTGGGTCTGGGACGCGCGGCTGACCTCGGAGCTGATCCTGCTGTTCCTCTATATCGGCTTCCTGTCGCTGCGCGCGGCGATCGACGACGAGCGGCGCGCCGACCGTGCCAGCGGCCTGCTGGCGATCGTCGGCGCGGTCAACGTGCCGATCATCTACTTCTCGGTCAAGTGGTGGAATACGCTGCACCAGGGGGCCTCGGTCAGCGTGACCCAGGGCTCGAACATGGCCGAGATCATGCTGCGCGCGATGCTGATCATGTCGCTCGCGCTGTGGGCCTACTGCTTCGCGGTCGTCTTCGCGCGCGTGCGCACCATCATCCTTGAGCGCGAGCGCGGCGCGGCCTGGACGCGCGGGCAGCTGCCGCGTGTGCAATCGGCTTGAAAGCGGCGGGGCGGCATGAACTGGCACTGGGCGAGCCTGGCCGATTTCCTCGCGATGGGGGGCTACGGCCTGTACGTCTGGGGTTCGTACGGGATGCTGGCGATCGTGCTGGCGGCGGAACTTTGGGCGCTGCGCGCGCGTCGCAAGGCCTTGGCCCAGGAGATCGACGAATGAAACCCCGCAGCAAGCGCGCGCTGGCGATCGCCGGCGGCCTGGCGACCCTGGCGGTCGTGACCGCCCTCGTGCTGAACGCCTTCCGCAGCAACCTCGTCTTCTTCTACAGCCCGACCCAGGTCGCGGCCGACGAGGCGCCGCGCGACCGCGCTTTCCGCGTCGGCGGGCTGGTCGAGCAGGGCAGCCTGAAGCGCGACGGGCTGACGGTGCAGTTCCGCATCACCGACACCGCGCAGACCGTTCCGGTGAGCTATACCGGCATGCTGCCGGACCTGTTCCAGGAGGGCAAGGGCGTGGTCGCGCAGGGGCGGCTCGGTACCGACGGCATGTTCCGCGCCGACCAGGTGCTGGCCAAGCACGACGAGAACTACATGCCGCCCGAGGCGGCCGACGCGCTGGCGCAGGCGAAGAAGGGGCAGATGCCGTCGCTGCAGGGCCAGCTCGACGCGCAGGGCGGGGTGACGCGATGATCCCCGAGATCGGCCACTTCGCGCTCATGCTGGCGCTGGCAGTCGTCGCGCTGGCGCAGACCGCGCTGCCGCTGGCCGGCAGCTGGCGCGGCCACGCCGGCTGGATCGCGCTCGCGCGGCCGGCGGCGGTCGTGCAGTTCGTGCTCGTCGCCTTCGCCTTCGGCTGCCTGGTCTGGGCCTTCGTGCACGACGACTTCTCGGTCCTGCTCGCGGCGCAGCATTCGAGCATCGCGCTGCCGGCCTACTACAAGGTCACCGCGGTCTGGGGCAACCACGAGGGCTCGGTGCTGCTGTGGGTGCTGCTGATGGCCGGCTGGACGGTCGCGGTGGCGCTGCTGTCGCGCCAGCTGCCCGAGGTCATGGTGGCGCGCGTGCTGGGGGTGATGGGGCTGGTCAGCGTCGGCTTCATGCTGTTCATGCTGCTGACCTCCAACCCCTTCGAGCGGCTGCTGCCCGCCGCCGCCGACGGCCGCGACCTCAACCCGCTGCTGCAGGACGCCGGGATGATCTACCACCCGCCGCTGCTGTACATGGGCTATGTCGGCTTCTCGGTCGCGTTCGCGTTCGCGATCGCGGCGCTGATGTCGGGGCGGCTGGACAGCACCTGGGCGCGCTGGTCGCGGCCGTGGACGACCGCAGCGTGGATCTTCCTGACGCTGGGCATCGCGCTCGGCAGCGCCTGGGCCTACTACGAGCTCGGCTGGGGCGGATGGTGGTTCTGGGACCCGGTCGAGAATGCATCCTTCATGCCCTGGCTGGTCGGCACCGCGCTGATCCACTCGCTGGCCGTGACCGAGAAGCGCGGCGGCTTCAAGATGTGGACCGTGCTGCTGGCGATCCTGGCGTTCTCGCTGTCGCTGCTGGGCACCTTCCTCGTGCGCTCGGGCGTGCTGTCGTCGGTGCACGCCTTCGCGACCGACCCCGAGCGCGGGATCTTCATCCTCGCCTTCCTGACCGTGGTCGTCGGCGGATCGCTCCTGCTGTTCGCCTGGCGCGGCCCGCGCGTGGGCGTCGGCGGTGCCTTCGAGCCGGTCTCGCGCGAGGGCATGCTGCTGGCCAACAACGTCCTGCTGATGGTGGCCGCGGCGGCGGTGCTGCTCGGCACGCTGTACCCGCTGGTGCTGGATGCGCTGAAGCTCGGCAAGATCTCGGTCGGCCCGGCCTACTTCAACAGCGTCTTCGTGCCGCTGGTCGCGCCGGCGCTGTTCCTGATGGGGGTGGGGCCGATCGCGAAGTGGAAGAAGGCGAGCCTGCCCGAGCTCGCGCAGCGCCTGCGCTGGGCGGCGGCGGTCAGCCTCGTCGCCGCGGTCGCGGCCCCGTTCGCCTTCGGCGACTTCACGCCGCTGGTCGGCTTCGGACTGTTCCTCGCCGCGTGGATCCTGCTCAGCGCGCTGGCCGCGCTGCATCAGCGCGTGCAGGGGCAGCCGCTGGCGGCATGGTGGCCGCGCCTGAAGTCGCAGACCGGAAGCTGGTACGGGATGATCCTGGCGCACGCGGGGGTCGGCGTCTTCGTCGTCGGCGTCACGCTGGTGGGCGGCTACGAGACCGAGCAGGATCTGCGCATGGAGGTCGGCAGCAGCGCCAGCGCCGGCGGCTACGACTTCAGGCTCGTCGAGCTGCGCGACGTGCAGGGGCCGAACTACGACGCCGTGCGCGCGACCTTCGAGCTGTCGAGGCAGGGCCGCGTCATCAAGTCGATCCACCCCGAGAAGCGCAGCTACCACCGCAGCAGCATGCCGATGACCGAGGTCGCGCTCGAGCGCGGTTTCACGCGCGACCTCTACGTCTCGCTCGGCGAGCCGCTGGCCGATGGTGCGTGGGCGGTTCGCATCTACGTCAAGCCCTTCGTCAACTGGATCTGGGGCGGCTGCGTGCTGATGGCGCTCGGCGGGCTGCTTGCGGTCGCCGACCGGCGTTACCGGCTGAAATCTCGCGCCGCGCAGGCGCTGCTGCGCGGCGCGGCGGCGGCATGAAGCGCTACCTGATCCCGCTGGCGGTCTTCGTCGTGCTCGCCGGCTTTCTGGCCGTCGGGCTCAGGCTGGACCCGCGCGAGGTGCCGTCGCCGCTGGTCGGCAAGCCGGCGCCGGCGTTCGTGCTGCCGCGGCTGGAGGCACCCGCGGCCCGCGTCGCGCGCGACGAGCTGCTCGGCCGGCCCTGGGTGCTCAACGTCTGGGCCTCGTGGTGCGTTCCCTGCCTGGCCGAGCACCCGCTGGTGACCGAGCTCGCGCGCACCACGGGCGTCCCGGTCGTCGGCCTGAACTACAAGGACAAGCACGAGGACGCGACCGGCTGGCTCGCGCGCCACGGCAACCCCTATGCGATGGTGCTGGTGGACCGCGACGGCGCGGTCGGCATCGACTACGGCGTCTACGGCGTCCCCGAGACCTTCGTCGTCGACAAGGACGGCATCATCCGCCACAAGCAGATCGGCCCGATCACGCCCGAGGCGCTGCGCGAGGACATCCTGCCGCTGCTGCGGGGGCTCGGTGGCTGAGCGCGCGGGGGCTTCGCGCGCGTTCGCCGCGGCCTTGCTGGCGGCGGTGGCGATGTCGATCGCGATGGCGATCGCGATGGCGGGCGCACCGGCGCGCGCGCAGACTCCGGCGCCGGCGCCGGCGCCGGCGCCGGCGCCGGCCGCAGCGCCCGGCGCCGCCCCCGCG
>JACPVA010000056.1 GCA_016191995.1 Burkholderiales bacterium | reverse complement strand
GGGTCTTCAGGATGTCGTGTGGGTGAAATCCAGTGTCTGATGGGCCTGTAACCCGCATGGCATCGAAGTTTGGCGGCAGTCGCGGCATAAGGGGTTTTGCGATCATGCGCGGATGCCTACCTCGACGAAGAAGAAGCGTCTTCTGGACGCATACCGGTTTGCTGGCTTCCGGCCGCTGGAAGAGATCAAGGGCGTCTTCGGCGACCCGTATGCGCGGGTCGTCACGCTTGCCCGGCGCTCAAAAAAACGCTCTGCGGCGTGTGTGGCCGCGCACACTCGGGCTGGTACGACCGGCGCACGCGGCGCGTGCGCGACCTGCCGAGCGGGCCGTACCGCATCTTTCTGGAGTTCGAGGTTCGGCGGGTCCACTGCAAGAACTGCCAGGCCGTGAAGCGCGAGGCGCTGGACTTCCTGTCGGACAGTCCTTTCTACACCAAGCGCTTTGCCTACTACGTGGGCCGGCGCTGCCGCAACGAGACGATCGCGGCGGTAGCCCAGGAACTGCACCTGGACTGGGACAGCGTCAAGGCACTGGACAAGCAGTACATGAAGGCGCAGCTGGCCAAGGCGGGAACGCCAGGCCCGAAACGTATCGGCATCGACGAGATCTCGATCCGAAAGCGCCATGTCTACCGCATCGTGGTCAGCGATCTGGACCGGCGACGACCGATCTGGTTTGGCGGCGAGGATCGCTCCGAGGCCAGCATGGCCCAGTTCTACGCCTGGCTGGGCGAGAAGAAGAGCCGCCAGATTCGACTGGCGCTGATGGACATGTGGAAGCCGTTTCGCAATGCCACACAGGTACACGCACCGCAGGCCGCGATCCTGTTCGACAAGTTCCACGTCATGCGCCATCTGGGCCAGGCGCTCGACAAGGTGCGCAAGGCCGAGTACGCCCGGCTGTCCGGCAAGGATCGCCGCTTCATCAAGGGCCAGAAATACACCCTGCTGTCCAACCGCGAGAACCTCACGCTGCAAGGCCGGCAGTCGCTCAAGACCCTGCTCGCCGCCAACAAACGGCTGAACACCGCCTACCTGCTCAAGGAATCCTTCGGCCAGCTCTGGAGCTACCGCAGCGAAGCGTGGGCGCGGCGCTTCTTCGACAACTGGCGCGCCTCGCTCAAGTGGCAACGCCTCAAGCCCTACGAGAAGTTCGCGGAGATGACCGATCGCCATTGGGATGGAATCGCCGTCTACTGCAAGCCCGAGAACAAGGTCTCGCTCGGCTTCGTCGAGGGCCTGAACAACAAGATCCGCGTAATCCAACGGCGCTCGTACGGTCTGCGAGACCAGGACTATCTGCGGCTCAAGATCCTCACCTGCATGCTCCCGCGGCTGTGAAATGACCAGATCCCACCCACTCGACTTCCCGAAGAGCCGAAACAATTTATCGCGCTCGAACGCGGCTACCACGGCTCGTCGTCCACCGGCGCCGGGCTGACCGGGCTGCCGGTCTTCCACCGCGGCTTCGACCTGCCGCTGGCCACCCAGCACCACATCGCCTCGCCCAACCCCTACCGCCACCCGCAGGGCGGCGACGCGCGCTCGCTGATCGCGGCCTCGGTGCAGTCGCTGCGCGACAAGGTCGCCGAACTCGGCGCCGACAACGTGGCGGCGTTCTTCTGCGAGCCGATCCAGGGTTCGGGCGGCGTCATCGTGCCGCCCGCCGGCTGGCTGAGGGCGATGCGGGACACGGCGCGCGAGCTCGGCATCCTGTTCGTCGTCGACGAGGTCATCACCGGCTTCGGCCGCACCGGGCCGATGTTCGCCTGCGACGCCGAAGGCGTGCAGCCCGACCTGATGACGCTGGCCAAGGGCCTGACCTCGGGCTACGTGCCGATGGGCGCGACCATGCTGTCGGAGGAGGTCTACGCGACCATCGCCGACGGTGCGCCCGCCGGCGCACCGATCGGTCACGGTGCCACCTATTCGGCGCACCCGGTCGGCGCCGCGGTGGCGCTGGACGTGCTGCGTCTGTACCAGGAAGGCGGCGTGCTCGCGAATGGCCAGCGCGTTGCGCCGCGTTTCGCCGCCGGGCTGGACGCGCTGCGCGCGCATCCGCTGGTGGGCGATGCGCGCCACCGCGGACTGCTGGGCGCGCTGGAGCTGGTGAGCGACAAGGCGACCAAGCGCGCCTTCGACCCCGCGCTCGGCCTGCCCGACCGCGTCTTCGCCGCCGCCTGGCGCAACGGCATCGTGTTCCGCTGCTTCGGCGACGGCGTGCTCGGCTTCGCGCCCGCGCTCACCTACACCGAGGCGGAGTTCGACCAGCTCTTCGCGCGCTTGACGCGCACGCTGGACGATGTGCTCGCTGAAGCCGAGGTGCGTGCCGCGCTGGCATGAGAATGCCGGCTCGGACCCGCCTTCGGGAGCATCGCCATGAGTGAAGCCTTCAAGCTCGACCGCCTGGACCTGCGCATCCTGATGCAGCTGCAGAAGAACGGCCGCATGACCAATGTCGATCTGGCCGACGCCGTGAGCCTGTCGCCCAGCCCGTGCCTGATCCGCGTGAAGCGGCTCGAACAGGCCGGTTACATCGCGGGCTACGGCGCCCATCTGCGGCTGGAGAAGCTGGGCGACACGCTGACCGTGTTCACCGAGGTCACGCTCAACGACCACCACCGCGAGGACTTCTTCCGCTTCGAAACCGCGATCCGCGACGTCGACGAGATCATGGAATGCCACTTGGTCAGCGGCGGCTACGACTACTTGCTGCGCTTCCTGACGCGCGGCGTCAACCACTACCAGCAGGTCATCGAAGGCTTGCTGGAGCGCAACATCGGCATCGAGAAGTACTTCAGCTACATCGTCATCAAGTCGCCGTTCGTCAAGACGCATTGCCCGATCGAGAAGCTGTTCCCCGAGCGCGCGGCTTGATGGTGTCACGCGGCCCCTGGGCCGAAGTGGGCAGGCCCCGGCCGCAAAAGCATCATCTGCCAGGGCCCCGCTCGAGAACCACACAAAGCTAGACATCGAGTCCAAACTGCAGCATCACGCTGCGGCGGCGTGCGTTTAATCTCGTCAGCACGATCACGGCGCCGGAAGCGGCTGGGCACGCCGATGGTCCTGCTGGCCGACCGCGCGCGGCGCCACCGAGAGCCGTCCGCCCGAGCCCTTGATTCATGAAGAGGTCACACCGATGAAGACGCTGTTGCTGAACAAACAGGATGTAGGAGGACTGATATCGATGAAGGAAGTCATCGGTACGGTGGAGGAGGCGTACAAGGCCTTCAACAGCGGCCATGTGATTCAACCGCCGTATACATGCATCCACCTGCCTCCACCCCGGGGCGAAATCGACTTCAAGCTTGGTTACAACGAGGCCAATGAGATCATCTCGATGAAGGCCTCATCCGGGGGATTCCCGAACAACCCCACCGAGCACGGCGTGCCCAGCGGCATGGGAACCATCCTGCTGTTCGACGCCAGGACCTGCGCGCTCATCTGTGTGATGGATGGCAGCCTCATCACCGGCTTGAGAACTGGCGCCGCCGGAGCCGTTTCGGTGAAGGCGCTGGCCCGCAGGAACGCGAAGATCATCACCTCGATCGGGACCGGCAATCAGGCCCGGATGCAGATCCGCGCGATCCGGGAGGTGATGACGATCGAAGCCATCCATGCCTGGGATCACCACCCCCAGACACTCGCCCAGTACAAGGCCGACATCGAGCGCGAGTTCGGCATCCCGGTGGTGATGGCCCGCTCCAAACAAGATGCGGTGGAACAGGCGGACATCCTCGTCACCACCACCCGCGGCAAAGGCTCGCTGGTGGAAGCTGCCTGGGTTCGACCCGGCACGCATATCGTCGCCATCGGCACGGACACGCAAGGCAAGCAGGAGCTGGAGCCTGAAGTCTTCCGCAACGCCAAGATCGTCAACGATTCGATCGCGCAGTGCGTCGAGAAGGGCGAAACCTGGCACCCGCTGCACAGGAGCATCATCAGCAAGGACGACATCCACGCCGAGATCGGCGAAATCCTGCTGGGCAAGAAACCGGGGCGCGAGACCGACGACGAGATCACGATCTTCGACTCCACGGGCATGGCCATCCAGGACAACACGACGTCGCACCTGATCTTTCGCAACGCGATCGCCAGCAACACCGGCACGTCCTTCGAGTTCATTCGATCATGACGCCCCTGCTCGAGCACCCCACCCTGCGCGACATCCACCAGGCACGGGAGCGGCTGAAACCGCACATCCGACACACGCCCTTGCTGCGCGCCGAGAAGATGGAGGCCACCCTCGGGTGCGAGCTGTACCTCAAGCCCGAGACGCTGCAGATCACCGGGGCCTTCAAGATCCGCGGCGCGCTGAACAAGGCCCTGTCGCTGCCCCGCGAGGCCATTGCCAACGGCATCATCGCCACGTCTTCAGGCAACCATGCCCAGGGGCTGGCCTACGCAGCGCGGATGCTGGGTGTCAAGGCGCTTCTGGTGGTGCCGGTCACCACCCCGAAAGTCAAGGTGGAGAACACCCGGGCGCTCGGCGCGGAGGTGATTCTGTTCGACGGCGACACCGCGGCGCGGTGGAAACGGGTTTACGAGATCGCGGCAGAAAACCACTACGCCGTAGTGCACGCGTTCGAGGACCCCATGGTCATGGCCGGCCAGGGAACCATTGGCTGCGAAATCCTGGAAGACCTAGCCGATGTGGACACCGTCATCATCCCCATGGGCGGCGGGGGTCTCATCTCCGGCATTGCCACCGCCATCAAGGAAACCAGACCCTCCGTACGTGTGGTGGGCGCGGAGCCGGCGCTGACCCCCAAGTACTTCCACAGCCGCATCAGCAAGGAGCGCACTTCGCTGCCGCTGAAGAACACGATCGCCGACGGATTGCGAATCAGTGTGCCGGGCCAGAACCCCTACCCCATCATCGAAAGGTACGTCGATGAGATCGTGCTGGTGGAGGACGAACACATCATCGAGGGCATGCGCATGCTGGCCAAGGACGCCAAGCTGATCGCAGAGCCCGCTGCCTCGATCGGCATTGGCGCCTTGCTGGCGGGTGGACTCACGGTGACGCCGCAGGAAAAAGTATGTGTGGTGTTGACAGGCGGCAACTGGGATCTGTGCGACCTTGCCGAGGTCTTTGATGGGGTGAATTGATCGCTCTCGAGTTTGGCGGTCCTGGCCTCGGGTCTGCACTGCAGCACCACGCTGCAGCAGTGCGCGCGCAAACGGCAAGAAGCACTTCATCGCGCTCGAGCCCGACTACCACGGCTCGTCGTGCACCGGCGCCGGGCTGACCGATCGCGCCGAAGTCAAGCGCGCCGCAGCTCCTCCCGGATGGTCTTGCGGATCACCCCTTCAAGGTTCTCCGCCTGAATCGCCTGTTTCAGAGTCTCGTTGATGAGCGTCTGGTAGCCACGAGCACCCGCCTTGGCCTTGAAGTGCTCGATCACGGCGCCGTCGAGAAAGATGTTCACCCGCTGCTTGTTGGGTAAGACCGCTCCGGTGGGGCCGCGCCTGCGCAGCACCAGTTTGCCGGACGCGATGTCCGCCCGGCGAAGCGGCGCGTCCTGGACAGTCTCATGCGAGGTTTTCGCGGTAGATGCCTTGATCATGTCGATCTGCCTTGCGCATCGAAATGATGCGAACGGGGTCCTCGGTCTCCGCAGTGACGATCACGACGAGCATGTCACCCAGCGGCCCCAGCGCCACGAATCGCTCCTCGCCGTAGTCGAAACGGCGGTCCTCGAAGGTGACCGTCTGCCCTGATTCGATCACCTGCCGGGCGTCGGCCAGGTCGAGACCGTGCTTCTTCAGGTTGCTCGCGCGTTTGGCGTGGTCGAAACCGAATCGCACCAGTTCAGCATGTGCATAAACATGTGTATTGTCAATCTGCGCGGCCCTCTACGCGGCCAGCGCCATCTCGGCCACCGCGCAGAACCAGCGCACGCCGTGCGGCAGCGCCTCGTCGTTGAAGTCGTAGCAGGGGTGGTGCAGCGGGCGTTCGTCGCCGCCCTGGCCGAGCCAGAGGTAGGCGCCGGGTCGCTGGCGCAACATGAACGCGAAGTCCTCGGAGGTGAACGCCGGCCGCGGCGCCTGCGTCACCTGTAGGCCGGCAGCCTCGGCAGCCTGCAGCGCGAGCCGCGCTTGCGCCTCGGTGTTCACGGTCGCCGGGTAGTAGCGGTGGTACGTCACGTCGGCCTCGACGCCATGCCCCAACGCGATGCCGGCAGCGGCATCGCGCAGCGCAGCCTCGATGCGGCCCTGCGCCTGGGCGTCGAAGCTGCGCACCGTGCCGGTGACGGCGGCCTCAGCGGGCAGCACGTTGTGGCTGCTGCCGCCGTGCACTTGGGTGACGGACAGCAAGGCCGATTCGGCCGGGTCGATGCGGCGCGCGACGATGGTGTTGAGCTGCACGACGAGTTGGCTCGCGGCGAGCAGCACGTCGGGCGTGCGGTGCGGCTGCGCGGCATGGCCGCCGCGACCGCGCAGCACGATGTCGAAGCGGTCGGCTGCGGCCATGATCGGGCCCGGGCGGGTCTGCGCGTGGCCCAGCGGCAGGTCGGGCCAGTTGTGCAACGCATACACCGCGTCGCACGGGAAGCGCTCGAAGAGACCTTCCTCGACCATCACGCGCGCCCCGCCGCGGCCCTCCTCGGCCGGCTGGAAGATGAAGTGCACCGTGCCATCGAAGTGCCGCGTGCGCGCGAGTTGCCGGGCTGCGCCGAGCAGCATGGCCGTGTGACCGTCATGGCCGCAACCGTGGTGCACGCCGGCTGTGCGGCTGGCATGCGCCAGGCGTGACTGCTCGGCGATCGGCAGCGCGTCCATGTCCGCACGCAGGCCGACGGCCCGGCGGCTGCTGCCATGGCGCAAGGTGCCGACCACGCCGGTGCCGGCGAGTCCCTCGTGCACCTCGAGTCCGAGCAGGCGCAATGCGTTGGCGACGATCCCGGATGTGCGTCGTTCCTCGAAAGCAAGCTCCGGGTGCGCGTGCAGGTCGCGTCGTAGCGCGATCAGATCGGGCAGCAGGTCCGCTGTGGCCTCGGCGGTCATCGGGGTCGCGTGCGCAACGCGTCTGGAGAGGCCTGCGTCCTCGTGCGCGACATTGTTCGTGAGTTGCGGTTCCATCCGGGAGACGTTTTGCGTGGGAGACCACCAGCATAGTCCAAGGCGCAGGCGCAATGCTGTGGTTCTGCGGCTGTGAATCAGCAGCCCCAAGTGCACACACAGCCTCCATCGGCAGATTGCGCGGTTGCGTCGGGCCACGAGCCCACCGCTGTCGATCGTTGTGCCCTGAGGATGCCGCCAAACTCGAACAACCGTCAGGAAGTCTCGGTTCCGCGTGGGCGCACACCCTGCGGTGCAGCGGGCCCAAGACGACAGATGCTGCCGCCCGGCATGGGTGATACACAACCAGCTCGACTAACCCCGATGCTGCAATTCGTTCTGCGCTGCGGCGCACCTTGCCCCGGGCCAGATCGAGGCCCGGAGACACTACGACAACCCATCCTCGAGGGGGCTATGAGTCTCAGCACTTCAATTCGACTGCTGGCAGCGGTAAGCATCCTGCAGGTCGGCGTCCAAGCCGCAGCGCAATCGAACGTCACCATCAGCGGAAGCTTGGACATTGGCGTGTTTCGCGACACCGCAGGCGTGAAGAACGTTGGGACCATCCAGCGCAGCCACCTTCAATTCGCCGGCACCGAAGACCTGGGCGATGGGCTCGCCGCAACGTTCCGCTTGCGTCACCGGCTGGACGTGGATACCGGCACACCCGAGGGCACCGGGTCCAAGCCGTTCTGGCACGGCGAGTCCACGGTGGGCCTCAAGGGTGGATTCGGCGCCATTCGCCTGGGTCGTGCGCTGGACGCGATCCAGAGTCAGGACTGGGCATTCGACCCCTGGGAGAACTACGATCGCATCGCGTCGCCGGCCTGGGACCTCTGGCACTGGAACTATTCGGCCGATCCGGCAGGTGGCGGATCCGGCCGCGTGGCCAACGCTGTCTTCTATGACTCGCCGAAGGTCGCCGACTTCTCACTGCATGTCAGCGCTTCGCCGGAGTCGCCTGCCGGGGCCGTGACCAAGACGCGCGCCGCGTCGCTGGTCTACAACAACGGCACGCTGCGCGCGCTGCTGGGCAGCGCCAAGAACAGCGCCGGCGCGACCGAGACTTCGCTCGGCCTGCGCGGCAACTTCGGCTCGGTGTCGGTCATGGGGCTGTACAACCTCAGCGAGTCGGCGGCGGGCTCGAAGGCCAAGGTCGCGACGCTGGGGGCCACGTACGCACTTGGCGCAACGCTTCTGAAGGCCGGCTGGGGCCAGGCGGATGTCGATGGTGTCAAGAAGGAGCGGCTCACGTCCGTGGGTGCAAAGTACTCGCTCTCGAAGCGAACCTCGATCTACGCTGATCTGGCATCGAAGCGGTTTTCTACAACGGGAACCAAGCAGGTGTACGGCGTGGGGCTGACCCACAGCTTCTGATCATCTTCACGGGCGGCCCCGGCCGCCCGTGCATCGATCACTGACGTGCGCCGCGCGTTCGGCGGCAGCGGCGGCGATAGCTAGACGCAATCCTGACGATCCCGCAGCCGACCGCTGCCCAGAATCACTCGACCCCACCACAGCGATGCCAGCCATGACTTCTTCACTCTCTCGCTCTGAAAGCGACTTCCTTGGCGCGAGGAGCATCCCGGCCACCGCCTACTGGGGCGTGCACACGGCGCGCGCGGTCGAGAATTTTCCGATCTCCGGCCAGCCGCTGTCGTGCATGCCGGAGCTGGTGCGCTCGCTCGCCTTCGTCAAGAAGGCGGCTGCCCAGGCCAACGCGAGCCTGGGCGTGCTCGACCGGGAGCGCGCGGGCTTCATCGCCGCCGCCTGTGACGATCTGATCGCCGGGCGACTGCACGAGCAGTTCGTCGTCGACGTGATCCAGGGCGGCGCCGGCACCTCGACCAACATGAACGCCAACGAGGTGATCGCGAACCGCGCGCTCGAGCTGATGGGGCACGCGCGCGGCCGCTACGACGCGCTGCATCCGAACGACCATGTCAACGCGTCGCAGAGCACCAACGACGTCTATCCGACCGCGCTTCGAATGTCGGCCTGGATCGGCATCGGCGTACTGCTGCGCGAGATGGCGGCGCTGCGGGCAGCCTTCGAGGCCAAGGCCGCCGAGTTCGCCGACGTGCTGAAGATCGGGCGCACCCAGCTGCAGGACGCCGTGCCGATGACGCTCGGCCAGGAGCTGATGGCGTTCGCGGTGATGATCGGCGAGGACGAGCAACGCCTGGACGAGGCGCGCGCGCTGCTGACCGAGGTCAACCTGGGCGCCACCGCCGTCGGCACCGGCATCAACGCACCCGCCGGCTACCTCGAAACAGTCGTCCCGCTGCTGGCGCAGATCAGCGGCGTGCCGGTGGTGAGCGCGGCCCACCTGGTGGAGGCGACGCAGGATGCCGGAGCCTTCGTGCAGGTCTCGGGCGTGCTCAAGCGCGTGGCCTGCAAGCTGTCCAAGACCTGCCACGACCTGCGGCTGCTGTCGTCGGGGCCGCAGGCGGGCTTCGGCGACATCCTGCTGCCTCCGCGCCAGGCCGGCTCGTCGATCATGCCGGGCAAGGTCAACCCGGTGATCCCCGAGGTGATGAACCAGGTCGCGTTCGAGGTCATCGGCAACGACGTGACGATCACGATGGCGGCCGAATCGGGCCAGCTGCAGCTCAATGCGTTCGAGCCGATCATGGCCTGGTCGCTGCACAAGAGCGTGCGCCATCTGCGGCAGGCCTGCCTGACGCTGCGCGTGAACTGCGTCGACGGCATCGCCGCCAATCGCGAAGGGCTCGCGCGGCGGGTCGCCGAATCGGTGACGCTGGTGACCGCGCTGAACCCGCTGATCGGCTACGAGAAGGCGGCGCTGGTCGCGAAGACGGCGCTCGCCAACCGCGCCACGATCGCCGACACCGCCCACGCGCTCGGTGTGTTGAGCGCCGCCGACGTGCAGGCGCTGCTGGTGCCGGAGAAGCTGACGCGCCCGATGCGGCTGGAGGCATGAACACCGCGTCCCGCCGCGACAAGCAACGTCACCGCGTCGTCATCGTCGGCGGTGGCGCAGGCGGGCTCGAGCTCGCGACGCGGCTCGGCGACCGGTTGGGGCGCCGCATCGACGTCACCCTGATCGACCGCGAGCGGGTGCACGTCTGGAAGCCCAAGCTGCACGAGATCGCTGCGGGCAGCATGGACATGTCGGCGCATGAGGTCGACTACCTCGCGCAGGCGCACTGGCATCGCTTCCGCTACCGCATCGGCGCGATGACCGGCCTGGACCGCGAACGGCGCGAGGTCCACGTCGCCGCCTCGCACGACGAGGCTGGCCGCGAGGTGACGCCGCGGCGCGCCTTCGGCTACGACACCCTGGTCATCTCGGTGGGCAGCCAGAGCAACGACTTCGGCACGCCGGGCGTGAGCGAGCACGCGATGACGCTGGAGTCGCAGGCCGACGCGCGCCGCTTCCATGCGTGCATGGTCAACGCCTGCATCCGCGCTCACGCGCAGACCGCGCCCTTGGGCCCGGAGCAGCTGAAGGTCGCGATCATCGGCGCCGGTGCCACCGGGGTGGAGCTCGCCGCGGAGCTGCACCGCACGACGCGCGAGATGGTGGCCTATGGCCTGGACCGAGTCGATCCCGACAAGGACCTGCAGGTCAGCGTGATCGAGGCCGGGGAGCGCGTGCTGCCGGCGCTGCCGCAGCGCCTGTCGCAGGCCACCGAGAACCTGCTCGCCAGGCTGGGCGTGAAAGTACACACCGGCGCCCGCGTGGCCGAGGTGCTGCGCGACGGCGTGAGGCTGGCCGATGGCCGCGTGCTGCCGGCGGAATTGGTCGTGTGGGCGGCCGGTGTCAAGGCGCCGGACTTCCTGAAGGATCTCGGCGCGCTGGAGACGAACCGCATCAACCAGCTCGTCGTGCGGCCGACGCTGCAGACGACGCGCGACGACGACGTGTTCGCGATGGGCGACTGCGCCGCATGCCCCTGGCCCGGCCACGGCACGGTGCCGCCGCGGGCGCAGGCCGCGCACCAGCAGGCGACGCACCTGTACCGGCAGATCCGGCGGCGCCTCGCCGGCAAGCCACTGCACGACTACGCCTACCGCGACTTCGGCTCGCTGGTTTCGCTCGGCGAATTCAGCACGGTCGGCAACATGATGGGCGGCCTGGTTGGCGGCAGCCTGCAGGTCGAGGGCACGTTTGCGCGCCTCATGTACCTGTCGCTGTACAAGATGCACGAGCTCGCGCTGCACGGCCCGGCCAAGGTGACACTCGACACGCTGGCGCGGCTGATCACGCGGCGCACCGAGCCGCATGTGAAGCTGCACTGATCGACTTCCATGTCGGTCCGCGGTTCGAAGAGGCTCGCCGTGGCCCCGACGACATCGCGCCGGGGCTGACGGACGACGCCGAAGCGCGCCGGGGTCGGCCACGGCTGGCGCGGCGTGAGATCCCGCCGCGGCGCCGTCATCACGACGACACGCGGGCGCGCCAGCATGCACCGTGCCGAAACGATGCGCGCCACCCTTGCCGACGTGACCCGGGTCGACCTCGTCTATTTCAACGCCGGCGGCGGTCACCGTGCCGCCGCGCAGGCGCTGCAGGCGGTGCTCGCCGAGCGCGAGCCCGGCTGGCACGTGCGGCAGGTCGACCTGTTCCGCGCGCTCGACCCCCGCGCGCGGATGCAGCGTCTGACCGGGCTGGCGCCCGAGGACCTCTACAACAAGAGGCTCGCGCGCGGCCTGACGCTCGGCATGGCGCAGGAGCTGAAGCTGCTGCAGGCGCTGATCCGCGTCGCGCATCCGGGGCTGGTCGCACGCTTGCGGCCGCTGTGGCGCGACGCCGAGCCCGACCTCGTCGTCTCGCTCGTTCCCAACTTCAACCGCGCGCTCGCCGACAGCCTGGCGGCCGAGCGCCCCGGGGTGCCCTTCGTCACCGTGATGACGGACCTCGCGGACTACCCGCCGCGCTTCTGGATCGAGCCGCGCCATACCCAGCACCTGATCGGCGGCAGCGATCGCGCGATCGCGCAGGCACGCGCGGCCGGCCTGCCGCCGGCACAACTGCACCGCGTCTCGGGGATGATCCTGCGCCCCGCCTTCCACGCCGCGGCCGCGGGCGACCGCAGCGCGCAACGAAGCGCGCTCGGCCTGGACGACGCGACCCCGGTCGGGGTCGTGATGTTCGGCGGCCACGGCGCGCAGGCGATCGACCGCATCGAGCGCGACCTGCCCGACCGGCCGCTGATCCTGATGTGCGGGCACCACCGCCGGCTCGCCGAGCGGCTGCGCGAGCGCGCTGCCTCCCCGGCCGGCGCGGGACGCGCCGCGCGCATCGTCGTCGGCTATACGGACGAGGTCTCGCGCTGGCTGCGGCTGGCCGACTACTTCGTCGGCAAGCCGGGTCCCGGCAGCGTCAGCGAAGCGCTGCACTGCGGGCTGCCGGTGCTGACCGTGCACAACGCGTGGACGCTGCCGCAGGAGCGCTGGAATGCGCGCTGGCTGCAGGCGCAGGGCCTCGGCATCGTGCTGCCCGGCCTGCGCGACGTGCGCGCCGGGGTCGACGCGCTGATCGATCGGATGCCGGCGTTGCGCGAGGCGGTCGCGCGGCTGCCGCCGAACCGGGCGCTGCACGAGGTGCCGGTGATCCTCGCGCGCATCGTCGACGCCGCATCGCGCGCGCCGCCGGCGCGGGCGGCAGGAGCGAGGGGCGCCGCGGCCGCCGCGCCTGGGACTGCGATCGACGCCGGCGTCGAGGCCGCGCACTGAGCGCACCGGGCGGGCAGCGCGCGCCGTCATGCCGCCGTCGCCGCGCGGTCACTCCAGCGTCGCGGGCGCCGGGCAGCATCGGTCGGCATGCGACGCGACCTGCCCTGGCCCTTGCCGCCGCCAACGGCCCACGACGAGTGCTGTACGCCACGCTTGCGCGCCCGCAGCGTGTGGATCTCGGATCTGCACCTGGGTACGCCCGGTTGCCAGGCGCTGCGGCTGCTCGACTTCCTGCGCAGCGTCGAGTGCGAGACGCTGTACCTGGTGGGCGACATCATCGACGGCTGGCAGCTCAGGCGGCAGTGGTACTGGCCGCAGACCCACAACGACGTCGTGCAGAAGCTGCTGCGCAAGGCGCGCAAGGGCACGCGCGTGGTCTTCGTTCCCGGCAACCACGACGAGTTCGCGCGCCGCTATGTCGACCACAACTTCGGCGGCGTCGACGTCGTCGACGACTGCGTGCACCTGACCGCCGACGGGCGTCGGCTGTGGGTCACGCATGGCGACCATTTCGACGGCGTGATCCAGTGCGCCCGCTGGCTGGCGCATGTCGGCGACCGCGCCTACGAGACGACGCTGAGGATCAACCGCCACTTCAACTCGCTGCGCGCACGCCTGGGTCTGCCGTACTGGAGCCTGTCGCGCTACCTCAAGCTCAAGGTCAAGCGCGCGGTCAGCTATGTCGGCGACTTCGAGGCCGCGGTCGCGCGCGAGGCCCGCATCCGCGGCGCCGACGGCGTGGTCTGCGGCCACATCCACCACGCCGAGTTGCGCGAGATCGACGGCGTGCTGTACGCCAACGACGGTGACTGGGTCGAAAGCCTCACCGCGCTCGTCGAACACGGCGACGGGCGGCTCGAAATCGTGGACTGGTCGGTGTGCGGGCCGGAGTACGCGTCCGGCTGCCGCGTCGCCACGCCTGCGCCGGCCAGCGGGGCGCAGATGCCGGCCTGAGGCACCAGCGTCACCCGGCGGGCATGCAGGTCCGCGCCCGGTCGGCCCGCGCCGGCGTGGCGCGGCCCGAGCTCAGCACAGGCGCCGGAACGCCAGATGCGTGATCAGCGGCTCCTCGCCGGGGCTGCCGGCCCGCGCCTGCCGCTCCGCGACGATCTCGACCAGCCCCTGCTGCGCGCGCTGCTTGATCTCGCGCGCGGTCGAGTCGTAGACATAGTCGTTCTCGAGCCAGCTGCCGGCACGCGGCAGCTCGATCGGCTCGCCGATGGGCGCCGTCGCGAACAGCTGGTCGGCGATCGTGGTCATGGTCTTCGCTCCTGATGCAAACGGTCGACTGCGGCCGTTGGGCCGGCGACTTGCGCGCGATACCGTCCGGGCGCCTGACCTTCATTGTCCACCTCGGCGGCGTCTGCGCGATGACATGTTGCAGCGCAGCATCATGCCCGGCCGCGGGTTCGAGGATCAGGGCTGCCCGGGGCCATCGGCCGTCGAGGCGGGCGCGGCCCGGCTGCGGGTGCAGGCGTGGCCGGGCGGCCGTCGTGCGCCACGCCGAGGCCGGGCGGGCGGCGGCTCCGCCGCAGCGCGGCGACGCGCGGCGACGCGGTCAGCCGCGGCCGCGAAGCGCCATGGCCGGCGGCGCCAGCTGCGCGTCACACGACGGTCACGTCCCTGTCGCAAGCGGCTGGCAGCATCGCTGCGCAGCGGGGGCTGCCATCACCGACGCCCGCGACCGCATGCGACGGCGCGGACGAGCTGCGCTGCCGGGCGGGCGGGTCCCCGCGCCGCCTTCGCGCGCAGTGGCCGGAACCGTAGACCGTGCTCGAGACCATCGAACCGAATCCCCGCTCGCCCTGGAATGCCGAAGCCTGCCAGTCGCTGATCGCCGAGCTGCGATCGCTGCGCGAGGCGATGCGCCGGAATGCGGCCGCCGTCGCATCGGCGGCCGACGGTCTGGACCCCGCCCAGCGCGCCAGCGCGCTCAACCTCGCCCACTACCTGGCGCTGCGCCGCCACGACCTGCGCGCGCTGCAGGGCCGGCTCGCCGGGCTCGGGCTGTCCTCGCTCGGGCGCGCCGAGACCCACGTGCTGGCCAATGTCGACAAGGTGCTCGGCATCCTGCATCGGCTCGCCGGGCTCGACTGGACGGTGCCCGACGACGAGCCGGTGGGTGCACGCAGCGGGCCGGCGCGCCTGGCGGCGCAGGCGCAGGCGGTGTTCGGAGCGCCGCCGCCGCAGCGCCGGGTTCGCACGATGGTCACGCTGCCGGCGCAGGTGGCCGCCGACGACACCCTGGCCGCGGCGCTGGTCGCAGCCGGCATGGATGTCGCGCGCATCAACTGCGCGCACGACGACCCGGCCACCTGGGCTGCGATGGCCGGCCGCGTGCGGCAGGCGGCGCGCGCTGCCGGGCGCGAACTGCGCGTGCTGATGGACCTCGCCGGGCCGAAGCTGCGCAGCGGCGAGGTGCCGGGCGCGCCGCCGGTGCTCAAGCTCCGGCCGGCGCGCGACCCCTACGGCCAGGTTGTCGCGCCGGCGCGGCTCGGCCTGCAGCCGCATGATGCGCGCCGGCCGCTGGCGGGCGTGCCAGCCTGCATCGGGGTCGACGCCGACTGGCTGCGCGGCCTGCAGCCGGGGGACCGCATCGAGCTGCGTGACGCCCGCGGCGCGCGCCGCGAGCTCGGCGTCATCGAGCGCACGCGCGCCGGGGCGCGCGTCGAGTGCGATCGCAGCGCCTACCTGGTCGAATCGACGCTGCTGCGCCACCACCGCCGCGGCCAGCCGGCGCGCAAGACCCCGATCAGCGGGCTGCCGAGTCCCGCCGGCGGCCTGCGCCTGCAGCGCGGCGACCGGTTGCGCCTGCGCGCCGACGGCCCGGCGCGCGCGGCCGAACCGGCGCGGCCCGGCCACCGTGCGCGCGCCGCCGAGGTCGCGTGCACGCTGCCCGAGGTGCTGTCCGCGCTGCGCCGCGGCGAGCAGGTCTGGTTCGACGATGGCCGCATCGGCGGCATCGCGCGGCGCAAGCTGAAGGATGCGGTCGAGATCGAGATCGTCCACGCGGGTCCCGACGGCGCGGTGCTGCGCGCCGACAAGGGAATCAACCTGCCCGATACGCGGCTCGAGCTGCCGGCGCTGACGGCGCAGGACCTGCAGGATCTGGCCAGCGTCGTGCAGCATGCGGACCTGGTCGGACTGTCGTTCGCGCAGTCGGCCGCCGACGTGCACACGCTGCACGATGAATTGCGCCGCCGCGGCCGGCCGGAGCTGCCCGTGGTGCTGAAGATCGAGACCCGGCGCGGCTTCGAGGCCTTGCCGAAGATGCTGCTGGCGGCGATGCGCGCGCCGGCCTACGCCGTCATGATCGCGCGCGGCGACCTGGCCGTGGAGTGCGGCTACGAGCGCATGGCCGAGGTGCAGGAGGAGATCCTGTGGGCCTGCGAGGCCGCGCACGCGCCGGTGGTCTGGGCGACGCAGGTGCTCGAATCGATGGCGCGCACCGGGCTGCCGTCGCGCGCCGAGATCACCGACGCGGCGATGGGCGGGCGCGCCGAATGCGTGATGCTGAACAAGGGCGCGCATGTCGTCGAGGCCTTGCGCGCGCTCGACGACATCCTGCGCCGGATGCAGGCGCACCAGGCCAAGAAGCGCCCGCTGCTGCGCGCGCTGCGCGCCTGGGACGCGTCGCTGGACTGAAGGCGTGCGGGGCAGCCGGGGCGTCCGGCATGCGAGCACGGGCCTTCGCGCGCTCAGCGCGCCGCCACCGCGGCCGGCCGCGCGCGGTTGACGACCCACACCAGCGACAGCATCACCGGCACCTCGACCAGCACGCCGACCACGGTGGCCAGCGCCGCGCCCGAGTGCAGCCCGAACAGCGAGATCGCGACCGCCACCGCGAGCTCGAAGAAGTTCGAGGTCCCGATCAGGCAGGCCGGCCCGGCGATATCGTGCGGCAGCCGCAGCCAGCGTGCGCCGGCCCAGCCGAGCGCGAACACGCCGTAGCTCTGCAGCACCAGCGGCAGCGCGATCATCGCGATGACCAGCGGCTGCGCCACGAGCGTGCCGGCCTGGAAGCCGAACAGCAGCACCACGGTGCCGATCAGGCCGATCACCGACCAAGGCTTGGCGCGCGCGCTGAAGTCCGCCAGCGCCTGCGGCGAGCGGCGCAGCAGCGCGCGCCGCGTGGCCAGGCCGGCCAGCAGCGGCAGCACCACGTACAGCACCGTCGACAGCAGCAGCGTCTGCCATGGCACGGCGAGGTCGGTGACGCCGAGCAGGAAGGCGGCGATCGGTGCGAAGGCGAATACCATGATCAGGTCGTTGACCGACACCTGCACCAGCGTGTAGCTGGCGTCGCCGTGCACGAGCTGGCTCCAGACGAAGACCATCGCGGTGCAAGGCGCCACGCCGAGCAGGATCATGCCGGCGATGTACTCGCTGGCCGATCGCGGGTCGACCCAGGGCGCGAACAGGTGCTGGAAGAACAGCACTCCCAGCGCGGCCATCGTGAAGGGCTTGACCAGCCAGTTGACGACCAGCGTCAGCGCCAGCCCGCGCGGGCGGCGGCCGACGTCCTTGACCGCGGCCCAGTCGACCTGGACCATCATCGGGTAGATCATGACCCAGATGAGGACGGCGACGACGAGGTTGACATGCGCGACCTCCAGCGCGGCGACGGCCTGGAACACGCCGGGCACGGCCAGCCCGAACGCGACCCCGGCGAGGATGCCCAGGCCGACCCAGACGGTCAGGAAACGTTCGAAGAAGCTCATGCGCCCGATCTCTCGTCACGTCGTGCGAGCGGCCCGGCGCGGCCGCGCGCCGGGCGATGGCGGCACCGACGCGCCGGGCCGCAGCGTCGGCGTCGCACACGCGATCGCCGCCGCGGGCACGGCCAGGCCGCATTGCTGCCCCTGGCAGCAATGCGCCGTCAGGTAGGCCAGCAGCGCGTTCATGCGCGCCAGCGCCGGCCGGTAGATCAGGTGGCGGCCGTCGCGCTGCTGCGTCGCCAGCCCCGCCTGCGCCAGCTCCTTGAGGTGGAAGGACAGGGTCGAGGGCGGCACGTCCAGCAGCGCCGACAGGTCCCCGGGCCGCAGCCCCGCCGGCCCGGCGCCGACCAGGGCGCGGAAGATGCGCAGCCGCGCAGGCTGCGCCAGAGCCCCCAGCGCGGCGACGGCGTGCGTCTCGTCCATCCAGACCTCCCTCAATGCGGCGCGGGCTGCAGCGCCTTGCCGCGCTGCGCCGGCAGCGCGAGGGTGACGGCCCAGCACGCGGCCAGCATCACCGCCGAACCCGTCAAAGCCCCCGCGAGCCCGAAGCCCTGGTACAGCAACCCCGACATCAGCGTGCCGAAGAAGCGGCCGAGCGCGTTGGCCGCGTAGTAGAAGCCGACGTCCTCGGCCGCCTTCTCGCTGCCGGCGTAGGCCAGGATCAGGTAGGAGTGCACCGACGAGTTGACCGCGAAGGCGACGCCGAAGACCGCCAGCCCGCCGACGACCACCCACTCCAGCCGCGGCACCTCGGCCGCCACCAGCGCGACGAGCAGCACCGGCACCGCCGCCAGCACCGCCGACCACGTTCGCGCGGCCGGCACCTCGCGGCTCAGGCCGTCGTCGCTGCGGCGCACGATCGCCGGCGCCAGCGCCTGCACCGCGCCGTAGCCGATCGTCCACGCGGCCAGGAAGCCTCCGACCATCGTGAAGGTCCAGCCCGAGGCATACAGGAAGACCGGCACGCCGACGACGAACCAGACATCGCGTGCGCCGAACAGCAGCACGCGCGCCGCCGCCAGCAGGTTGATCCCGCGGTTCTTGGCGAACAGCTCGCGCGCCGACTTCGAGGCCTTGCTCCTGCCCATCAGCGGCGGCACGAAGGCCAGCACGCCGGCCAGCACCAGCGCCAGCAGCGCCGCCATCGTCCACAGCGCGTGCTGGAATCCCAGCGCCTGCAGCAGCAGGCCGCCGAGGAAGAAGCCCACGCCCTTCATCGCGTTCTTGCTGCCGGTGAAGAAGGCGACCCAGCGGAACAGCCTGCCGCTGGCGGCGCCGGCGGTGAGCTTGATGGCCGACTTGCTGGCGGTCTTGGTCAGGTCCTTGGCCACCCCGCAGATGCCCTGCGCGACGACCACCCAGGCCACCGACAGCGCCGCCGACCAGTGCGGCGACAGCGCCGACAGCAGCAGGAAGCCGGTGATCTGGGTCGCCAGCCCGACCGCCAGCATGCGCGCGATGCCGAAGCGTGTCGCCAGCCAGCCGCCGACCAGGTTGGCCACCACCCCGGCGGCCTCGTACAGCAGGAACAGGAAGGCGAGCGTGAACGGCGAGTAGCCCAGCCGGTAGAAGTGCAGCAGCACCAGCATGCGCAGCGCGCCGTCGGTCAGCGTGAAGCCCCAGTAGGCGGCCGTCACCAGGGCGTAGTTGCGCGTGCCTGGGTTCATTGCTGTCTTGCCGCGGCGGCTTGCCGCTCATCGCGTGCTTCCGCCGAGAACCTGCGAATATCGTGGCCGGCGTTCGACGATTGCGCGTGCCAAGGACGGCGGTCACCCTCCCACTCCATGTCCCCCGGGCCGGGCTGCGCCCGTCCCTCCTCCTCTACTTCCGTGGGAGGGCGCCCGCCGTCCTTGGCATACCACCGCCCCGGCATTCGACCGTCGAAGAACCACTCCGCGACCTGCCGAGGACAGCGGGTGCCCTTCCCCGGAAGTAAAGGAGGAGCTAGCGGCCGAAGGCCGTTGGCGGGGGACATGGAGGGGAAGGGCACCCGCTGGCCTCGGCCCGCGCGCTCGCGGCATGAGACCACGGAGGCGATGGCAGGTGACGAAATTGGGCCCCAAGCGCAAACCCACGAGCGCCAAGACATCGGCGATCGCATCTCATCCGCCCAGCTGACGCATGTGGCACGCGAGGTCGACCATCCGGCAGGCGTAGCCCATCTCGTTGTCGTACCAGGCGTAGACCTTCAGCAGCGTGCCGTCGGTGACCAGGGTCGACGGCGCGTCGACGATGCTGCTGCGCGTGTCGCGCGCATAGTCGGCGCTGACCAGGGGGCGGCGCTCCAGGCCCAGGATGCCGGCCAGCGGCCCCGCCGCGGCGGCCTCGAACAGCGCGTTGACCTCGTCGGCGTTCGTCGCGCGCTGCAGCTCGAAGACGCAGTCGGTCAGCGACGCGTTGAGCACCGGGGCGCGCACCGCGTGACCGTCGAGCTTGCCCTTGAGCTCGGGGTAGATCAGCGCGATCGCGGTCGCGCTGCCGGTCGTCGTCGGCGCCAGGCTCAGCAGCGCGCTGCGCGCACGCCGCAGGTCCTTGTGAAGCGCGTCGACGATCAGGTTGGTGTTGGTCGGGTCGTGGATCGTCGTGATCTGCCCGTGGCGGATGCCCAGCGCCTCGTGCACGACCTTGACCACCGGCGCCAGGCAGTTGGTCGTGCAGCTCGCCGCGGTGACGATGCGGTCGCGCGCCGGGTCGTAGCGATCGTGGTTGACGCCGACGACGATATTGAGCACGCCGCCGACCTTGACCGGCGCGGCGACGACGACACGCCGGGCGCCACGGTCGAGGTGGCCTCGCAGTGTCTCGGGCGTCAGAAACCTGCCGCTGCACTCCAGCACCAGGTCCACGCCCAGTTCGCCCCAGGGGATCTCGGCCGGGCGGGCGTGCGACGAAAAACCGAGCCGGCGCGCGCCGATCTCGACGGCGTGCTCGCCCTCCGCGTCTATCGCCTCGCGCCAGCGCCCCTGCACGCTGTCGAAGGCCAGCAGGTGGGCCGTCGCCGCGGCGCCGCCCCGGGTCTCGTTGAGGTGCACGACCTCGAGCCGGTTGCCGGCGCGCGGGTCGTCGGCCGGGCGCTCGGCGGCGCCGAAGGCGGCGCGCAGCGCCAGACGGCCGATGCGGCCCATGCCGTTGATACCCACGCGCATGCGTGCTCCTCGCTCCGGGTCCGGGCCGCGGCCCCCTGCCGCGCGGTGCGGCAGCGCGCGATTCGGCGCAGGTCGGTCCGCCGACGTTTTGATGAACGTCGAAATGATAAACGTGGCGCGTGAAGCCGTCGTGACTGTCGCGGCGGCGCGTCGCCAGCCCGCCGCACGTCGAGGATCGGCTGCCCGCCGCGCAGACGATCCGGCCCGCGGCTACAATGCGCGCTGCCGTCGCGGCTACCAGTCATCGCGACGCGGTCGATTCCGACACCCTCCCCTCATCGCGCCTTCCGACTGGTGCGCCCCCGATGCGGGGCGTCAGCAGGCCGCGATCCCGGCGCCCGCCACGGGTCGCCTTCCCTTCCGATGCAATTTACCGATCTCGGCCTGGCCGAGCCGTTGCTGCGCGCCGTGCGCGAGCAGGGCTACGACACCCCCACCCCGATCCAGCAGCAGGCGATCCCCGCCGTGCTCGCCGGCGGCGACCTGATGGCCGGCGCGCAGACCGGCACCGGCAAGACCGCCGGCTTCACGCTGCCGATGCTGCAGCGCCTGGCCGCGCGCCAGCCACGGCGCGATGCGCGCGGCCGGATCCCGATCCGTGCCCTCGTCCTGACGCCGACGCGCGAGCTCGCCGCGCAGGTCGAGGAGAGCATCCGCGTCTACGGCAAATACCTGCCGCTGAAGAGCATGGTCATCTTCGGCGGCGTCGGCATGCAGCCGCAGGTCGACGGCCTGCGGCGCGGTGTCGACATCCTCGTCGCCACCCCCGGGCGGCTGCTCGACCACCAGCAGCAGGGCACGCTGGACCTGAGCGGCGTCGAGATCTTCGTCCTCGACGAGGCCGACCGCATGCTCGACATGGGCTTCATCCACGATATCAAGAAGGTGCTGGCGCTGCTGCCGGCGAGCAAGCAGAGCCTGCTGTTCAGCGCCACCTTCAGCGACGAGATCAAGGCGCTGGCGGACCGGCTGCTGAACCGCCCGGCGCTGATCGAGGTCGCGCGCCGCAACGCCGCCGCCGACACCATCGCGCAGAGGGTGCACCCGGTCGGCCGCGAGCGCAAGAAGGAACTGCTCGCGCACCTGATCCACCAGGGCGACTGGCACCAGGTGCTGGTCTTCACGCGCATGAAGCACGGCGCCAACCGGCTCGCCGAATACCTCAACGAGCACGACATCACGGCGATGGCGATCCACGGCAACAAGAGCCAGACCGCGCGCACCAAGGCGCTGGCGGAGTTCAAGGCCGGCACGCTGCAGGTGCTGGTCGCGACCGACATCGCCGCGCGCGGGATCGATATCGACCAGTTGCCGCACGTCGTCAACTTCGAGATGCCGAACGTGCCCGAGGACTATGTGCACCGCATCGGCCGCACCGGGCGCGCCGGCGCGCAGGGCGAGGCGATCTCGCTCGTCTGCGTCGACGAGGACATCTTCCTGCGCGATATCGAGCGCCTGATCAAGCACGCGATCCCGCGCGAGATCGTCCCCGGGTTCGAGCCGCCGTCCGGCGAGAAGGCCGAGCCTATCGTGCTCGGCCGCATGACGATCGGCGTCGGCGGCACGCGCCGCAACGCCGCCGCCGACACCATCGCGCAGAGGGTGCACCCGGTCGGCCGCGAG
>JACPVA010000055.1 GCA_016191995.1 Burkholderiales bacterium | reverse complement strand
GCGGCGGCGGCGCTTCGACCGCCGCCGCCGCAGGCGGCGGCGCTGCGGGCGGGTCGTGCCGGTGACGGTGCTGACGGCGGCTGCCGCGACGGCTTGGTCGGCTGCGGCGGCTGCTGCGCGCGCGGCGCCGCGCCGCCAGCCAGCCGACGAGCCAGCTCAACAGCAATACGCTGATTGCGGTGCCCAGCAGCGCATCGCGGTGCTCGCGCAGCAACGGCAGCCAGGTCGACGGCAGCAACACGCCGAGCGTGCCGAGTTGCTCGGCGTCGATCGCCAGCGGCGCGCCGGACCCGCTGCCCTCGCTGCCCTCGCCGGCCGAGGAGCTGCCGCGCTTGCGCTCGGCCGCAGCCATCCTCTCGCGCTCGGCCAGCGACCATTGCAGCGTCTGCAGCTCATGCTCGGAGCTCGCGCTCGGATCCTCGTGCTGCGGAAAGTCGGCCAGGTTGACCGTCGCCGCCTGCTGGATCCAGCTCGGCGGCCTCGCACCGTAGGCCTGGCGCCGCGCGCCCGCCTGCTCGCGCGCTTCGTGCGCGGCGAGCGCGGCGTCGGCCGCGGCCCGCGAGGCCTCGGCATGCGGGTCCGCGCCTTCGGCGCCAAGAGGCGGGAGCTCGACGAGCGCGTCGTCCAGGCCGCCCTGGCCGGGGTCGGTCGAGTCGCCGAGCAGGCGGGCATGCGACGGTGCGGCCGCATCTTCCTGCTCGTCGTCGGACTCGGCCGTGGTGGCGACCGCAGCCGGCACGCGCGCGGGCACGGGATCGCGTTCGTCGCGCGGCGGCGCGCGCATGGCGGGCCGGGCCTTGTCGTCGCCGAGCTGCACCGGGCCGGCGGCCACGCCGGACGGCACGGCCGCGACCGCGAGCAGCAGGCAGGCGCCGGCGCATTCGCGCAGCGCGACGCGCCACACGGCAGTCCGGCGTGCGGGAGGCACGAAATGGGGGGCACCGATCATGGTCGCACGACGGCGGCGTCGCGCAGTCTAAGCGGCGGACCTGCCCGTGCGCCCCCCCTGAATCGGCGTCGTGCCGGGCCGAGATGGGTTACCGTGCAAGCCACGTCGCGCGGGTTTCGGGGTCTTTCCGGGCGGCGGCGTGGCGGGTCGGCCTGGTGGCGGCCGGCTGCGAGCGACGAGGCCCCGCCTGACCGAGGACGATCGGAGAGACCCATGCCGAGCCCATTTCGCGCATCCTGGCTTGCCCTGGCGCTGGCCGCCACCGGGGCGGGCGCGGCGCCACCGGAGGCGAGCTTCTCACTGCGCTCGCTGACCCCCGAGACCGCGCTGCAGGCGGCGCAGGCCGCGCTGCAGGCCTGCCGCGCGCAGGGCTACCAGGTGGCGGTCGCGGTGGTCGACCGCGGCGGGCTGACGCAGGTGCTGCTGCGCGACCGCTTTGCCGGGCCGCACACGGTGGGCGTGGCGACCGACAAGGCGTGGACGGCGCTGAGCTTTCGCAGCTCGACGCTGGATCTGGTCGAGGCGACGGCCGCCGGCAAGCCGATGAACGGCATCCGCGCCGTGCCGCGCATGCTCGCCGTCGGCGGCGGGATTCTGGTCGAGGGCGGCGGGTCGATCTTCGGCGCGATCGGGGTGTCGGGCGCGCCGTCCGGCGAGGTCGACGATGCCTGTGCCAAGGCCGGGCTGAAGGCGATCGCCGACGCGATCGCGTTCTGACCCTCTCAGGCCTCGCCCGCCAGCCCGCTCGTGACCTGGCTGAAGCCGCCGTCGACGTAGGTGATCTCCGAGGTCACCCCGGCGGCCAGGTCCGACAGCAGGAAGGCGGCGACGTTGCCGACGTCGTCGATCGTGACGTTGCGCCGCAGCGGCGACTGGTGCGCGACGAATTCCAGGATGCGGTGGAAGTCCTTGATCCCGGCGGCCGCCAGGGTGCGGATCGGCCCGGCCGAGATGCCGTTGACGCGGATGCCGCGCGGGCCGAGGTCGGCCGCGAGGTAGCGCACGCTGGCCTCCAGCGAGGCCTTGGCCAGCCCCATGGTGTTGTAGTGCGGCACCACGCGCATCGCGCCGAGGTAGGACAGCGTCAGCAGCGAGGCGCCGGGATTCAGCCTCGGCAGCGCCGCCTTGGCCATCGCCGGGAAACTGTAGGCCGAGATCTCGTGCGCGATGCGAAACGCCTCGCGTGACAGGCCGTCCATCAGCTCGCCCGAGATCGCCTCGCGCGGCGCGAAGCCGATCGCGTGCACGAAGCCGTCGAAGCGCGGCCACACGCTGCCGAGCTGGTCGAACAGGCCGGCGATCTGGGCATCGTCGCCGACGTCGCACTCGTAGACCAGCTCGGAGCCGAAATCGCGCGCGAACTCGACGATGCGGTCGCGGAAGCGCTCGCCGACGTAGCTGAAGGCGAGCTCGGCGCCTTCGCGGCGGCAGGCGCGCGCGATCCCGTAGGCGATCGAGCGGTTGGACAGGACCCCGGTGATGAGCAGGCGCTTGCCGGCGAGAAATCCCATGATGCGGACCTGAGCAGGGTTGAACGCCGCGATTCTGGCATGGCGTCTCGGCCTGGCCGCCGCCGCCGCGTCGCACCCTTGCCCGGCCACGCCCACGCGTCTATAATGCGCATTTCCCGGAAGTGACAGCGTGGGCGGGTTCACCTGCCCATTTTTTTTGCGCGAGCCGCGCGCCACCGATCCTGCCTCAGGGCAGGCCGGTGCGGCGGCCGGCGCGCGGCACCGAACCGAGCACTTGCAACCCGTCATCGTCACCGAGCTGCCGGCCGTCGCCCCCTGGGCGCCGGCGATCGAGCGCACCGTCACCGGCCTGGGCTACGAGCTGGTGGAGGTCGAGCGTGCCCCGCGCGGGCTGCTGCGGGTGACGATCGACCGCGTGCCCGGATGCGCCTACCCGGCCGCCACGCCGGCGCAGGCTTCGGCCGCCGAGGCCGCGGGACCGACGCCGCCGTCCGATCCCGGAAGCGCCGTCACCGTCGACGACTGCGAGCGTGTGACGCGGCAGCTGCAGTATGCGCTCGAACTCGACGGCGTGCCGTACGAGCGGCTCGAGGTCTCGTCGCCCGGGCTGGACCGGCCGCTCAGGCGCGCGCAGGACTACGAACGTTTTGGCGGCGCGCAGGTCGAGCTGACGCTGCGCGCGCCGCTGCAGGGGCGCAAGCGTTTCAAGGGCGTGCTCGGGCGGGGCGACGGCGCCGACCGATGGCGGCTGGTGTTCGACGACGGCCGCGGCGCGCAGGCGCTGGAGTTCGCGCTGGACGAGGTGCGCGAGGCGCGGCTGGTTCCGATGCTGGATTTCAAGGGCCGCGGCCGCGCGGCCGGCGACGCCGAGCCCGCACGCCGCGGCCCGGGCAGCGCGCCGGGCGACGACGGCGGCGGCAGGCCGGGCAGCAAGAAGGGCAAGGGCGGCGCGCGCGGCGCGACCGCCGACGGAGGTGGGCAGCGATGAACCGCGAAATGCTGATGCTGGTGGATGCGATCTCGCGCGAGAAGGGCGTCGAGCGCGAGGTCGTGTTCGAGGCGGTCGAGGCCGCGCTCGCGTCGGCGACCAAGAAGCTGCACGGCGGCGAGGTCGACATCCGGGTCGCGGTCGACCGCGATACCGGCGACTACGAGACCTTCCGCCGCTGGCATGTCGTGCCCGACGAGGCCGGGCTGCAGATCCCGGACGCCGAGGTGCTGCTGTTCGAGGCCAAGGAGCAGATCGCCGACATCGAGGAGGGCGACTATATCGAGGAGGCGATCGACTCGGTGCCGATCGGCCGCATCGGCGCGATGGCCGCCAAGCAGGTCATCCTGCAGAAGATCCGCGACGCCGAGCGCGAGCAGCTGCTGTCGGACTACCTCTCGCGCGGCGAGCGCATCATGACCGGCAGCGTCAAGCGGCTGGACAAGGGCGACATGATCGTCGAGTCCGGCCGCGTCGAGGGCCGGCTGCGTCGCACCGAGTTGATCCCGAAGGAGAACCTGCGCATCGGCGACCGCGTGCGCGCGGTGATCCTCGGCGTCGATGCGACGCAGCGCGGGCCGCAGATCATGCTGTCGCGCAGCTCGCCGGAGTTCATGAAGGAGCTGTTCGCGCTCGAGGTGCCCGAGATCGAGCAGGGCCTGCTCGAGATCAAGAGCTGCGCGCGCGACCCGGGCAGCCGGGCCAAGATCGCCGTCGTCTCGCACGACCGCCGGGTCGACCCGATCGGCACCTGCGTCGGCGTGCGCGGTTCGCGCGTGACCGCGGTGACCAACGAGCTCGCCGGCGAGCGCGTCGACATCGTGCTGTGGTCCGACGACCCGGCGCAGTTCGTCATCGGCGCACTGGCGCCGGCCAATGTCAGCTCGATCGTCGTCGACGAGGAGCGCCACGCGATGGACGTCGTCGTCGACGAGGACAACCTCGCGATCGCGATCGGCCGCGGCGGGCAGAACGTCCGCCTGGCCAGCGAGCTGACCGGCTGGCGCATCAACATCATGACCGCCGAGGAGTCGCAGGCCAAGCAGGCCGAGGAGTCCGACTCGGTGCGCAAGCTCTTCGTCGACAAGCTCGACGTCGACGAGGAGGTCGCCGAGATCCTGATCGCCGAGGGCTTCACCAGCCTCGAGGAGGTGGCCTACGTGCCGCTGCAGGAGATGCTCGAGATCGAGTCCTTCGACGAGGACACCGTCAACGAGCTGCGCACGCGCGCCAAGGATGCGCTGCTGACGCTGGAGATCGAGCGCGAGGAGAGGGTCGAGGAGGTCTCGCAGGACCTGCGCGACCTGGACGGGCTGACGCCCGAGATCATCGCCAGCCTGGCCGACGGCGGCATCCACACGCGCGACGACCTGGCCGACCTGGCGGTCGACGAGCTGACCGAGATGACCGGCATCGACGACGCCAAGGCCAGCGCGCTGATCATGAAGGCGCGCGAGCACTGGTTCACCGCCTGAAGCCCCCGCAGGCCGCCCGCCGCACGTAAGGAATACGACACCCATGGCCGTCACCACCGTCGCCCAGTTCGCCGAGCAGCTCAAGCGCCCGACCGCGGCGCTGATCGAGCAGCTGGCCTCCGCCGGCGTGCCGAAGCAGTCCGCCGAAGACGCGTTGACCGACGCCGACAAGGAGCGTCTGCTCGAGTTCCTGCGCAGCGCGCACGGCACCGCCGCCGGCGGCGAGCGCAAGAAGATCACGCTGACGCGCAAGTCCACCAGCGAGATCAAGCAGGCCGATGCGAGCGGCAAGGCGCGCACGATCCAGGTCGAGGTGCGCAAGAAGCGCGTCTTCGTCAAGCGCGACGAGGCGGCGCCGGCCGAGGAGCCCTCCGCCGCCGCCGAGGCCGCGCGCGATCAGGCGCTGCGCGAGCGCGAGGCCGAGGCCGAGCGCGAGGCCGAGTCGCTGCGCCGCCAGGAGGAAGCGCTCGCCGAGGAGCGCCGCCAGCGCGAGGCGCGCGAGCAGGCGCAGCGCGAGCAGGCCGAGGCCGAGGCGCGCGCGGCGGCGCAGGCGCGTGCGGCGGCCGAGGC
>JACPVA010000065.1 GCA_016191995.1 Burkholderiales bacterium | reverse complement strand
CCCCCACGCCACGCCGCGCCGCCCCCCGCGCTGCACGCGCTGACGCCGGCGCTGCGCGAGGCGTTCGCGCAGCGGCTGCGCGCGCCCGGCGTGCAGCCGCTGCCGGCCGACGGGCGGCGCCACGCCGCGGTGGCGCTGGCGATCGTCGAGGCCGGGCATGGCGCTTCACTGCCGGGGCTGCCGGCACACCCGCACTGGGACCGCGCCGCCGCGCTGCTGCTGACGCGCCGCGCGCCGACGCTGCGCAGCCATGCCGGCCAGTGGGCGCTGCCGGGCGGACGCATCGACGCTGGCGAGACCGCCGAGCAGGCCGCGCTGCGCGAGCTGCACGAGGAGGTCGGTCTCGACCTCGGGCCCGATGCGGTGCTCGGCCGGCTGGACGATTACGCGACGCGGTCCGGCTACGTCGTCACGCCGGTCGTCGTCTGGGCCGGCGCCGCGCGCGCGCTGCGGCCGCACCCGGGCGAGGTCGCCAGCGTGCACCGGCTGCCGCTGGCGGAACTGCTGCGTGCCGACGCGCCGATCCTCAACACCGTGCGCCGCACCGGCCGCACGGTGCTGCGCATGCCGCTGGGCACGCGCTGGATCGCCGCGCCGACCGCGGCCTTCCTGTACCAGTTCCGCGAGTGGGTGCTGCTCGGCCGGCCGACCCGCGTCGCGCACCTGGACCAGCCGGCGTTCGCCTGGCGCTGACGACGCCGCGGCGCGTCCGCAGGCGGCGCCGCTGCCATTGCGTCAACCCGCGCTGACGTTGTGCCGCGCGCCGCCGGCGCGGCTGCCGGCTTGCTCGCTTGAGACTGCCGGCACCGACGGGCAGACTCTCCTCATCGAAGGAGACTGCGAATGAACCCCCACGCCACCCCCACCGCCGCCCTCGGCGCAGCCAACCCGACCCGCGCCGAGACCCGCTTCCTCGACGCCGACGCGATGCGAACGCTGGTGCAGCGCGTCGGGCTGTCGGCCTGCATCGCCGGTGTCGCCGCGCGCATCGAGCGCGAGTTCCTGCGCTGGGGCGACTACGACAAGAGCGCGCGCCTGGCCTGCCACTCGCGCGACGGCGTGATCGAGTTGATGCCGGTGGCCGACGAGCGGCTGTTCGCGTTCAAGTATGTCAACGGCCACCCCCGCAATACCACGGCCGGGCTGCCGACGGTGATGGCCTTCGGCGTGCTCGCCGATGTCGCCACCGGCGCGCCGACGCTGCTGGCCGAGCTGACGCTGGCGACCGCGATCCGCACCGCAGCGATGTCGGCGCTGGCCGCGCGCACGCTGGCGCGCCCCGGCGCCCGCACGATGGCGCTGATCGGCAACGGCGCGCAGTCCGAGTTCCAGGCCCTGGCGTTGCGCGACCTGCTCGGCGTGCGCACGCTGCGCGTCTTCGACAACGACCCGCACGCGACCGACAAGCTGGTCGCCAACCTGACCGGCGAGGGGCTCGCGATCCAGCGCTGCGCCAGCGCCGCCGAGGCCGCGCGCGGCGCCGACATCGTCACCACCTGCACCGCCGACAAGTCGCGCGCCACGATCGTGACGCCCGACATGCTGGCGCCGGGCCAGCATCTGAACGCCGTCGGCGGCGACTGCCCGGGCAAGACCGAGCTGCACCCCGAGGTGCTGCGGCGCGCGTCGGTCTTCGTCGAGTACGAGCCGCAGACCCGCATCGAGGGTGACCTGCAGCAGATGCCGGCCGATTTCGCCGTCACCGAGCTGTGGCGCGTGCTCGCCGGCGAGCGCCCGGGCCGCCGGCGCGACGACGAGATCACCGTCTTCGACTCGGTCGGCTTCGCGCTGGAAGACCTGGCCGCACTCGCCTACTTCGACGAGCAGGCGGCGCGGCTCGGGCTGGGCCGGCCGGTTGATCTGGTTCTGCGGGCCGAGGATCCGAAGGACTTGTTCGGCAGCCTGCGCGGCAGTGCTGCGCGGCTGGCGGCCTGATACCCGCTTGCGCTCGGTCGGCAAGGATCGGGGGCTCAACGATCGACCGCCCTCGGCACGCTGCTGCCACTCACCCAGCGTCTCTTCGGGCTTCGTGCCATGACCGCGCGTGCCGAGGACAGCGGGTGCCCTTCCGCTCCATGTCCCCCGCCATCGGCCTTCGGCCGCTGGCTCCTCCTTTACTTACGCGGAAGGGCACCCGCTGTCCTCGGCGGGCAACCACGGTGGTGTTCGACCGTCGAATACAAGGGCGGTGGCAGGCCAAGGTCGGCGGGCACCCTCCCACGTAAGTAAAGGAGGAGCCGGCGGCGCAAGCCGACGGCGGGGGACATGGAGTGGGGGGGGGCCCGCCGACCTTGGCACGCTGGCTCGTCGAGCGCCACGAGAAGCGAAGAACCGACTTCGCGGACCGTCGGCAACGGCCCGATCGCGGTCGATTGCCGAGAAGCCGTTTCTTGTCGATCGAACACGAATGCGCATGAACCGTCGCGGCGCAGGCAGCGGCGCCGGAACGCTGCATCAGGCCGCAGCCGCACGCTCCCACACCTGCACCGCCGCCACCAGGTCCTCGAGCGCGCTGCCGACCGACTTGAAGACCGTGCGTTCGTCGTCGCGGCGCCGGCCCTGCACCTCGCCGCGCGCCAGCGCCGCCAGCGTGCCGCGCAGCTCGGCGCGCGAGAACACGCCGCGCGCCATCGGGCCGATCAGCTCGCCGCTCTTGGCCAGCGCCTCGTCGGTGTCGACGACGATCGCCGCGCCGGCGAAGGCCTCGTCGTCGGCCTCGCGCATCGCCGGCGTGAAGCTGCCGATCAGGTCCAGGTGGCTGCCGGCGCGCAGCCAGGCGCCGCGCACGACCGGCTCGGTCGCCAGCGTCGCGCAGCTGACGATGTCGGCCGCCGCCGCGGCCGCGGCCAGATCGCTGGTCGCAACGGCGTCGAAGCCCTCGGCGCGCCACTGCGCCGCCAGCGCCTCGGCCGCGTCGGCGCGGCGCGCCCACACCGTCACGCGTTCGATCGGCCGCACCGCGCGGTAGGCCGCCGGCAGCAGCGCCGCGACGCGCCCGGCGCCGACCACCAGCAGCCGTCTCGAATCGGTGCGCGCCAGCCAGCTTGCCGCCAGTGCCGACGCGGCGGCGGTGCGGCGGCTGGTCAGCTCGCTGCCTTCCATCCACGCCAGCGGCACGCCGCTACGTGCGTCGTGCAGCAGCAGGCTCGCGTGCAGCCCCGGCAGCCCGCGCGCCGCATTGCCGGGCGCGACGTTGACGCACTTGAGCGCGTAGTAGCGCCCCGCCTGCCAGGCCGGCATCACGAGCGAGGTCAGCGGCGGCACGCCGGCGGCGGCGGCGTCGCCGGCGGGGATCTCCAGCACCTGGCGCGGCGGCACGCTGCAGCCTTCGGCGAAGCCGGCGCGCAGCGCCGGCACCAGGGTCTCGAAGGGCAGCGCGGCTGCGACCGCGGCAGCGTCGAAGAATCGCATCGATCGGGGTTCGCTTCGTCGGCGCCAGGCAGCGCGCTCAGCGGTAGGTCGCCAGCAGGATGCTGGTCTCGGTGTGGCGGATGCCCTTGATCAGGCGGATGCGCTCCAGCACCTGCGACAGCTCGGCGGTCGACCCCGCGCGCAGCTCGGCCAGCAGGTCCCAGCGGCCGTTCGTATCGTGCAGCGCGACCAGCCCCGGCTCGCCCATCAGGTGCGCGACGACCTCGCGCGTCTGGTTGCCGTCGACCTGCACCCCGGCCCAGGCGCGGATGCCCTGCGGCTCGGCGTCCGGCCGCAGCCGAAGCGTGTAGCCGGTGATGACGCCCTCGTCCTCCAGCTTGCGCAGCCGGTTGGCGACGGTGCCGCGCGACACGCCGAGCCTGGACGCCAGCACCGCCGCAGGCATGCGCGCGTCCTGGCGCAGCAGGGCGATCAGCTGCAAGTCGATGTCGTCCATGGCAGGCATTGTGCGCGCGCCGACGGGAGTGCCGGGGTCCGGCCGGGTCGCCGCGCACCAGCAGCGCGCAGCCGGCGCACGGGCACGATGCGGCGCGCAGGATCCTGGTGCATACAACCCACCCGCATCGGCGCTCTCATCCGGCATCGCGCGGCCCGGCGCCGCGGCGCCGGGCGCTGGCATGGCATGTGCATGCAGGCGAACGGCAGATGGTGCGACCGGTCTTCGAACGATCCGCGGACGGCGCGCCTTCGCCCACGTCGATCCCCACCCAGGAGCCCGCATGGCCTACGTCGTTCCGAGCGAATTCGTCTCCCGCATGGTCGACGCCGGGGCGTCGAAGATCCACATGTCGACCCGCGACACCTTGATCCGCGCCTACATGGCCGGCGCGATCCTGGCGCTCGCCGCCGCGTTCGCGGTCAGCGTCAGCGTGCAGACCGGCAACCCATTGCTCGGCGCGGTGCTGTTCCCGGTCGGCTTCTGCATGCTCTACCTGCTCGGATTCGACCTGCTGACCGGGGTCTTCACGCTGACGCCGCTGGCCCTGATCGACCGCCGCCCCGGCGTCACGCTGCGCGGCGTGTTGCGCAACTGGGCGCTGGTCTTCGCCGGCAACTTCGCCGGCGCGCTGACGGTGGCGCTGCTGATGGCGATCGTCTTCACCTTCGGTTTCGCGACCGAGCCGAACCCCGTGGGGCAGAAGCTGGGCGCGATCGGCGAGAGCCGCACCCTCGGCTACGCCGGCTTCGGGGCCGCCGGGATGCTGACGCTGTTCGTCCGCGGCGTGCTGTGCAACTGGATGGTCTCCACCGGCGTCGTCGGCGCCATGATGTCGAGCACCGTGTCGGGCAAGGTGATCGCGATGTGGATGCCGATCATGGTCTTCTTCTACATGGGTTTCGAGCATTCGGTCGTCAACATGTTCCTGTTTCCGACCGGGCTGATGCTGGGCGGTGGCTTCTCGCTGCTCGACTACCTGGTGTGGAACGAGATCCCGACCGTGGCCGGCAACCTGGTCGGCGGCCTGAGCTTCGTCGGCCTGTCGCTGTACGCCACGCACCGACGGACGCCGCCGCGGCACGCAGAGGCCTGACGGCGCCCTCGGGGCACGCGCGCCGGCGCGGATCTCGAGACGCCCGCGCGGGTGCGCGACCAGGTCGCGCCTCGTGCGGTCGCGGCCCCGCCAAACCGTGTCCGACCGAACAAGTCTCGGCACGGGGCACGCAAATCGCTCTCCGATTCGGCGTTGGCCGGTCGACACTTCGCACCGCAGTGTCGCAACCGGAGAACACCGATGACCCAGCCTGCCACACCCGCCGCCGGCGCCACGACCGCGCGCAGCCCGTTGCGCGCCGCCATCGCCGCCCCCACCCGCCGCCCCGAACCCGAGCTGATGCCCGGCCTTCTGGCCGCGGCGCGGCTGGACCCGGCGCAGTCCGACGCCACGCACGCGCTCGCGCTGCGGCTGGCGCGCGGCGTGCGCGAGCGCGCGCTGGCCAGCGGCCGCGCCGGGCTGGTGCAGGGCCTGCTGCAGGAGTTCGCGCTGTCGTCGCAGGAGGGGGTGGCGCTGATGTGCCTGGCCGAAGCGCTGCTGCGCGTTCCCGATGCGGCGACGCGCGACGCGCTGATCCGCGACAAGCTCGCCGGCGGCGACTGGGAGTCGCACCTCGGCCGCAGCCCGTCGCTGTTCGTCAACGCCGCGAGCTGGGGCCTGCTGATCACCGGCCGGCTGGTCGCCACGCACAGCGAGGGCGGGCTGGCCTCGGCGCTGGCGCGCATCGTCGGCCGCGGCGGCGAGCCACTGATCCGCAAGGGCGTCGACATGGCGATGCGGATGATGGGCGAGCAGTTCGTCACCGGGCGCGATATCGCCGAGGCGCTGGCGCGCGCCCGCTCGCGCGAGCGCGAGGGATTCCGCTACTCCTACGACATGCTCGGCGAGGCGGCGATGACCGAGGCCGACGCCGCGCGCTACCTCGCCGCCTACGAGGGCGCGATCGGCGCCATCGGCGCCGCCGCGGCCGGGCGCGGCGTCATCGCCGGGCCGGGGATCTCGGTCAAGCTGTCGGCGCTGCACCCGCGCTACCTGCGCGCGCAGGCGCATCGCGTGCACGCCGAGCTCTACCCGCGGCTGCTCGCGCTGGCGCGGCAGGCACGCGCGCATGAGATCGGGCTGAATATCGACGCCGAGGAGTCCGAGCGGCTCGAGATCTCGCTCGACCTGCTGGAACGGCTCGCGTTCGAGCCGGCGCTCGCCGGCTGGCAGGGGCTGGGCTTTGTCGTCCAGGCCTACGGCAAGCGCTGCCCGGCGGTGATCGACTGGCTGGTCGACCTGGCGCGGCGCAGCGGCCGGCGGCTGATGGTCCGGCTGGTCAAGGGCGCCTACTGGGACAGCGAGATCAAGCGCGCGCAGGAGGGCGGCCAGTCCGGCTACCCCGTCTATACGCGCAAGGCGCACACCGATGTCGCGTATCTGGCCTGCGCGCGCAAGCTGCTCGCCGCGCCCGACGCGGTCTATCCGCAGTTCGCGACCCACAACGCGCATACGCTGGCGGCGGTGCACGCGCTCGCCGGCGGCGACGCCGCGCCGGCCGACGCCTACGAATTCCAGTGCCTGCACGGCATGGGCGAGCCGCTGTACGAGCAGGTCGTCAGGCCCGCCGCCGCCGGCGGCCTGGGCCGGCCGTGCCGCGTCTACGCGCCGGTCGGCACGCACGAGACGCTGCTGGCCTACCTGGTGCGCCGGCTGCTGGAAAACGGCGCCAACACCAGCTTCGTCAACCGCATCGCCGACCCCGCGCTGGCGCTGGAAGCGCTGGTCGAGGATCCGGTGCGCACCGTGCAAGCGGCGGCCGAGCGCGAGGGCACGCTCGGCGCGCCGCACCCGGCGATCCCGCTGCCGCGCGACCTGTACGCGGCGGCGCGGCCGGCGCGCGCCAACTCGCGCGGGATCGACCTGGCCGACGAGGCGACGATCGCCGCCGTCGAGGCGTCGCTGGCGGCGGCCACGACCTGGCAGGCGGCCCCGCTGATCGACGGCGACGCCGCCCCCGAGCCGCCACGGCCGGTCGCCAACCCGGCCGACCGGCGCGATGCGGTCGGCCAGGTGCGCGAAGCCGGCGCGGCCGACATCGAGTGCGCGCTGGCCGCCGCGACGTGCGCCGCCGGGCCCTGGGCCGCCACCCCTGCCGCGGCGCGCGCCGTGGCGCTGGAGCGCGCCGCCGACGCGCTCGAATCGCGCACCGAGTCATTGCTGCCGCTGCTCGTGCGCGAGGCCGGCAAGTCGGCCGCCAACGCGCTGGCCGAGGTGCGCGAGGCGGTCGACTTCCTGCGCTTCTACGCCGCGCAGGTCCGCGGCCCGGCCTGGGACGACGCCACGCACCGGCCGCTCGGCCCGCTGCTGGCGATCAGCCCTTGGAACTTCCCGCTCGCGATCTTCACCGGCCAGGTCGCCGCGGCGCTCGCCGCCGGCAACCCGGTGCTCGCCAAGCCGGCCGAGCAGACCCCGCTCGTCGCCGCCGAGGCGGTGCGCATCCTGCACGCTGCGGGCGTGCCGCGCGGCGCGCTGCAGCTGCTGCCCGGGCGCGGCGAGACGGTCGGCGCCGCGCTCGTGGCCGACGCGCGCGTGCAAGGGGTTCTGTTCACCGGGTCGACCGAGGTCGCGCGGCTGATCCAGCGCAAGCTGGCCGAGCGGCTGGACGACCACGGCCGGCCGGTCACGCTGGTGGCCGAGACCGGCGGCCAGAACGCGATGGTCGTCGACTCGTCGGCGCTGCCCGAGCAGGTCGTCGCCGACGTGCTGGCGTCGGCCTTCGACAGCGCCGGCCAGCGCTGCTCGGCGCTGCGCGTGCTGGCGGTGCAGCGCGACGCCGCCGCGCGCATCTTCGAGATGCTGGAAGGCGCGACGCGCGAGCTGCGCGTCGGCGACCCGCGGCGGCTCGAGACCGACGTCGGCCCGGTGATCGATGCCGACGCGCGCGCCGGCATCGATCGCCACCTGCAGGCGATGCGCACGCGCGGCCGGCGCGTCGTGCAGCCGGCGCCAGTCGACACCGACGCCGCCGCGCACGGCTGCTTCGTGCCGCCGACGCTGGTGCACCTGGATCGGCTGGCGGAGCTGGAGCGCGAGGTCTTCGGCCCGGTGCTGCACCTGCTGACCTACGAGCGCGACGCGCTGCCGGCGCTGCTGGCGCAGGTCGACGCCAGCGGCTACGCGCTGACCTTCGGCGTGCACACGCGGATCGACGAGACGGTGGCGCAGGCGCTGGCCGGCACGCGCGCCGGCAACGTCTATGTCAACCGCAATATGGTCGGCGCGGTCGTCGGCGTGCAGCCCTTCGGCGGCGAGGGGCTGTCGGGAACCGGCCCCAAGGCCGGCGGGCCGCTGGCGCTGCTGCGGCTGCTCGCCGATCGGCCGGCCGATGCGGCGCGGCGCGCGGTCGAGTCCTTCGGCCGCGACGCCGGCGCCGACGCCGGGCGCAGCGCGCCGCGCGGCGCCGATGCGTCGAGGCTGGCGTCCAGCCTCGGCGCTTCGGCCGGCAGCGAGCTGTTCGGCCGGACCGACGCCCACGCCATGGCGGCGACCGACGACCGCGGATCGGCGACCGACCCGGCGCTGGCCGCGCTGCAGCGCTGGGCGCAGGCGCAGCAGCGCGGCGCGCTGGCCGAAGCCTGCGCGCGCTTCGCCACCGCCAATCCGGCCGGCCGCCAGCGCGTGCTCGCCGGGCCGACCGGGCAGCTCGACGTCTACGCGACGCTGGCGCGCGAGGCGGTGCTGTGCCTGGCCGCCGACGGAGCGGCCGGCGACGACGACCGGCTGGTCCAGCTCGCGGCGGCGCTCGCCGTCGGCAGCCGCGCGGTCTGGCCGGCCGGCGCGCGCGCGCTGGCCGACTCGCTGCCGGCCGCGGTGCGCGACCGGATCGCGCTGGCGCAGGACTGGACGCAGGCGACGGCAGCGGTCGACGCCGCGATCGTGCACGCCGGCGCCGACGGCCTGCGCGATGCCGCGGTGCGGCTCGCGGCGCGCGGCGGTGCGATCGTCGCCGTCGCCGCGCTGGCGCCGGGGGCAGCCGGCGTGCCGCTGGAGCGGCTCGTGACCGAGCGCGCGCTGAGCGTCAACACCGCGGCCGCGGGCGGCAATGCGAGCCTGATGGCGATCGGCTGAACGCGCCGGCGGCTGCGCGCCGCCGCCGGCGCCTGCCGCAGTGCCGCGCACGCCCGTCTGCTAGAGTGGGTGCCCTCGGGGGCAGGAGCAGGGGCCGTGCGATGCCGCCATGCCCCTGCCGACCACCGCGGAAGCATGTGCTGAGACCTCGGCCCGGATCGAACCCGAGGCGGCCTTCCTGGCCGTCATGGACCTCATCGCTCGATCGATGGCTCGTGCCGCGCGCGCTGGCGACGCTGGCGGCGCTCGTCGCGCTGATGGCTGCCGTCGCGCCGGTCGCGCGGGCCCAGGCGCAGCAGCCCCAGCAGGCGCAGCAGGCATCGACGCCGGCGCCGCAGCGGCTTCGTATCGTCGGCAGCCTCGGGCAGCTCAACCCCTATACGCGCCACGAGCGCCCGTTCTGGACCGAGGTGCTGCCGCGCGTCAGCGGCGGCCGGCTCGCGGCCGACATCGTCGCCTTCGACCAGGCCGGGCTGAGCGGCGGCGAGATGCTGCGGCTGGTGCAGGTCGGCGCGGTGCCCTACGCCACCGCGCTGCTGCCGCTGGTGGCAGCCCAGGACCCCCAGCTCGGCGCCCCCGACCTCGCCGGGCTGAACCCGGACCTGCCGACGCTGCGCCGCCACACGGCGGCATTCCGGCCGCATCTGCAGCAGCGGCTGCGCGGGCGCTGGGGCGCCGAGCTGCTCGCGGTCTACGTCTATCCGGCGCAGGTCACCTTCTGCAAGCGGCCGTTCACCAGCCTGGCGGACCTGGCTGGCCGGCGCATCCGCAGCTCCGCCCTGTCGCAGTCGGACTTCGTCGAGGCGCTCGGCGCGGTGCCGGTGCAGACCGCCTTCGCCGACATCATCCCGAAGCTGAAGAACGACGATATCGAGTGCGCGATCACCGGCGCGATGTCGGGCAACATCATCGGCCTGCACGAGGTGACGACGCATCTGCACACGATGGCCGTCAACTGGGGGCTCGGGGTGTTCATCGCCAATGCCGCCGCGTGGCAGGCCCTGGCACCTGACCTGCGTGCGCTGTTGCAGCGCGAGCTGGCCTCGCTGGAGGCGGCGATCTGGGCCGAAGCCGAGCGCGAGACCGAGGGCGGCCTGGCCTGCAACCGCGGCGACGCCGCATGCGCCGGCGGCCGCCGCGGCAGCATCGCCGTCGTCGCCGCCACGCCGGCGGACCTGAAGCGCGGGCGCGAGATCGTCGTCGGCAGCGTGCTGCCGCGCTGGGTGCAGCGCTGCGGAGCCGAATGCGCCGAGGTCTGGAACCGCACGCTGGCACCGGTCACCGGCATCGAGGCCGCGGTCCCCGGGCCATGAAATCGTCGCGAGGCGCGCGGCGCGGGGTCTGGCTGGCCGCGACCCTGTTCTCGCTGCTCGTCGTCGGCGTCGCGGCAGGGCTGCTCGGGCAGATCGGCCGCAACGCCGAGCGCGCCGCGGTGCGCGAGGCCGAGGCGCTCGCGCGCAACGCCGAGACCACGCTGAACCGCAACCTGCTGCAGCTCGACTTGCTGCTGGCGGGCCTGGAGCAACTGCCCTGGATTCGCGGTGCCGGCGGCGCCGACGCCGCGCCAGCGTCCGCGCTGCTGCGCGTCCTCGTCGACCAGCGGCTGCTGCTGCTCGACCTGGCGCTGCTCGATGCCGGCGGCAGCGTGCTGGCGGCGGCGCATGAGGCGACAACGCGCCTGGGCCCCGGGCTGCCGCCGGGGTTCCTGGCCAGCGTCCTGGCGCAACCGGCACCCGATCTGACGATCGGCGCGCCGGCCACTCACCCCGGGACCGGCGAGCGCGTGATCCACCTCGCGCGCGCGGTCGGGCCGCCCGGGCCCGCGCGGCGGGTCGCGCTGGCGACGCTGCCGGTGTCGGAGCTGGTCACGCTGCTGTCGCCGGCGCTGCCGGTCGAGGGACTGTGGATCGCGGTCGAGACCGCGCCCGGGCGGCTGCTGGCCAGCGTGCCGCCGAACGACTCGCTGCTCGGCCGCTCGCGCCCGTGGGCGCAGGACCTGCCACCCGCGCCGGGCCGGCAGGTGGCCGGGCGGCTGGACGGCGCGCCCTCGTACGCGGCCACGCGGACGACGCTCTACAACAGCGTGCGCGTGAGCGCCGGCATCCGCGCCGAGGCGGTGCTCGCGGCGACCGCCGGCGCGCGCTTCGCGACGCTGGCGGTCGCCGGCGTCTTCGTCGCGCTGGCGCTGGCCGCAGGCGGCCTGGCGCAGACCGCGATCCTGCGCCTGACCGCCGCCAGCGCCGATGCCCGCAATGCGCACCAGGTGCTGGAGGAGGCGCTGGCGTCGATCGACGAGAGCTTTCTGCTGTGGGGCCCTGACGAGCGTCTGGTCGCGTGGAACGAGCGCTGCCTGACGCTCTTCCCCTACCTGCGGCCGGTGATGCGCGTCGGCGCACATGTGGACGAGATCGCGCAGGCGGCGGCGCGCGCGATCCTTCCCGACGCCGACGAGGCCGCGCGGCGCGCGTGGATCGGCGAGCGCATGGCGGCGCGCCGGCGCGACGGGCGCGAGTTCGAGCAGCACCTGCCCGGCGGCATCGTCGTCGCCACCAGCGAGCGCCGCACCGCCAACGGCGGCATCGTCTCGATCTCGCGCGACGTGACGGCCCGGCGCGCCGCCGCCGCCGAGCTGCAGCGCGCGCGCCACGCCGCCGAGGCCGCGAACGAGGCCAAGACGCGCTTCCTGGCGACGATGAGCCACGAGATCCGCACCCCGCTCAACGGCGTGCTGGGCATGAACAGCCTGCTGCTGGCGACCAGGCTCGACGATCGCCAGCGCATGTACGCGCAGACCATCCACCGCTCGGGCGAGGCGCTGCTGGCGATCATCAACGACATCCTCGACATCTCGCGCCTGGAGGCCGGCCGCGTGACGCTGGAGCCCGCGCCCTTCGACCCGCGCACGCTGGTCGACGAGGTCGCGACGCTGCTGCGCCCGCGCGCGGCCGAGAAGGGCGTGACGCTGGTCGCCGTGCACGGCACCGGCGTGCCGGCGCGGTTGCTCGGCGACGCGGGGCGGATCCGGCAGATCCTGGTCAACCTGGCGGGCAATGCGGTCAAGTTCACCGACCAGGGCCGCATCGAGCTGGCCAGCGACGCGCGCACGCGCGACGATGGCCGCGTCGACTGGCTGCTCGCGGTGCGCGACACCGGCATCGGCATCGCGCCCGACGCGCTGCCGACGCTGTTCGACCGCTTCACGCAGGCCGACAGCGGCATCGCGCGCCAGTTCGGCGGCAGCGGCCTGGGGCTGGCGATCTCGCGCGAGCTCGCCGGGCTGATGGGCGGCACGATCGAGGTCGACAGCCGGCCGGGCGACGGCAGCGAGTTCCGCGTCAGCTTGCCGCTGCCGCTGGCCGCCGACCCTGCCGACCCCGCCGCCGCGCCGAGTGCCACGGCGGCCGAGACGCAGCCCGGCGGCCCGGGCGCCGGCACGGCGAGCGGCCACACGCGCCGGCTGCGTGTGCTCGTCGCCGAGGACAACCCGGTCAACCAGATGCTTCTGGCGGCGATGCTCGACCAGCTCGGCCATGCGGCCGAGGTCGTCGGCGACGGCCGCGCCGCGCTGCAGCGCGTGCAGCAGCAGCATTACGACCTCGTGCTGATGGACATCCAGATGCCCGAGCTCGACGGCGTGGCCGCTGCGCGCGCGATCCGGCGCCTGAGCGGCGCGGCCGGCAGCGTGCCGATCGTCGCCGTCTCGGCCAACGTGCTGGCCGAGCAGCGCGCCGGCTACCGCGATGCCGGCATGAACGACCTCGTGACCAAGCCGATCGACATGGCGCGCCTGGCCGAGGCGATCGCCGGCGCGACCGGCCACGGCTGAACGCACCGCGGGTCACGGCCGGGCCCGCCGCCGGCGCGCGAAGCGACAATCGCGCCGATGCCGACCCACGATCTGCTGCAGGGCCTGGCCGTCTTCGAGCGCGGCTGGCTGTCGTCGAACAACCTGCTGATCCACGCCGCGCCCGGCGAGCCGGGCGCGCTGCTGGTCGACACCGGCCATGTCGACCACGCGCCGCAAACGGTCGCCCTCGTGCGCGACGCGCTCGCCGGGCGGCCGCTGGCGCGCGTCGTCAACACCCACCTGCACAGCGACCACTGCGGCGGCAATGCGGCGCTCGCGCGTGCCTTCGGCGTGCCGGTGGCGGTGCCGCCGGGCCAAGCCGACGCGGTGCGCGCGTGGGACGAGGACGCGCTGAGCTATCGCGCCACCGGGCAGCGCATCGCGCGCTTCGGCGTCGACGCGCTGCTCGCGCCGGGCGAGGCCTTCGTCGCCGGCGGACGCGAATGGGAGGTGCTGGCCGCGCCGGGGCACGACCCGCACTCGGTGATGCTGCTGGACCGCGCGCACGGCGTGCTCGTCTCCGCCGACGCGCTGTGGGAGCATGGCTTCGGCGTCGTCTTCCCCGAGCTGACCGGCGAGAGCGGATTCGACGACGTCGCCGCGGTGCTGGAGACGATCGCGTCGCTGCCGCTGAAGGCCGTGATCCCCGGCCACGGCGCGCCGTTCGGCGATGTCGCCACCGCGCTGGCGCGCGCGCGTGCGCGCATCGCCGGCTTCAAGGCCGACCCGGCGCGCCATGCGCGCCACGCGCTCAAGGTGCTCGTCAAGTACCACCTGATGGAGGAGCGCGCGCAGGCGCTGGACGCGCTGCTGGACTGGGCCGAGGCGGCGCCGCTGATGGCCGCGCTTTGGCAGCGTTTCCCGCCGCCGGGTGTCGCCACGCGCCGCGCCTGGCTGCTGCAGGTGCTGGAGGAGCTCGCCGCCGCCGGCGCGCTGGCACGCGACGGCGACCAGGTGCGAGACCTGCCTTGAAGCCGGGCGCGTGAACGCCGCCGAGTTCGTCCGCAAGTGGTGCACCGGCAGCGCGGCCGATGCGCTGGGCGAGCGCGCCGGCGCGCAGCCGCACTTCATCGACCTGTGCCGCGCGCTCGGCGTGCCCGAGCCGGACGACCCGGACCGCTACTGCTTCGAGCGCGGCCTGCTCAAGACCGGCGGCGCCGGCGTTCGCACCGACGGCTTCGCCGACGTCTGGCTGCGCGGCCACTTCGCGTGGGAATACGAGGCCCCGGGCGCCAGGCTGGGCCCGGCGCTGCGCCAGCTGATGATGTACGCGCTGGCGTTGGAAAGCCCGCCGCTGCTCGTCGTCAGCGACCGCCGCACGATCGAGATCCACACCCACTTCACCGGCACGCCCAGCGAGTGCCATGGGGTACAGCTCGCCGAGCTGGCGCGCCCCGAGGTGCAGCAGCTTCTGCGCCGGCTGTGGACCGACCCCGGCAGCTTCCGCCCGCGGCGCAGCAACCGCGAGATCACCTAGGAGGCTGTCGGGCTTTGGGAGGGCCCCGCGCCGGGGCGAGTCAGGCTGCCAGACGAGGCGCCGGCGAGGCCGTGTGGCGAGTCCACACAACGAGCCGGCAACGACGGATGGCAGCCTGAATCGCCCCGGCCCGAAGGGTTCGGCCGGGAAGGGGCCTGCTGCGGTGTTGCCGACGCTTGCCGGACGCCCAGTCCGGCGGCGCGCCGGCGCCTTGCATCAGGCCCCTTCCCGGCCGAACGCGGGGCCCTCCCAAAGCCCGACAGCCTCCTAGGCCGCGGCGCGCAGCTTCGCCGCCACCGCCAAGCGGCTGCGCGACGCCGGCGTCGCCGCCGAGCGCGTCAGCCACTTCCTGACGCAGTGCGTGTTCTGCTTCTTCGCCGAGGACACCGGGCTGCTGCCCGAGCGGCTGTTCGAGCGACTCGTCGCCGCGCGCGTGGCGCCGGCCGTGCTGCAGGCGCAGCTGCACAAGCTGTTCGAGACCATGGGCGCCGGCGGCCTGTTCGGCGTCGACGCCGTGCCGTGGTTCGACGGTGGCCTGTTCGCCAACGTCGACGTGCCGCCGCTGGCCGAGGCCGATGTCGACGCGCTGCGCGCTGCCAGCACCCTGGACTGGAGCGCGATCGACCCCGCGATCCTCGGCACCTTGTTCGAGCGTGGGCTGGACCCCGACAAGCGCAGCCAGCTCGGCGCCCACTACACCGACCCGGCGACCATCCTGCGGCTGGTCGAGCCGGTCGTGCAGCGCCCGCTGCGGGCCGAATGGGCCGCCGCGCGCACCGTGATCGAGCAGGCGATGGCGCGCAGCAAGCGCCATGGCGACAAGGCCTGGCGCGACGCCCAGGCTGCCTTCGCCGGCTATTTGCAGCGGCTGGAGCGCTACCGCGTGCTCGACCCGGCCTGCGGCAGCGGCAACTTCCTGTACCTGGCGCTGAAGGCGCTGAAGGATATCGAGCACCAGGTCAATCTGGAGGCCGAGGCGCTGGGGCTGCAGCGCCAGCACGACGTCACCGGCCCGCACAACGTGCGCGGCATCGAGCTCAACGAATATGCGGCGGAGCTGGCGCGCGTGACGGTCTGGATCGGCGAGCTGCAGTGGCGCATCCAGCGCGGCTACGGCTTCCGAAGCGACCCGGTGCTGCAGCCGCTGGACCAGATCGAGACGCGCGACGCGGTGCTGGGGGCGGATGGGGCGCCGGCGGCGTGGCCGGAAGCGGATGCGGTGGTGGGGAATCCGCCGTTCGTCGGCGTGACCTGCCGCCCACCGTGCGCCCGCATGCCGAGGCCATCGCCCGCGCCGCCGCGCGGCTGGTCGCACTGCGCGCCCGCTGGCTCAATCCGCCGGAGTGGACCGATCGCGTGCCCGAGGTCGTTCCGCTCGGCATGGACCGTTCGCCCTACCCGGACCGCATCGTCGCCAAACCCGGCCACGAGAAGGATCTCGCCAGGCGCACGCTGACCAATCTCTACAACCAGCGCCCGGCCTGGCTGGCCGACGCCCACACCGCTCTCGACGCCGCTGTCGCCGCCGCCTACGGCTGGGCCGATTGGACGCCGGCGATGCCCGACGACGAGATCCTGCGCCGGCTGCTGGCGCTGAACCGGGCGCGCGCGGATCAGCCCGCGCAGTCGCGCTGAAGCTGCCGCGCGTCGGCCTGCAACACGGCGGCCAGCTCGCGCCCGCCGATAAGGCGGCCGATCTTCTCGGCGCTCGCGATCAGGTCGTCCAGGCAAAGCAGCCAGTCACGTGACACGGATCAGATCCCGCTCGACATGCTGGCGCGCGCGCGGCTTGAGCCCGCCCGGCGTGACGAGGTCCACCGGGCGGCCCAGGGCCTGCTCCAGCCAGTCCTCGAGACCGAAGTAGCGCTCGAAGGTGGGCGGCTGGTCGAACTCGACCAGAATGTCGACGTCGCTGTCGGCGCGCATTTCATCGCGCGCGGCCGACCCGAACAGACCGATCTCCTGCGCGCCGAAACGCTGCGCGAGCCAGGCGCGGTGGGTTTCGAGGATGGCGAGGATTTCGGAGCGGTCCACGCCGGCATTTTCCCTCAACGTCGGCGACCTGGACGCTGCGCCGGCTGCTGGCGCAGAACCGGGCGCGCAGCGCCGGCGTGTTGCCCGCCCGCAAGGCCGCACGGCTGGATTCGGTCCAGCGACTGCGGGCGGATTGACGGCGATCAGCCACAGGCCCAGCATCTAGCCATGACAGGAGGAGAGCGAGAACGCCATGGCGAAGCGGACTTGGTCGCTGCGGAATGCAAGAACCCGCTTCGGCGCGGTGGTCGATGCTGCGCTGCGGGGCGAGCCGCAGTGGGTGACGCGCCGAGGTAAACGGGTCGGCGTGGTGCTGTCCGCCGAGGATTACGAGCGGCTGCAACGTCTGGAGCGGGCACAGGCACCCTCGCTGGCGCAGTGCCTGCTCGAGCTTCCGCAGGACGACCAGACGTTCGACCGCCTGTCCCTGCGCGCCCGCGAAACTGGCCTCAGATGGTTCTGCTCGACACGGCCGTGCTGTCCGAGCTGCGACGCAAGGAGCGCGACCCGGGCGTGGTCGAGTGGATCGGCGCACGACGGGCCGCCGATCTGTTTCTCAGCGCCGTGACCATCGGCGAAATCGAACGCGGCATCGCCCGCCAACAGCCCCGCAATCCGGACTTCGCCTCGGCATTGGCCAGGTGGCTCGACACGATCCTGAGCCTGTATGCGCCGCGCATCCTCGGCATCGACATCGCGACAGCGCGCCGATGGGGCCGCCTGTCCGCGCAAGCCGGCCACGACGGCGCCGATCTCCTCATCGCCGCCACCGCCCTGGAGCACGGCCTGACGGTGGTCACGCGCAACACGCGCCATTTCGAGCCGACCGGTGTGCCGGTCCTCGATCCGTTTCGGGGAAGTCAGGGCGAGCTTCGATGAGCCGACACGCTGCGCGCGCCATGCGCGGTGGGTCTCGAGGGTGGCGATGATCTCGGCGCAGTCCATCGCGGCCTCGAGCCTCGATAGCGGCGATCCAGGTTCTGCGCCGGCTGCTGGCGCTGAACGGGCACGCAGCGCCGGCGCGGCGAACGGATAATGATCCGATGCTGCGCCCCCCGCTCGCACAGCCACTGATCGAGCACGGTGACGAGATCGCCGCGCTGTGCCGCGCCTATGGGGTCGAGCGTCTGGAGGTATTCGGTTCGGCGGCCGAGGGCCGCTTCGACCCGGCGCGCAGCGACTTCGACTTCATCGTCACCCTGGCCCCCGATCCTGCCCGCTCGATCTCGGATCGCTATTTCGGGCTGGCCGATGCGCTCGAATCGCTGCTCGGGCGCCGCGTGGACCTGTTGACGAACCAGCCGATCCGCAACCCCTTCCTGCGGCGCGCGGTCGATGCCAGCCGTCGCGACCTGTATGTCCGCACGCCTGCCGAAGCATCCGGATGACGCCGCGCACGCTGCGGCGCTCGCGCTGAAGTTCCTGGCGGGCCGCCGCCCGGACGCAGAGAGAGTGCGCGGCACGGCCGTGGCTCGCTGACACCCGCCACCCGCGGCGCACCGACCAGCGCACCGAGCGCGGCCGTTCAGGCCGGCCAGGCGCGCATGCGAAAGGCGTCGACGAGGAAGTCGACGAGCGCGCGCACCTTGGTCGTCAGGTGCTTGCGCGAGGGGTAGACCGCGTAGACGCCGAGCTCGATCGAGCGGTACTGCGGCAGCAGCTCGACCAGCGCGCCCGACGCGAGATGCGGCGCGACGAGGAACGACGGCTGCAGCACGATGCCCTGGTGCTGCACGGCCGCGGCGCAGCAGGTATCGCCGCTGTTGCTGCGCATGCGCGGCACGACCTCGACGCCGACCGGCCCGTCGGGGCCCTCGAACTCCCAGCGCTCGCCCATCGCCAGCAGCGCGTACGAGATCACCGCGTGGCGCGCCAGCTCCGACGGATGCGCCGGCGCGCCGTGGCGGCCCAGATACTGCGGTGACGCGCACAGGATCAGCCGCGTCGACGCGAGCCGGCGGCTGACCAGCGACGACGCCCGCAGCCGCGCGATGCGCACCGCGAGGTCGTAGCCCTCGTCGACCAGGTCGACGATCCGGTCCGACAGCGTGACGTCGAGCATCACCTTCGGGTGCAGCGCCATGAAGGCCGGCCACAGCGGCGCCAGGTGCAGCAGCCCGAAGCTCACCGGGACGTTGACGCGCAGCTGCCCGATCGCCTCGCCGGCGTGGGCGCCGAGCTCGGCCTCGGCCTCGGCGACGCCGTCGAGCAGCTGCCGGCAGCGATCGTGGAAGACCTCGCCCTCGGGCGTCAGCGACAGCCTGCGCGTCGTGCGGTGCAGCAGCCGCGTGCCGAGCCGGGCCTCCAGGTCGCCGACGAGCCGCGACACCGCGGTCTTCGACAGCGCCAGGGCCTCGGCGGCACGGACGAAGCTGCCGCGGTCGACGACGGCGACGAAGGCGCGCATTTCCTGGAATCGGTCCACGGCTTATTGTCCCGACATTCGGGACGGTGTGTCCACATCTGGTGTCTTTATCGATTCCAACGGGACTTCTACAGTCCTTCTCACCGCAGCAGCTCGCTGCCACCTACGCTGGAGACCCCTCATGTCCACCTCGCTCTTCAACCGCCTGATCGCCACCGACGATGCTGCCGGCGCCCTGGCGCTTCGCATCCCCGTCGGCATCATCTTCGCCGCGCATGGCGCGCAGAAGCTGTTCGGCTGGTTCGGCGGCTACGGCCTCGAGGGCACCGGCCAGTTCTTCGGATCGGTCGGCCTGAATCCGGGCTATCTGCTGGCGCTGCTGGCGGGCCTGGCCGAGTTCTTCGGCGGCCTGGCGCTGGTCGCCGGGCTGCTGGTGCGGCCGGCCGCGGCCGCGCTCGCGTTCGCGATGCTGGTCGCGATCTTCGCCGTCCACTGGGGCAAGGGATTCTTCGCCGCCAGCGGTGGCTACGAGTTCGCGCTGGCGTTGTTCGCGGCGTCGCTGTCGCTGCTGTTCAGCGGCGCCGGGCGCTTCTCGGTCGACCGGGCGATCATCGGGGCGCGCTGATGGATCGCCTGCCCAGCCTGTTCGTCTCGCACGGCGCGCCGACCTTCGCGATCGAGCCCGGCCTGGCCGGGCCGCGGCTCGCCGCGCTGGGCCGCGCGCTGCCGCGGCCGCATGCGGTGCTGGTCGTGTCGCCGCACTGGATGACGCCCACACCGCGTGTCGGCACCACCGCGCAGCCGGCGACGATCCACGACTTCGGCGGCTTCGACCCGGCACTGTACCGGCTCGGCTACCCGGCAAGCGGCCATCCGCGGCTGGCGCAGCGCACCGTCGAGCGCCTGCAGCAGGCTGGCTGGCCGGCGCAGGCCGACGAGCGGCGCGGCCTGGACCATGGCGCCTGGGTGCCGCTGCTTCACCTGTACCCCGACGCCGATGTGCCGGCGTTCCAGGTCTCGCTGCCGTCGCGGCTCGATGCCGACCGCGCATGGGCGCTCGGCGAGGCGCTCGCGCCGCTGGCCGACGAGGGCGTGCTCGTCGTCGGTTCGGGCAGCCTGACGCACAACCTGGAGGAGTTCCGCATCGGGCCTGGCGACGACGAGGCCTACGTGGCGGCGTTCGCGGCCTGGGTGCGCGAGGCGGTCGAGCAGGGCGACGCGGCGCGGCTGCGCCGCACGCTGGACGACGCGCCGCAGGCCCGGCGCGCGCACCCGACGCCGGAGCATTTCTGGCCGCTGCTCGTGGCCGCCGGCGCGGCGGGCGCAATGCGGCCGGCGCAGGTGATCGAAGGCGGCATCGTGCACGGCATGCTGGCGATGGATTCGTATGTCTTCGGCGTGGCCGGCGAGCTCGTCGGGCCGCGGCGCGGCGAGCTCGCCACAGCCACCCCACGTTGACGGCGGCCGAGGGGGCCACGCCGACTCTGAAAGCGCCGAAGGTCGCACATGCTGGTGCACCTGCACGGGGATCTCGGTGCACAGCCTGCTTGTGCAACCCATCACCCGACCTCATGCGCAGCGAGGATGCCAGTCCTCCCCAAACTTGCCGGCCGTAGGCCATTGACCTACAGTTGCCACGTGAATTTCGAATGGGATGAAGCGAAGAGCGACGCGTGCTTCGAATCGCGAGGGTTCGATTTCGCCTACGCCGCCAGGGCCTTCTTCGATCCGGATCGCCTGATCCAGGTCGACGCCCGTCGCAGCTATGGCGAAGAACGCTATCAACTGGTAGGCAGGATCGAACACCGCGTATTCGCGGTCGTCTACACGCCCAGACGCAAGGCGATCCGCATCATTTCCGCACGCAAGGCCAACCAGCGAGAGGTCAGGCACTATGAAAACAGTACGCGCGAAGATTGATCCCGCAATCCCCGCCTCGCTGGCCTCCGGGCGCATCGATCGCGCGCGCGTGGATGCAACGACCGAGGCCGACCTTGGCCGGCAGGCGACCGCCGATGAGGCCGAAGCCATGCACGATGCTGCCAAGTTCGCACGCCGTGTTCGCAAGCGCTTGGGCTTGAGCCAGGCGGAATTCTCCGAACGAATCGACGTGCCTCTGGAGACCATCCGCAACTGGGAGCAAGGCAAGCGTTGCCCCACGGGCGCCGCCAAATCGCTGCTCAAGGTGCTGGACAAAGCCCCAGAGGCAGCACTGGCCGCGCTGCAATGAGGGAGGGCTCCGCGCTGGCCCAGTTCCCAGCGCGATGACCTGCCGAGCGTGGCGGCGCGTCCCCGGGGCAGTGTCGGCGCGCCGCCTGCGCGTGGGCGAGCCGCGCGAGAAGGCCGCCCCGCTGATCGACCGCCACGACCTGCTGGCGCTGCGGGTCATCGATGCCGACGAACGCATGGTCGGCATCGTCACCGTCGACGCCGCGATGGACGGGGCGCGCGCGACGAGCCTCGCGCCGCCACCCCACGCCGACCGCGGCCGGGGCGACGGCGCCGAAACTGGTTACGCTCGCGCGCGCGGCGAATCGCGGCAGCGCGCGCGGAGGATCGCTTGAACGGACCATCGGATGCACACGGGCGGCCCGTTTCGGGCGGCGCGGGGTACGGCCGGGCCACCTCGCCACCGGCCACGGCGCGCTCGCCCGGCAGCGGCGGCAGGTCGCAGCAGGTGCCGCGCAGGGCCGCGCGAAGCTGGTCGGCGGCGATCGGCCTGGTCGCTTCGCTGGGGGTCGGCTCGGCTGGCGCGCAAGGCCAGGTTGCGGTCGCCCAGGCCGACAGCGAACTGCGGCCGAGCGACGCCATGCTGATGCTGGACTACCAGGTCATCGACGTGCCCGGCGACGCCCCGATCGACCTGCTCGGGTTCCACGTGCTCGGCAAGGTGCACGACGGCATCTACCTCGGCGCCGGCGTCTACGCCCCGCATGTCGAGGGCGAGTACGGGGGCTTCATGGCCTTCGACGTCGGCGCCCACCTGCGCTACCGGCTCGCCGGGCCCTGGCTGGCGACGGCCGACCTGTCCGCGGGCGGCGGCGGCGGCGGCCGCAGCGTCGAGCAGAGCAAGGTCCTGTCGGGCACGGGCGGCTTCGTCAAGGCCTCGGTCGGCCTGGCCTACGACCTCGGAGCGGCCGCGCTCGGCATCGGCGCGACGCGGATGAAGTTCAGGCAGTCGCGCATCGACAGCACGCAGGCCAACGTCTTCGTGACGATCCCGTATACCTACTTGAGCGGCGTCTTCGCGCGCCACGGCGAGGCGCTGTCGGCGGCCGACGACCGCCGGGCGGCGCGCGAGATGGGCCGCAACATGCTGACGGTATCGCTCGACAACCTGCGCCAGATCGATCCGCAGGGCTCGTTCAAGGGCACGCTGCGCACCGCCGACCTGCAGTACTCGCACTTCTTCGCGCCCGACCGCTACTGGTTCGCCGCACTCGGCGTCGGCTACCGTGGACGGCCGATCTACAACCAGATGCTGGGCGGCGTCGGCCAGCGGCTGCCCCTGACGCCGGACCTGACCCTGGCCGGGCAGGTCGGCGTCGGCTCCGGCGGTTATGCGCCCGCGGTCATCGACACCGGCCCGGGCCTGCTGGTCTACCCCAAGGTCCAGCTCGAATATGCGCTGACGCGCGACCTGGGGCTCGCGGTCTCGGTCGGCCATCTCTTCGCGCCGAAGGCCACCTCGCGCAACCACACCTACGCCGTGGCGCTGGTGCAGCACCTGCGTGCGGGCGACGGCGGGTCGGCCGGCGGCGCCGAGGCTCCGGCCACCTGGCGCGGTTTCCGGATCGGCCTGTTCCAGCAGACCGAGTTCGACCTGCGCTACCAGGGCGTCGAGCGCGGCAATCTGCGCATGCTCGGCGTCCAGATCGACACGCCCTTGGGCGGCCGCTGGTACCTGCCGCTGCAGGCGGCGGTCGCGACCAACGAGTACCTGGGCTACCCCGGATACGGCGAGCTGCTGGCGGGGCTGGGCGTGCAGACGCGGGCCGGGCCGGGTGACAGGCTGCAGTGGTTCGGCCAGCTGATGGCGGGCGCCAACGTCCACGGCCTGGGGCTCAAGGCCGGCGGCGGGCTGCGCTACCTGCTGGATGAGCGGCTCTCGCTGCACGCGGCACTCGGCCGCATCGAGACGCGCGGGTCGGGCGGCCGCAAGTTCAGCGCGGCGAGCCTGGGCGTCGGCCTCGACTATCGCTTCGCGGTGCCGGTGCGCTGAACGGCGGCGCGGCGGGACTTCGGGGATCGCCCGAGGTCCGCGATGCGCCGTCGTCGCGAGCCGAGAGGGCTTGCGTCGCTGGCGCCTGGCTCGGGCCGACGATCGCGACCGCCGGGCTGCGCACCAAGGGGTATCCCTGACCGCGGCTCGAAGCCGAGGACGGTCGAGCATGACCGCTGAATTCACCCTGAAATTCCCGCTTTTCGTGCGGGAATTTCAAGGATGACGGAGGGGTGCCGTGGGTGCACGGCGGGCTTGCAGCACGGCCGCTGCGCGCAGCGCAGCCGCCTTGTCGCTACTCTGGTCCGCGCTCACATCGCTGACGCGATATGAGCGCAGCCCGAGAACGGCCAGGCTCGCTTCGCTCGGGGCCCTACAGGCCCGCGGCTGCGCGCAGCACAGCCGCCTTGTCGCTACTCTGGTCCGCGCTCACATCGCTGACGCGATATGAGCGCAGCCCGAGAACGGCCAAGCTCGCTTCGCTCGGGGCCCTACAGGCCCGCGGCTGCGCGCAGCACAGCCGCCTTGTCCGTTCTCTCCCACGTGAACTCGGGTTCCTCGCGGCCGAAGTGGCCGTAGGCGGCGGTCTTCTCGTAGATCGGGCGCAGCAGGTCGAGCATCTGGATGATGCCTCGCGGCCGCAGGTCGAAGTGCTCGCGCACGAGCTGCGCGATCTTGTCGTCGGCGATCACGCCGGTGCCCTCGGTGTAGACGGTGATGTTCATCGGCCGCGCGACCCCGATCGCGTACGCGACCTGGATCTGGCATTGCCGCGCCAGCCCCGCGGCGACGACGTTCTTCGCCACGTAGCGGCAGGCGTAGGCCGCCGAGCGGTCGACCTTGGTCGGGTCCTTGCCGCTGAAGGCCCCGCCGCCGTGCGGGCAGGCGCCGCCGTAGGTGTCGACGATGATCTTGCGTCCGGTCAGCCCGCAGTCGCCCTGCGGGCCGCCGATGACGAAGCGGCCGGTCGGGTTGATCAGATACTTCGTATCCTGCAGCCACGCCTGCGGCAGCACCGGCTTGATGATCTCCTCGATCACCGCCTCGACGAAGCTCGGCTTCATCTTCGTCGGCGTCTCGCTCTGGTCCGGGCTGTGCTGCGTGCTCAGCACGACGGTGTCGATGCTGTGCGGCTTGCCGTCGACATAGCGCAGCGTGACCTGGCTCTTGGCGTCCGGGCGCAGGAACGGCAGCCGGCCGTCGCGGCGCAGCTGCGCCTGGCGCTCGACCAGGCGGTGCGCGTAGTGGATCGGCGCCGGCATCAGCTCGGGCGTCTCGTCGCAGGCGTAGCCGAACATCAGCCCCTGGTCACCGGCGCCGGTATTCAGGTAGTCGTCGCTCGCGTGGTCGACACCCTGCGCGATGTCGTTGCTCTGCTTGTCGTAGGCGACGAGCACGGCGCAGCCCTTGTAGTCGATGCCGTACTCGGTGTTGTCGTAGCCGATGCGCTTAAGCGTGTCGCGCGCGACCTGGATGTAGTCGACATGCCCGTTGGTCGTGATCTCGCCCGCGAGCACCACGAGCCCGGTGTTGGTCAGCGTCTCGGCGGCCACGCGGCTGCGCGGGTCCTGCCTGAAGATCGCATCCAGGATCGCATCCGAGATCTGGTCGGCCACCTTGTCCGGGTGGCCCTCGGAGACCGATTCGGAGGTGAAGAGAAAGTCGTTCGCCACAATAGACTCCGGTTGGTTGACCCTGCGTGTCGCCAACCCCGGCCGCCCGTTGCGGGCCGTTTCGATCGCGGCGAACGCTTTAGCGGTACTGTTTTCGCGTCGCCCCGCAAGTTGTCCTTTAACTCGGCGACACCCCGAGTATACGAACCGTGATGCCGCTGCTGCGCTGGCTGGGCCGGCTCCCCTTGTGGTTTCTGCACGCGCTGGGCGCGCTGCTGGGCTGGATCGCCTGGGCGGCGTCGCCGGCCTACCGGCGACGCCTGGGCGCCAACGCGGCGCTGGCAGGTGTGGCGCCGACCGCGCGCCGGCGCGCGGTCGGCGAGGCCGGCCGCCTGACGGCGGAGCTGCCGCGGCTGTGGCTGCGCCCGGCGGCCGCCGCGCTGGCCGACCCGGTGGTGTGGGACGGCGCCGAGCGGCTGGACGCCTGGCTCGGCGCCGGGCGCGGGCTGGTGCTGCTGACGCCGCACCTGGGCAGCTTCGAGGTCGCTGCGCAGGCCTACGCCGAGCGCTACGGGGCCGCGCAGCCGATCACGGTGCTGTACCGGCCGGCGCGCAAGGCCTGGCTGCGCAGGCTGGAGGAGACCGCGCGCGCGCGCCCGGGGCTGGCGACCGCGCCGGCGACGCTGGCCGGCGTGCGCCAGCTGCTGCGCGCGCTGAAGGCCGGCGGCACGGTCGGCATGCTGCCGGACCAGGTCCCGCCTGAAGGCATGGGCGTCTGGGCGCCGTTCTTCGGCCGCCCGGCCTACACGATGACGCTGGCGGCCAGGCTGGCGCAGCAAAGCGGCGCCGTGCTCGGCATGCTGTGGGCCGAGCGGCTGCCGCGCGGCCGCGGCTGGATCGTGCACGCACAGGAGCTGGCCGACCCACCCGCAGCCGGCGCCGACGAGGCGGCCGCGGCCGCGGCGATCAACCGCTCGATGGAGGCGGTGATCCGCCAGTGCCCCGCGCAGTACCTGTGGGGCTACGACCGCTACAAGGCGCCGCGCGCGCCGCGGGCGGCGGCCGCATGAACCCCTCCGGCCCGCCCCCCGGCGCCGCCGGGCAAGACGCCGCGCCGCGTCCCGCCGGCAAGCCGCGCTGGCGGCGCGACCGCAGCAGCGCGCCGCAGCGCGCCGCCGCGCGCGTCGTCGTCGCGCTGCTGTGGCTCGTCCACCTGCTGCCGATGGCCTGGGTCGACGCGGTCGGGCGCGCGCTCGGGGCCGCGCTGTACCGTCTCGGCGGCAGCCGGCGGCGCGTCGCGCGGCGCAACCTCGAGCTGTGCCTGCCCGAGCTCGGCCGCGAGGCGCGCGAGGCCCTGCTGCGCGAGCACTTCGGCTGGCTCGGCCGCAGCCTGGTCGAGCGCGGCCTGCTCTGGCATTCGAGCCGCGAGCGGCTCACAAGGCTGATCCGGGTCGAGGGCGATGTCGGCCTGGCCGAGCGCAGCGAGCGGCCGGTGATGTGGCTGGTGCCGCATTTCATGGCGCTGGACGCGGCCGGGGTGGCCACGCAGCTGTTCCAGAAGCGTCTCGTCGGGTCGATCTACCAGCCGCAGAGCAACGCGGTGTTCGATGCCGCGATGCGCCGCGGCCGGCTTCGATTCGGCCAGGGCCAGGTCTTCGCGCGCCACGGCGAGGGCGCGCTGCCGCTGGTGCGCGCGATCAAGCGCCACGGCTATGCCTTCTTCAACCTGCCGGACATGGACTTTGGCGCCGAGGAGGCGATCTTCGCCCCCTTCTTCGGCGTGCCCGCGGCCACACTGCTGGCGCCGGCGCGCATGGCGCGCACGCTGGGCATGGTCGTGCAGCCGGTGCTGGCCGAGATGCTGCCCGGCGGCCAGGGCTGGCGCGTACGCTTCCTGCCCGCGTGGACGCACTGGCCGAGCGGCGACGACGCGGCCGATGCGGCGGCGATGAACGCCTGGATCGAGGCCGAGGTCCGCCGCCTGCCGGCGCAGTACCTGTGGGTGCACCGGCGCTTCAAGACGCGGCCGCCGGGCGAACCGCCGGTCTACGACGCGCGCCGATAATCCGATCCATCATGCGCGTGCGGTTTACCAAGATGCAGGGTGCGGGCAACGACTTCGTCGTGCTCGACGCCACGCGCGGCCGGCTGGCGCTTGACCGCGCCCAGCTCCAGCGCCTCGGCGACCGGCGCTTCGGCGTCGGCGCCGACCAGATCCTGCTCGTCGAGCGCGCCGAGTCGCCCGAGGTCGACTTCCGCTACCGCGTCTTCAACGGCGCCAGCGGCGCCGAGGTCGAGCACTGCGGCAACGGCGCGCGCTGCTTCGTTCGCTTCGTTCGCGAGCATGGGCTGACCGACAAGACGCGGGTGCGCGTGCGCACCGTCAACCGCATGCTGGAACTCGTCGAGCAGCCCGACGGCCGCGTGACCGTCGACATGGGCGCGCCGGATTTCGCACCCGCGGCGCTGCCGTTCGACAGCGCGGGGCTCGCGCCGCGGCGCGAGGGCGGCATCGACTGGTGGCCGCTGGCGCTGCCGCCCGCTGCCGGGCAGGCCGCGCCACGGACGGTCGAGGTCGCCGTGCTGTCGATGGGCAACCCGCACGCGGTGCAGCGCGTCGCCGACGTCGAGGCCGCGCCGGTGGCCGCCGACGGCCCGCGCATCGAGCGCCACCCGCGCTTCGCGCGCGGCGTCAACGCCGGCTTCGTGCAGGTGCTCGCGCGCGGCGCGGTGAAGCTGCGCGTGTGGGAGCGCGACGCCGGCGAGACGCTGGCCTGCGGCACCGGCGCCTGCGCGGCGGTGGCGGCCGGGGTCCGCGCCGGCTGGCTCGACGCGCGCGTCGACGTCACCACGCGCGGCGGCTTGCTGACCATCGAGTGGGCCGGCGAGGGCGCGAGCGTGCGCATGACCGGCCCGGCCGAGACCGTCTTCGAAGGGGAGATCGAACTGTGACCGACACCTCCGCTGCGCGCGGCCTGACCGAGGACGACATCGCGCGCTACCTGGCCACCCAGCCGGCGTTCTTCGAGCGCCACGCCGAGCTGCTCGCCGCCGTGCAGCTCGCCAGCCCGCATGGCGCGCGCGCGGTGTCGCTGCAGGAGCGGCAGATCGAGCTGCTGCGCGAGCGTGTGCGCGGGCTCGAGCTGAGGCTGGTCGAGATGATCCGCCACGGCCAGGACAACGTCGCCATCGCCGACAAGCTGCAGGCCTGGACGCGCGCGCTGCTGCTGACGGCCGACCCGCGGCTGCTGCCGGCCGTGCTGACCGACGAGCTGCAGCGCCGGTTCATGATCCCGCAGGCCGCGCTGCGGCTGTGGTCGCTGGCGCCGGACTACGCCGACCAGGGCTTCGCGGCGCCAGTCGGCGAGGACACGCGAATCTTCGCCGCCAGCCTCGTCGATCCCTACTGCGGCCCGAACAGCGGCTTCGACGCCGCGCGCTGGCTCGAGGCGCCCGAGCAGGTGGCGTCGATGGCGTTGATCCCGCTGCGCAGCCGCGACGCCGCGGTCGGCAGCTTCGGGCTGCTCGTGCTGGCCTCGCCCGACCCGACGCGCTATGCGGCCGACATGGGCACCGACTTCCTGGCGCGCATCGGCCAGACCGCGAGCGCGGCGCTGGAGCGGCTGCTGCCGGCGCGCTGAACGCGGCCGCGTGCGACGGGGCAGTCGATGGCCGACGCCGTGCAGCCGGGCGACGCGAACGACGCCGGCGACCCGGTCGCGCGCCACCTGCAGCATCTCGCGGTCGAGCGCCGGCTCGCGCCACGCAGCGTGGCCCTGGTGCGCGATGCGCTGGCGCGGCTGCGCAGCCTGGCCGACGAGGCCGGCGTCGCGCTGGCGGCGGTGCAGCCGCAGCACGTGCGCGGCTGGGCCGCGCGGCTGCACCGCCAGGGGCTGGCGCCGCGCAGCATCGCGATCCAGCTCTCCGCCTGGCGCGGGCTGTACCGCTGGTGGGCCCGCGAGGGCGGCACCGGCGCGCCGGTGCTGAACCCGGTCGACGGCGTGCGCGCGCCCAAGGCGGCGCGCCCGCTGCCGAAGGCACTCGCGGTCGACCAGGCGGTGGCGCTGGCCGAATACCGCGGCCCCGACAGCGCCGACCCGGTGCTCGCGGCGCGCGACCACACGATCGTCGAGCTGCTGTACGGTTGCGGGCTGCGCGTCGGCGAGCTGGTCGGGCTCGATGCGGTGGCGTCGCCGGCCGCCGCCGGCTGGATCGACGACGCCGACGCCAGCGCGCATGTGCTCGGCAAGGGCAGCAAGCGGCGCAGCGTGCCGGTCGGCCGCGCCGCGCTGGCGGCACTCGCCGCATGGCGCGCGCTGCGCGGGCGGATCGCAGCCGCCGACGAGCCGGCGCTCTTCGTCGGCCGGCGCGGCACGCGGCTGAGCACAGGGCAGCTGCGCGCGCGGCTGAAGGCGCTGGCGATCGCCGCCGGCGTGCCGACGCATGTGTACCCGCACATGCTGCGCCACAGCTTCGCGTCGCACCTGCTGCAGTCCAGCGGCGACCTGCGCGCGGTCCAGGAGCTGCTCGGCCACGCGCAGATCGCGACGACCCAGGTCTACACGCGGCTGGACTTCCAGCACCTGGCGCGCGTCTACGACGCCGCGCACCCGCGCGCGAAGCGCAAACCCTGATGACGCGGGCGGCCGCGCGATGAAGACGATCCGCCTGCGCGAGGGACGCGAGCGCGCGCTGCAACGCCACCACCCCTGGGTCTTCGACGGCGCGATCGAGCGCGGCGGCGCCGACCCCGGCGAGACGGTCCGCGTCGAGGCGCACGACGGCGCCTTCCTCGCCTGGGCCGCGTACAGCCCGCGCTCGGCGATCCGGCTGCGCGCGTGGAGCTTCGACGAGGCCGAGCGGATCGACCGCGGGTTCTTCGCCCGCCGCATCGCCGAGTCGGTCGCCGCGCGCGCGAAGCTGGCGATCGCGAGCGACGGCATGCGCCTCGTGCACGGCGAGGCCGACGGCCTGCCGGGGCTGGTCGTCGACCGCTACGCCGACACGCTGGTGGCGCAGTTCGGCGCTGCCGGCGTCGAGCGCTGGCGCGATGCGATCGCCGACGCGCTCGTCGCGGCGGCCGGCTGCGCGCGGCTGTACGAGCGATCCGACGCCGCGGTGCGCGCGCTCGAAGGGCTGCCGGAGCGCCGCGGCTGGCTGCGCGGCGACGGGCCGACGAGGCTCGCGATCGCCGAGCATGGCTGGCGGCTGACGCTGGACATCGAGCACGGGCACAAGACCGGCTGCTACCTCGACCAGCGCGACAACCGCGCGCGCTTCGCGCAGCTCGTGCGCCAGTTCGGCTGCGCGTCGGTGCTCGACGGCTTCTGCCACACCGGCGGCTTTACGCTGGCGGCGCTGGCCGGCGGCGCGGCCAGCGTGACCAGCGTCGACTCGTCGGCGCCGGCGCTGGCGCTGCTCGGCGAGCACCTGCGGCTGAACGGCCACGGCGAGGGCGCCTGCGAGGTGGTCGAGGCCGACGTCAACCGCTTCCTGCGCGAGGCACGCGCCGCCGGCCGGCGCTGGGACGCGATCGTGCTGGACCCGCCCAAGCTCGCGCCGACTGCGGCGCACGCCGAGCGCGCGGCGCGCGCCTACAAGGACCTCAACCGGCTCGCGCTGCCGCTGCTGGCGCCGGGCGGGCTGCTGCTGAGCTTCTCGTGCTCGGGTGGCATCGACGCCTCGCTGTTCCACAAGATCGTCGCCGGCGCGGCGGTCGACGCCGGCGTCGACGCGCGCATCCTCGGCCGCCTGCAGGCCGCCCCCGACCATGCCGGCACGCTGTGCTTCCCCGAGGGCGAATACCTCAAGGGGCTGGTGCTGCAGCGGCGCTGAAGCGGCGCCGGCGGTCGCCCGGGGCCAGGTTCAGAGCCCGAAGTGGCGCGCCAGCAGCACCGACAGCGCGACCCACATCATCGCGAACAGCGGCGCGCCGACGCGGACGAAGTCGCGGAAGGCGTAGCCGGCGACGTTCATCACCAGCAGGTTGGTCTGGTAGGCCATCGGCGTGACGAAGCTGAGGTTGCAGCCGAACAGCACTGCCAGCACGAAGGGCTCGGGCGTGACGCCGAGCGTGCGCGCCATCTCGACCGCCAGCGGCGTGCCGACCGCCGCCGCCGCGTTGTTGCTGACGAAGTTGGTCAGCAGCCCCATCAGCCCCATCAGCGCCGCCAGCGCCCACGCCGCAGGCATGCCCTCGACGACCGCGACCAGCCCGCGCGCGACCGCGGAGGTGCCGCCGGTCACGCCCAGCGCATCGCCCAGCGCCAGGCTCGCCGCCACCAGCAGCACGACGTTGACCGACAGCGACGAGCCGACCTCCTGCCACGCCAGCGTGCGCGTGACCAGCAGCACGAGCACGCCGACCATCGCCGCCAGCGCGATCGGCACCCCGCCGACGCCGGCCGCCAGCACGACGCCGGCCAGCGTCAGCAGCGCCAGCGGCGACTTGCGCCGCCGCGGCAGCGCCAGCCGCTCGTCGAGCATCAGCGCCACGCCGTCGCTTTGCAGCGTGCGCACGGCGTCCGCGTGCCCCTGCAGCAGCAGCACGTCACCCGGCTCGACGCGCAGGTCGGCGAGGTGTTCCATCGCCGGCGGCGCCTCGTCCGAGTCGCGCGCCCGGCGCAATCCGATCAGCGTCAGCTGGTACTTCTCCTGCAGCCGCTCGCCACGCACCGTGCGGCCGACCAGCGGCGACTGCGGCGTGACGACGAGCTGCGCGGCGACCAGGTCCAGCGGCGCACTGCCGGCGCCGTCGAAATCGTGCAGCGGCGCGCCGAGCCGCGCCTCGTATTCCTTGAGGTGCTCGGCGGTGTCGCGCACGACCAGGCGGTCGCCGGCCCGCAGCACCAGCGCCGGCAGCGGCGCGGCCAGCGTGCCCTCGGCGCGCCGGATCTGGCGCAGCGGCATCCGCCCCCCGGTGCGGCGCAGCGCGGTGCGCACGGTCGCGCCATCCAGCGGCGAGCCGTCGAGCACGCGCAGCTCGGCATCGAAGACCGGCTGCGCCTGCACCGGCTGCGCCGGGGCGACATCGCGCAGCAGCCACGGCGCGACCAGCCACAGGTAGGCCAGCGCCGGCAGCGCCGCCACCGCCACGATGGGGTAGAAATCGAACATGCCGAATGCCGGCACGCCCAGCCCGGCGGCCAGCGAGACGACGATCACGTTGGTCGAGGTGCCGATCGTCGTCGACATGCCGCCGATCAGCACCGCGTGGTTCATCGGCATCAGCATGAAGGCCGGCGCGCGCCCGGCGCGCCGTAGCGCCGTCGTCAGCAGCGGGATCAGCAGCACGACGAGCGGCGTGTCGTTGACGAACCCGGACATCGCCGCCGCCCCGACCAGCACCAGCAGCAGCGCCAGCCACGGCGCGCGCGCCACCAGCCACGCGAGCTGGCGCGCCGCCGGGTCGAGCGCGCCGGTCAGCAGCAGCGAGCGGCCGAGGATCATCAGCGAGCAGATCGCGACCAGCGCCGGGTGGCCGAAGCCACCGAAGAAGCGGTAGGGCTCGACCCCCGGCATCGGGAAGACGAAGAACAGCGCCGGCAGCAGGATCAGCACCGCCAGGCACACGGTGCCGATCTCCAGCCGGTCCGACACGAAGGCGGCGAAGACCACGAGCGTGAAGACGAGCATCAGCACGCCATGGCCGGACAGCGCTCCGAGCGCGAGCCAGTCGAGTGGGAAGGTCATGCGCCGAGCCTATCGCACGCGAGCGCAGGCCTCGCTGACGGCCTGCGGTGACCGTGCCGGCGACGCGCCACCGGCGGGTCCGGTACGCGGGCGGCAGCGTCGCCAGGCGGCGCCGCATCCTCGGCCGAAGCGCTCAATGCGCCCCCGCCGGCGCCCCCGCCACAGGCCGCGCCTGCAGCGCCCAGACCACGCCACCGACCAGCAAGGCGATGCCGGCGGCGGCCGCCGCATCGGGCATGCGGCCGCGCAGCGCGAACGCGTAGGCCAGCGCGGCCAGCGTCTCGAACACGATCAGCTGCCCCGACAGGGCCGGCGGCAGGCGCTGGCTGGCCTCGTTCCAGCACAGCGTCCCCAGCCACGAGGCGAGCAGGCCGATCGCGAACATCAGACCGAGAAATCGCAGCGGATCCGGCCCGAGCGGCAGCGGGAAGGCGCTCCCGGACCCGCCGCTCCAGGCCGCGAACAGCGCGTAGCCGACGGCCGCCAGCGGCAGCGTGGCGAGCCCCTGGGCAGTCGCCCAGGCGCGCGGGCTGCGGCCCGGGTGCGCGCGCAGCCAGTCGGCGTTGCGGATCGGATACCAGGTCCAGCAGGCGACCGCGCCCAGCGCCAGCAGCGCGCCGACGGCATAGCGGCCTGGCTCGGCGCCGGCGCCGAGCTGCGCCCACTCTGCGCGGTTGACGAGCGCGATGCCGGCGCCGATCAGCGCCAGCGACGGCAGCAGGCGCCGCCACGGCAGCGTGCCGTCGCGCGAGCGCACCGCCGCCGAGCGGCGCCGGTTGGCGACGATCGCGATCACGACCGGCAGCGTGCCGATGATCATCGTCGGCAGCGGCGCGCCGGCACGCTGGATCGCCGCCGCCAGGCAGGCGTAGTACAGCAGGTTGCCGACCAGCGACAGCTTCAGCGCCTCGATCCAGTCCGCGCGCGCCAGCCGCGCCAGCTCGCGCCGGTCGAGCAGCGCCAGCGGCAGCGCGATCAGCCCGAAGGCGAGGTAGCGCGCGCACGACAGCAGCAGCGCCGGGTAATGCGGCAGCAGCAGCGGGGCGACGAAGACCAGCCCCCAGGCTAGGCCGGCGGCGAGCGCGAAGCCGGTGCCGGCGATCAGGTCGGAGCGGGCGTGCACGGGCCTGGAGTGTGCCCGAGTGCCGCACGCGGCCGGTCGGCCTCGGGTCGTCGCCGTGCCGCCGCGAGGCGACTCAACCGCACGGCAGTCGGACCCGGTGCAGCCGGCCCTGGGGCGCTCAGACGTAGCGGAAGACGAGCAGCGCGAGCACGAGCGAGGCCGCGCTCGCGCCCCACAGCGGTGTGCCCAGCAGCGCCAGCCACAGCAGGTGCAGGTAGCCGGCGGCGAGCAGCGAGATGAACAGCCGGTCGCCACGCGTCGTCGTCAGCCCGAGCACCCCGCGCCGCGGCGCACCTCCCGGGCGCAGCCACTCCCACACGCCCATGCCCAGCAGCAACGCCGCGATGCAGGACCAGAAGACCGCCGTGTGCCAGGTCCAGGCCATCCAGCCGAGGATCCCCGCAGACTCTTGCATCTCAGTCATCCATGGCGCGACCACGCCACCCGCGACGCATGAAACCGGCCCAGCCACGCCCTTGCGCGGATCCGGCTTCGCCGGTCCGCAGCAAGCGCCCCCTCGGGGGGCAGCGAACGCCGTGAGCGTGGGGGCCTCATTTCAAACCCGCCCCAGCGCGAAGCCGCGCGCGATGTAGTTGCGCACGAAGTAGATGACGAGCGCGCCGGGGATGATGGTCAGCGCGCCGGCCGCCGCCAGCAGGCCGAGCTCGTAGCCGCTGGTGCTCGCGGTGCGCGTCATCGTCGCCGCGATCGGCTTGGCCGCCACCGAGGTCAGCGTCTTGGCCAACAGCAGCTCGACCCAGCTGAACATGAAGCAGAAGAAGGCCGCCACGCCGACGCCGGACGCGATCGTCGGCATGAAGATGCGCACGAAGAAGCGCCAGAACGGATAGCCGTCGATGAAGGCGGTCTCGTCGAGCTCGCGCGGCACGCCGGACATGAAGCCCTCGAGGATCCAGACCGCCAGCGGGATGTTGAACAGGCAGTGCGCCAGCGCGACCGCGACATGGGTGTCGAACAGTCCGATCGCCGAGTAGAGCTGGAAGAACGGCAGCGCGAAGACCGCCGGCGGCGCCATGCGGTTGGTCAGCAGCCAGAAGAACAGATGCTTGTCGCCGAGGAAGCGGTAGCGCGAGAAGGCATACGCCGCCGGCAGCGCGACGCCGACCGAGATCAGCGTATTCATCGCGACGTAGGCGAGCGAATTGAGGTAGCCGCCGTACCAGGTCGGGTCGGTGAAGATCTTGCGGTAGTTCTCGAGCGTGAAGGTCTGCGGCCACAGCGTGAACGAGCCGAGGATCTCGTTCGTATTCTTGAACGACATGTTCAGCAGCCAGTAGACCGGCAGCATCAGGAACACGATGTAGATCGCCGGCACGAGGGCGCTGACGCGCGGTTTCACCGCCGGGCCCTCCGCACCCTGCGCTCGCGGATCGACGCGCCGCCGTGGCGAGCCTGTCTCATGCCGGCTCGTCCTTGGTCATGATGGTGTAGTACAGCCACGACAGCAGCAGCACGATCAGGAAGTAGATCAGCGACATCGCCGCCGCCGGCCCGAGGTCGAACTGCCCGAGCGCGATCTTGACGAGGTCGATCGACAGCAGCGTCGTCGCGTTGCCGGGGCCGCCGCCGGTCAGCACGACCGCCTCGGTGTAGATCATGAAGCTGTCCATGAAGCGCAGCAGCACCGCGATCGTCAGCACGCGCCGCATCTTCGGCAGCTGGATATGGCGCAGGATCGCCCAGCGCGACGCGCCATCGATGCGCGCCGCCTGGTAGTAGGCGTCCGGGATCGCCGACAGCCCGGCGTAGGCCAGCAGCACGACGAGCGAGGTCCAGTGCCAGACGTCCATCGCCACCAGCGTGAACCAGGCCGCCACCGGCTGGCGCGTGTAGTTGTAGTCCCAGCCGAGCGCGTTCAGCGAGCGCCCGAGCAGCCCGATATCGGGCAAGGCGAAGATATTCCAGATCGCGCCGACGACATTCCACGGGATCAGCAGCGGCATCGCCATCAGCACCAGGCAGACCGAGGCCCAGAAGCCCTTGCGCGGCATCGCCAGCGCGATCGCCACCCCCAGCGGCAGCTCGATCGCGAGCACGATCGCGGTGAACAGCAGCTGGCGCTGCAGCGCGTCGCGGAAGCGCTCGGAGTTGACGACCTCCTCGAACCACTTGACGCCCTCGAAGAAGAACTCGTTGTTGCCGAAGGTCTCCTGCACCGAGTAGTTGACGACCGCCATCAGCGGCAGCACGGCGTTGAACGCGACCAGCGCGACCACCGGCAGCACCAGCCACCAGGCGCGCGGGTTGGGGATCTTGCTGCTGGCCATCGCGTCGCCGCGGTTCAGGTCACGATCCAGCCGTCGGCGTAGACCTGCGTGCGCGCCGGGTCGAAGGCGACGAAGCCGCGTTCGGCCGGCAGCGGCTGGCCCTCGCCGACCAGCACCTTCAACGCATGCTCGCGCCAGCGCAGGTCGGCGATGCGGTAGCGGCCGATGTCGCGCACCGCCTCCACCGCCACCGGCAGCCCGTCCTCGGCAAAACGGACGAACTCCGGCCGCACGCCGAGCTGAAGCCGCGCTGCGCCGGCCGGCGGCCGCGGAGCGCTCGCGGTCGCCACCGGCTGCCCGGCGAGCCGCGCGACGCCGCCCGTGACCTCGCACGGCAGCAGGTTCATCCCCGGAGAACCGATGAAGTGGCCGACGAAGGTATGCTGCGGGCGCTCGAAGAGCTCGACCGGCGTGCCGGCCTGGACCACCACGCCGTCGTTCATCACGACGACCTGGTCGGCGAAGGTCAGCGCCTCGGTCTGGTCGTGCGTGACGTAGATCATCGTCAGCCCGACGCGCTGGTGCAGCTCCTTGAGCTTGCCGCGCAGCCGCCACTTCAGGTGCGGGTCGATCACGGTCAGCGGCTCGTCGAACAGGATCGCCGCGACGTCGGCGCGGACCAGCCCGCGGCCCATCGAGATCTTCTGCTTGACGTCGGCGGTCAGCCCCTGCGCGCGCGTCGCCAGCCGGTCCGACAGGTCGAGCATCGCCGCGATCTCCTGCACCCGGCGCCGCACCTCGGCCTCGGGCACATGGCGGTTGCGCAGCGGGAACGCGAGGTTGTCGAAGACCGTCATCGTGTCGTAGACGACCGGAAACTGGAAGACCTGCGCGATATTGCGCGCGCCAGGCGGCAGCGCGGTGACGTCGTGCCCGTCGAACGCGATCGAGCCCTCGGTCGGCTGCAGCAGGCCGGAGATCAGGTTCAGCAGCGTCGTCTTGCCGCAGCCCGAGGGGCCGAGCAGCGCGTAGGCGCCGCCGTCGCTCCAGCGCAGGTCGAGGCGGCGCAGCGCATAGTCGGCGTCGTCCCGCGGATCGGCGCGGTAGCTGTGGCGCAGCTTCAGCAGGTCGATGCGCGCCATCGTCATCAGCCCTGCAGACGCTGGCCGGCGGGCGAGAAGTGCAGCGCCTGCGCGACGTCGAGCTCGAACGCCGCCACCTCGCCGACCGGGTACTCCTGCACGCCGTGCATCAGCGAGACCCAGGTCGCGCCGCCGAGCTCGAAGTGCACGACGCTCTCGGAGCCGTTGATCTCGGAGATCTGCACCCGGCCGCGCACGCGCACGGCGGCGTCGCCGGTCGTGTCGCGCGCGGCGCCGCGGCCGTGCACCGCGCGCACGTGGTGCGGCCGCAGCGCGAGCTGGATCGGCCCGTCGGCGGCCGCCAGCGCCGCCGGCGCCGGCCAGCCGGTGCCGTCGCCGAGCTCGACGCGGCCGCCGCGCAGCCGTGCCGGGACGACGTTGATCGGCGGGTCGGAGAAGACGCGCGCCGTCACCAGGTCCGCCGGCGCGCGGTAGACCGCGGCCGCGGGGCCGAACTGCGTGACCCGGCCCTCGTGCAGCGTGGCGACATGGCCGCCGAGCAGCAGCGCCTCCGACGGCTCGGTGGTCGCGTAGACGACCAGGCATCCGCGGTCGGCGAACAGCCGCGGCAGCTCGTCGCGCAGCGCCTCGCGCAGCTTGTAGTCGAGGTTGGCCAGCGGCTCGTCGAGCAGCACCAGCTCGCTGTCCTTGACCAGCGCGCGCGCCAGCGCCGCACGCTGCTGCTGCCCGCCGGACAGCTCCGCCGGCCGGCGGTCGAGCAGCGCCGACAGCTGCAGCAGCTCGGCGATCTCGCCGACGCGGCGCCGCACCTCGCCCTGCGGCAGGCGCTGCACGCGCAGCGGCGACGCGATGTTCTCGAACACGTCGAGGTTCGGGTAGTTGATGAACTGCTGGTAGACCATCGAGACGCGGCGCTTCTGCACCGCCACCCCGGTGACGTCGCGCCCGCGCATCGTCAGCCGCCCCGAGCTCGGCGGCACCAGCCCGGCCATCAGCCGCAGCAGCGTCGTCTTGCCGGCCAGGGTCTCGCCGAGCAGGGTGTTGAAACCCCGCTCGGCGAGCGCGAGCGCCGTCGGGTGGATCTGGGTCTGGCCGTCGACCCGCAGCGAGACCGCTTCCAGCGCCAGCGTCACGACGCGACGGTCACTTCTTCGCCGCCGTCCAGCGCTTGACGAGCGCGTCGTAGTCGACCGTCTCGCCCTTGGGCTTCTCGTTGGCCAGCAGCGCCTTCGGGGCGTTGGGCTTGCCCAGCCACTCCTTCGGATCCTTCTTCGCGTTCAGCCGCGGCCCGCAGCCGCCGTAGGTCTTGGCCTTCTCGTCGGCCGACTGCATGCGCGCCATCAGGTCGTCCATCTCGCCGGCGAGCTGGTCCATCGCCTGCTGCGGCGTCGACTTGCCCGAGTTGACCTCGCCGATGTTCTGCCACCACAGCTGCGCCAGCTTCGGGTAGTCGGGGACGTTGACCCCGGTCGGCGTCCACTGCACGCGGTCGGGCGAGCGGTAGAACTCGACCAGGCCGCCGAGGTTCGGCGCGCGCTCGCTGAACGAGGCGTGATTGATCGTGCTGTCGCGGATGAAGGTCAGCCCGACGTGACTCTTGCGCGTGTCGACGGTCTTGGAGACGACGAACTGCGCGTACAGCCACGCCGCCTTGCGCCGGTCGACCGGGGTCGACCTGAAAAGCGTCCACGACCCCGCGTCCTGGTAGCCGAGCTTCATGCCGTCCTCCCAGTACGGGCCGTGCGGCGACGGCGCCATCCGCCACTGCGGCTTGCCGGCGTCATCGACGGTGTTGTTGCCGTCCTTCTTCGGCGCCACCATCGACGCCGTGAACGCCGTGTACCAGAAGATCTGCTGCGCGACGTTGCCCTGCGCGAGCGCCGGCAGCGACTGGTAGAAGTCGTAGTCGGCCGCGCCCGGCGGCGCATACTTGCGCAGCCACTCGTCCCACTTGCGGATCGCGTAAACGGCGGCCGGGCCGTTGGTCTCGCCGCCACGCGCGGTCGACGCGCCCGACGGGTTGCACGACCCGGCCTCCATGCGGATGCCCCATTCGTCGATCGGACGCCCGTTCGGGATCCCCTTGCTGCCGGCACCGGCCATCGACAGCCAGGCGTCGGTCATGCGCCAGCCGAGGTCGGGGGCACGCTTGCCGTAGTCCATGTGGCCGTAGATTCGCTTGCCGTCGATCTCCTTCACGTCCTCGGAGAAGAACTTCGCGATGTCCTCGTACGCGCTCCAGTTGACCGGCACGCCGAGCTCGTAGCCGTACTTGTCCTTGAAGCGCTTCTTCAGGTCGGGGCGCTGGAACCAGTCGTAGCGGAACCAGTACAGATTCGCGAACTGCTGGTCGGGCAGCTGGTAGAGCTTGCCGTCGGGGCCGGTGGTGAAGCTGCGGCCGATGAAGTCGGCGACATCGAGCATCGGGTTGGTGACGTCCTTGCCCTCGCCGGCCATCCAATCGGTCAGGTTGACCGCCGACTGCAGCCGCGAGTGGGTGCCGATCAGGTCGCTGTCGTTGATGTAGGCGTCGTACAGGTTGCGGTTGGTCTGCATCTGCGTCTGCACCGCCTGCACCACCTCGCCTTCGCCGAGCAGCTGGTGGTTGACCTTGATGCCGGTGATCTCGAAGAAGGCCTTGGTCAGCACCTTGGCCTCGTACTCGTGCGTCGGGATCGTCTCCGACAGCACGTTGATCTCCATGCCCTTGAATGGCGCCGCGGCCTTGATGAACCACTCCATCTCCTGGAGCTGCTGCGCCGGGCTGAGCGCCGAGACCTTGAACTCCTGGCCGATCCAGCGCTTGGCGGCCTCGGCGTCGGCGTGAGCCGAGGGCGTGGCCGCGATCAGGGCGGCGAGCGCGACCGCGCTCAGGGTCGGTTGCTGTCTCATCGTGCTGTCTCCTCGCTTGTGCGGTAGGCCCTCGCGGGCGGTGGGACGGTGGCCCAGGCCACTCTAGAGAGAACGTGATTCGGTGTCAATCGCGCAAATCCGAACTTGCAAACGAATCCAAAGGAACCCCGGCCGGCGCCTCGCGCGCCATCCAGTCGTGCACCGCCTGCGCCTCGCCGCGGGACAGGTGCAGCCCGAGCTTGCTGCGCCGCCACAGCACGTCGTCGCCGGCGAGCGCCCACTCGCACGCGCGCAGGTGCGCGAGCTCGGCCTCGTGCACGCCCGGTGCGACCGCCGCGCCCAGCGGCGCGGCGAGCAGGTCGGCCGCGGTGCTGCCGTAGGCGCGCGCGAGCCGCCGCACGAGCGACGGCGCGACCTGCGGGTGGCGCGCCGCGAGCACGCCGACGAAGTCCTCGAAGTCCTGGTCTGGATGGCGCGCCGGCCGGCCGAGCCAGCGCGCGAGGTCGCCGCCGGGCAGCGGCACACCCGCGGTCCAGGCGCCGCGGCGCGCGCCCAGGCGCGGGGCCAGCAGGTCGGCTGCCTCCTCGGCGAGCCGGCGGTAGGTCGTCAGCTTGCCACCCCAGACATTGAGCAGCGGCGCGCCGCCCGCGGTGTCGAGCTCGAGCGCGTAGTCGCGCGTCAGCGCCGACGGGTCGCTGCTGTCGCCCTCCAGCAGCGGGCGCACGCCGGCAAACGCCCATACGACATCGGCCGGCGACACCGGCTGCGCGAGGTAGTCGTTGACGCGGTCGCACAGGTAGCGCAGCTCGGCCTCGTCGATCGAGGCCTCGCCGATCGGGCCGTGATACTCGACGTCGGTGGTCCCGATCAGCGTGAACTCGCCCTCGTACGGGATCGCGAACACGATGCGCCCGTCCGGGCATTGCAGGATATAGGCCATCGGGTGGCCGAAGCGCCGCCGCACGACGATATGGCTGCCCTTGATCAGGCGCAGCCCGCGGCCGTCGCGCGCACCGGCGGCGTCGGCCAGGAAGCGCGCGGCCCAGGGCCCGGCGGCGTTGACCAGCGCGCGCGCCCGGAGCTCGCGCTCGGCGCCGCCGGCCGCGGGCGCCAGCCGCACACGCCATTGCGCGCCATCCCGGCGCACCCGTACGCAGCGCGTTCGCGTCAGCACGCCGGCACCGGCGGCCGCGGCGCCGATCGCATTGGCCACCACCAGCCGGGCGTCGTCGGCCCAGGCATCGGCGTAGGCGTAGCCGCGCGCGTAGCGCGGCTGCAGCGCACGCCCGGCCTCGTGCCGGCGCAGGTCCAGTGCGCGCGACGCCGGCAGCCAGCGCCGGCGCGCCAGGTGGTCGTACAGGAACAGCCCGGCACGGATCATCCACGCCGGGCGCATCGTCGGCGCGTGCGGCATCACGAAGTCGAGCGGCCAGATCAGGTGTGGCGCCGCCCGCATCAGCAGCTCGCGCTCGGCGAGCGCCTTGCGCACGAGCGCGAACTCGTAGTGCTCGAGGTAGCGCAACCCGCCGTGCACGAGCTTGGTCGACGCCGACGAGGTATGCGAGGCCAGGTCGTCCTGCTCGACCAGCAGCACCGCCAAGCCGCGCCCGGCGAGGTCGCGCGCGATGCCGGCGCCGTTGATGCCGCCGCCGACGACGACCGCGTCCCAGACCCGCCCCTCGCCGACGCTTTCGGCGCGTTCGTGTTCGTTTTGCAAGACGTGATTTCACTGTTTGGGTTCGGTTTTTAGCGTATCTGGCGTGGCGGCACAAGCCCGGCGTTCCCCGACGCGGCACCCGCGCCGATGCACTACGCTCGGGCCCTGCGCCCGCCCCCGTCGCTGCCATGCCCGCCGGCCGATTCGCCCCCAACCCGCGCCAGACCGCGATCGTCGAGACCGTGCGCGAGCAAGGCGCGCTGACCGTGGAGGCGCTGGCCGAACGCTTCGGGGTGACGCTGCAGACGATGCGCCGCGACGTCAAGCTGCTCGCCGAGGCGGGCACGCTGGCGCGCTACCACGGCGGCGCGCGCCTGCCGGGGTCGACGACCGAGAACATCGCCTACCGCGAGCGCCAGCGCATGAATGCCGACGCCAAGCGGCGGATCGCGCAGGCAGTGGCGGCGCGCGTGCCGGACGGCAGCTCGCTGATCGTCAACATCGGCACCACGACCGAGGCCGTCGCCCAGGCCCTGACCGCGCGGAGGTCGCTGCGCGTGATCACGAACAACCTGCATGTCGCGCTGACGCTGTCGCAGGGCACCGACCACGAGGTGATCGTCGCCGGCGGCGTCGTCCGCGCGCGCGACGGCGGCATCGTCGGCGAGGCGACGGTCGACTTCATGCGCCAGTTCCGCGTCGACATCGGCCTGATCGGCGTGTCGGGCATCGAGGACGACGGCAGCCTGCGCGACTTCGACTACCGCGAGGTGCGCGTGGCCCGCACGATCATCGAGCGCTCGCGCCAGGTCTGGCTGGTCGCCGACCACAGCAAGTTCGGGCGCCCCGCGATGGTCGAGCTGGCGATGCTGTCGCAGATCGACCTGCTGTTCACCGACGAAGCGCCGCCGGCGCCGTTTCGCGCACTGCTCGACGACGCCGGCGTCGAATGCGTCGTCGCCGCGCCGGCGCGCGCGCAGGCCGCCCGCACGACCCGGAGGGGACCATGACCGGCCACATCCTCGCCCTCGACCAGGGTACGTCCAGCTCGCGCGCGATCGTCTTCGATGCCGGCGGGCACCCCGTCGCTGCGGCGCAGCGCGAGTTCGCGCAGCACTTCCCGCAGCCGGGCTGGGTCGAGCACGACCCGGAGGAGATCTGGGGCACGCAGCTCGCGGTCGCGCGCGAGGCCTTGCAGCGCGCCGGGCTGCAGGCCGCCGACCTCGCCGCGATCGGCATCACCAACCAGCGCGAGACGACGCTGGTCTGGGACCGCACGAGCGGCCGCGCGCTGCACCGCGCGATCGTCTGGCAGGACCGGCGCACCGAGCCGCTGTGCGCGCGGCTGCGCGAGCAGCCGGGTGTCGCCGAGCGCGTGCGCGAGGCCACCGGGCTGGTGATCGACCCGTATTTCTCCGGCACCAAGCTGCGCTGGCTGCTCGACCATGTCGACGGCGCGCACCTGGCCGCGGCGCAGGGGCGGCTGGCCTTCGGCACCGTCGACAGCTGGCTGCTGTGGAAGCTGACCGGTGGCCGCGTGCACGCCACCGATGTCTCCAACGCCTCGCGCACGATGCTGCTCGACATCCGCCGCAACGCCTGGGACCACGAGCTGCTGGCGCTGCTGCACGTTCCCGACAGCGTGCTGCCGCAGGTCCACCCGTCGAGCCATGTCTACGGCGCGACCGACCCCGAGTGGTTCGGCGCGCCGATCCCGATCGCCGGCATCGCCGGCGACCAGCAGGCGGCATTGTTCGGCCAGGCCTGCCTGCGTCCCGGGATGGCCAAGAATACCTACGGCACCGGCTGCTTCATGCTGATGCACGCGGGGGCGCGCTTCAAGCCGTCGGCGCACGGGCTGGTCGCGACCAGCGCGGCGCAGACCGGGCATGCGGCCGAGTTCGCGCTCGAGGGCAGCGTCTTCGTCGCCGGCGCGGTCGTGCAGTGGCTGCGCGACGGCCTGGGCCTGATCCGCGAGAGCCGCGAGGTCGAGGCGCTGGCCGCCAGCGTCGCCGACAGCGGCGGCGTCGTCGTCGTGCCCGCCTTCACCGGGCTGGGCGCGCCGTACTGGCGCGCCGACGCGCGCGGCGCGATCCTGGGGCTGACGCGCGGCAGCACGCGCGCGCACATCGCGCGCGCCGCGGTCGAGGCCATCGCCTACCAGAGCGCGGCGCTGCTGCAGGCGATGCAGGCCGACGCGCAGGCGATGGGCGCGCCGGCGCTGGCCGAGCTGCGCGTCGACGGCGGTGCCAGCGTCAACGATGCGCTGATGCAGTTCCAGGCCGACCTGCTCGGGGTGCCGGTCGTGCGGCCCGAGGTCGTCGAGACGACCGCGCTCGGCGCGGCCTACCTGGCGGGGCTGGCGGTCGGCGTGTGGAGCGACCGCGACGAGATCGCGTCGATGTGGCGCGCCGAACGCCGCTTCGATCCGGCGATGTCGCGCGACGAGGCGGCCACGCGCATGGCAGCGTGGGAGCGCGCGGTGCGGCAGGTCGTCGCACCCTGACGCAACGCGAAGCGTGCCACGCCGCGGCGCCAGCGCGAAGCCGTCAGCGCGCGTCGAGCGCAGCCTGCACCGCGCTGCGCAAGGCGGGCAGTTCCTCGGTCGCCGTCTTCCAGACCGTGTCAGCGTCGATCTGGAAGTAGGCATGCACGATGCGATGGCGCATGCCGACGATCGCCAGCCAAGGCAGCCCCGGCAGCAAGGCGCGGCACGCGGGCGAGACATGGTTCGCCGCCTCGCCGACCACCTCGATGGCTCGAACGACGGCGAACAGCAGCATGCGATCGGTGTCGAGGTCCGCCCGCGCACGGCCGGCGACGAACGCCGCCGCCGTCTCGGCGGCCTCCACCATGTGCAGCAAGCGGACGCGATCGTCAGGCTGCATGTCCGACCGCATAGATCGTCCGCGCGCTGCGCAGCACCTCGTCGCGGAAGTGCCGGCTGAGATCTTGCGCGGTACGCAGGTCCACCTTCCGACCCAGCACCTCCGCGAGCTCGATCTCGATCGCGCTCAGCGCCAGAAGCCCCGGCACCCGCCCGGGCTCGAACTCGACCAGCAGGTCGATATCGCTGTCCGGCCGGTTCGTGCCCTTCAGACGCGAACCGAACAGGGCGAGCCGGCGGATGCCACGCGCCGCGCAGATCAGCGCCACGGCCGGGTCCTCCAGATTGGGCAAGTCCAGGCTTTGCGTCGCGGGCATGGCCGTCGTTCTCGTCGGACCGGTTGGCGCGCTAAGCGGGCGGTCGGCCCGGGAAGCGCGTCGCCCGGGCAGCGCGTCAGATTGTGCCGCCAGCTGAGCAATCGAAGCGTGAAAGAAAGCGGGCCCGGAGCCGAAGACGTCGCTCAGCCCGACCGCGGCAGCTCGAGCACGAACTCGGCGCCGCCTTCGGGCGCGTTGGCCGCGTCGAGCCTGCCGCCGTGCTGCTCGACGATGCCGTAGCTGATCGACAAGCCCAGCCCGGTGCCCTTGCCCGGCGCCTTGGTCGTGAAGAACGGGTCGAAGATGTGGCCGAGCTGCTCCGGCGGGATCCCCGGGCCGTTGTCGCGCAGGCGAAGACGGACGCTGCGCTCGTCCTTCTCGGCGCCGATCCACAGCTGCGGCACGACGCCCGGGCGGCCGGCGGCGGCGTCGTAGGCGTTCTGCACGAGGTTCATCAGCACCTGCAGCAGCTGCCCGGCGCTGCCGCTGACCTCGAGCGGCCCGGGCGGCGGCTGCCAGTGGACCTTGAACGCCGGCGCCGTGCCCTTGCAGACCCAGTGCACCGCGCGCTCGACGACCGCCGCCAGGTCGACGCGCGTGCGCTCCTCGCGGTCGATGGCCGAGAAGCGCTTGAGCCCCTGCACGATATCGGCGGTGCGCTGCGCGCCCTCCAGCGTGCCCTCCATCAGCGAGGGCAGGTCGGCGGTCATCGCGTCGATGCGCAGCTCGGCGCGCAGCGCAGCCAGCTCGGCTGCGGCGGCGCCGCCGTGCAGCGCGTCGAGGTAGCGGCGCAGCCGAACGCAGTAGCGCTGCAGCGCGTGCACGTTGCCGAGCACGAAGCTGATCGGGTTGTTCAGCTCGTGCGCGACCCCGGCCACCAGGCGCCCGAGCGAAGCCATCTTCTCCGAGTGCAGCAGCTGCTGCTGGGTGCGCTTGAGCGCCTCGTGCGCCTCGCGCAGCTGGTGGTAGGCGCGCTTGAGCTCGCCCAGCGGCCGGCCGACGAAGACATGGCCGATGCAGCGTCCGCGGGCGTCGCGCCGCGGCGTGACGTTGAGGTCCACCGGCACCGGCTGGCCGGCGGCATCGCGCAGCTCGAGCTCGACGTTGGCGCCGCCGCGCCCGATCCCCGCCAGCGTCGCGCGCAGCCGCTGCACCGCGGCGTCGTCGGCCAGCAGCTCGGCCATCGGCGTGCCGGCCAGCGCCCAGTCGGCGCGCCCGACGAGCTCGCACAGCGCGGCGTTGGTCTGCTCGATGCGGCCGTGCTCGTCGCAGGCGACGAGCACGTCGCTCATCGCCGCCAGCAGCCCGTAGACGAAGCGCTGCGACTGCTCGAGCTCGGCGTTCTTCTGCTCGAGCGCGACCTCGTCGGCGACGAGCTGCGAATAGACCTCGTCCATCTTGCGGATGACCTCGACCCAGGTCGCGTCGTCGACGCCGTCGAGCTGGCTGTGCGCGCGCAGCGCCGGGTCGGCGAGCACGCCGGCGGCCGGCGGCGCGGTGCGCGCGCGGCGGGCGGCAGGGCGAGGGCGAGGCGTGGCGGGCATGGTGCGGGGCGGCGCAGCGGTCGGGGCTATTCTGCGCGCGTCGCGGGCTGCGCAAGCCGATGGCTGGGTGCGCCGACGGCCGACGACAGGGCCGTCCCGGCGACCCCGGCGCCACGCCCCTTGCGCACCGCGAGTCCGCGCATCCGGGTCAGCGGCCGCGGCGACGCCGCGCTCAGGCGGGCTCGGGTTCGCGCAGGCCGGCTCAGGCGCGCGCCGGCGCGGCCTGCGCGCGCAACGCCACGCGCCGCCCGACGGCATAGGCCAGCGCGATCGCCGCCACCACCGCGGCGCCGAAGGCGAGTTCCTTGCCCTCGCCCCAGGCATCGACCCAGGGCGAGACCATGCGCGCCAGCCCGAACCCGGCGACCAGCAGGCTGACCGAGGCCACCGCCAGCCCCATGATGCGCGAGGCCAGCGCCGCGATCTGGTCCGCGCGCGCGATCAGGCGCGCGATCCACAGCCCGTTCAGCCCGTCGGTGACCAGCATCCCGGCGACGAACAGCGCGCCCAGCGCGAGCGCGTGCGCCAGCCCGCCGAACTGCGTCGCGGTGAGCGCGAACAGCGCCGACTGGCTGACGGTGTCGAACGACAGCGCGAACAGCGCGCCGACGCCGGCCACCGCAACCGGATGCCGCGCCCGCGTCAGGCGGCCGAAGAAGCGCCCCTTCAACCCCACCGGCGCCACAACCTGCCCCGGCGCGGCCGTCAGCACCGCGCGCAGGTTGACGAGGCCCAGCGTCGCCAGGAAGCCGATCGAGATCCAGGCGCCGGTGGCGTCCAGCCACTCGGGCGTCGTCCAGCGCTCGCTGGCCAGCCCGACGGCGGCGGCGATCGCCAGCACGACCGCGCCGTGGCCGAGCGAGAACAGCATGCCGCACCAGCGCGCCCAGCGAGCGCCGCGCTCGGCCGCGCGCGCGTTCAGCCGCGTCAGGCCGTCGATCGTCGCCAGGTGGTCGGCGTCGAAGCCGTGCTTCAGGCCGAGCAGGAAGACCAGCGCCGCCAGCGCGGTCCAGTCGGTGGGCAGGTCGTGCATCGGCGTCCCCGGCACAGGAAGAACCAGCGGATCTTCATTCAAGGAACGTGCCATCGCGCGGGCGAATCCCCGGCGGCACGCGCGCGCCGGGCGTCAGCGGGGCGGCGGCGGGCGGCGTGGCCGATGCCCGAAGTGGGTGCCAGCGGTCGCCGGCCTACCGGCCCGGCGCCGGCGCTGGAAGCCGCGCTGCCAGCGCCGGCGGCCGGCCACGACGGCCGCCCCAGCACGGCACCCGGCGCCCCGCGACGCCGCCCGCCCTTCAGACGCGCGCGAGCGCCTGCGCGAGATCGGCGATCAGGTCGTCCTCGTGCTCCAGGCCGATCGACATCCGCACCAGGCCCTCGCCGACGCCGACCTGCTCGCGCACCTCGGCCGGCACGCCCGAGTGCGTGGTCGACGCCGGGTGGCACACAAGCGACTCGGTGCCGCCCAGGCTGACCGCCGACTTGAACAGCGCCAGGCCGTTGACGAAGCGGAACGCCGCCTCGCGCCCGCCGTCGAGCACGATCGAGAAGGTCGACCCGGCCCCGCTGCACTGGCGCCGGTAGACGCCCTGGTAGGCCGCATCGTCGATCAGCTGCGGGTGCAGCACGCGCACCGGGCGCACCGGGTTGGTCGCGAGCCAGTGCGCGACGCGGCTCGCGGTCGCCGCCGCGCGGCGCATCCGCAGCACCAGCGTCTCCATCGAGCGCGCGATCATCCACGACGAGTGCGGGTCGAGCTGCGAGCCGAAGGCGCCGCGCAGCAGCCGCAGCCGGCCGATCAGGTCGGCGCGGCCGGTGACGCCGCCGGCCACCAGGTCGCTGTGGCCGCCGACATACTTGGTCAGCGAGTAGATCGACAGGTCGATGCCGTCGCGGATCGGGTGCTGGAAGATCGGCCCGAGCATGGTGTTGTCGCAGGCACTGACCGGCCGGTAGCCGTGGCGCGCGGCGAAATCGTCGAGCAGCGCGCGCACCGCCGCCAGGTCGACCAGCGCATTGGTCGGGTTGGCCGGCGTCTCGACGTAGAACAGGCCGACGCGGCCGCGCGCCGCCGCCGCCTCCAGCGCATCGGCCATCGCCTGGCGCGACAGCCCGTCGACGAAAGGCTGGCCGCCGACCTGCCACTCGGGCAGGATCCTGCGGATCAGCGTCTCGGTGCCGCCGTACAGCGGCGTCGAGTGCACGACCTGCTCGCCCGGGCGCAGGAAGGCCAGCAGCACGGCGGCGATCGCGGCCATGCCGCTGGCGGTGACGATCGCCGCCTCGGCGCCGTCGAGCAGCGCGAGCCGGTCCTCGACGATCTCGAGGTTGGGGTGGTTGAAGCGGCTGTAGACCAGCCCCGCGCCGCTGTCCTGCGGCGGCGGCTTGCGCCCGGCGACGACGTCGAAGAACGCCGCGCCGTCCTCGGCGCTGCGGAAGGCGAAGGTCGAGGTCAGGAAGACCGGCGGCTTGACCGCGCCCTCGGACAGGAAGGGGTCGTAGCCGTAGGACATCATCTGCGTCTCGGGGTGCAGCTCGCGGTCGCTGATGCGGCGCTTGTGATAGCTCGAGTAGCTCATGCCGGTCTCCATAAGCCCCGCGCGTGGGGCCGGGTGCAGTGTTCCGCGCTAGCGATCGTCGTCCAAGAACGCGGCGCCGTCGAGTCGCCCGCGTCGGTGTCAACCCGCGGGCAGCGGCGTTGCGAACGCGAGGACATGGCCGTCCGGGTCGAGCGCATAGCCCGCCAGGTCGCCCCATTCGCGCGGCGCGGGCGCGCTGAGCTCGCGCGCGCCGGCGGCCAGCGCGCGTGCATGCGCCGCGCACGCATCGGGCACGCGCAGGTAGAGCTCGCAGCGCGGCACGCCGGCGGCGCGCGCCGGGTCGGGCAGTGCGTCGCCGAGCAGCGCGCGAATGCCACGCTCGGGCATCAGCCCGAGCGCGGCGCCGCCGGGCAGCGCGAATTCGGTCATCCCCGGCACGTCCAGCCGTGGCGCGCTGCCGAGAGCGGCGGCCCAGAAGCGCGCGCTGCGCGCCTGGTCGGCGACGTAGAGGACGAACAGCGATTCCGGTCCGGGCCCGCCGCTCACCTCGCGGCCCTCCGGCGGCCTCTCGCGGCCCGCATGCCCAGCGCGTGGTCGCGGCCTGCGGCCACCCTTGCCACCCGCCTCATCGCGCCGGCCCCAGGTGGACATGCGCCGCGCCGCCGTGGCCGTGACGGTGCGCGGCCTGCGGGTCGACGCCGATCAGGTCGAGCTTGCCATGGCGCACCCCGCGCTCGGCGCAGAAGGCATCGGCGAAGCGCCGCACCCGGGTCGTCGGCCCGCGCACGATCACCGTCTCCAGGCAATGGTCGTGGTCCAGGTGCGCGTGCATCGTCGATACCGTCAGGTCGTGGTGCGCATGCTGCAACGCGGTCAGCCGCTCGGCGAGGTCGCGCTCGTGGTGGTTGAAGACATACGACAGGCTGCCGACGCATTGCGCCGCCTCGCCCTCGGCCAGCCGCGTGCGTTCCAGCTCGGCGCGCAGCAGGTCGCGCACCGCCTCGGATCGGTTGGCGTAGCTGCGCGCGGCGATCCAGCGGTCGAAGTCGCGCGCCAGCTCGTCGGGCAGCGAGATCGTGAAACGGTCCATCGCGGTTCCTTCGCACCGGCGGGCAGAGCGATCGATGAGGGCCCGATGAATCAGTGCACGGTGCAGACCATGCACGGGTCGAACGATCGCACGATATGCTGCACCGCCACCGGCGTCGTCTCGCCGGAGGCCACCGGGGTGCCGACCAGCGCCGCCTCCAGCGCGCCCGGGGTGCCGGCGGCGTCGCGCGGCGAGAAATTCCAGCTCGTCGGCGCGACGATCTGCCACAACGCGATGCGCCCGCCGTCGACCGCGATCCAGTGCCCGAGCGCGCCGCGCGCCGCCTCCGCGAGGCCGACACCGCTGCCGCGGGCTGGCAGCGCGCATTCGGCGTGGAAGGGCGCGCCCGGCACGAGCGCGCGCAGCCAGCGTTCCATCGCCGGCAGCACGCGCGAAAATTCGAGCAGCCGCGCCAGCACGCGCGTCGTGACGACGCAGCCGAGCACGCGCACCGCGTCGGCGACCAGCGGCTGGCCTTCGGCGAGCTGGCGCGCCAGCGCCCCGGTCTCGACGACGCGGCCCGCCAGCCGCGGCGCCTTGCACCAGCTGTAGGCGCCGGGCTTGTCGGCGTCGGGCTGGGTGAGCCCGGCGCGAGGGTGCCGCGGACCGCCCTCGGGGTCGGCGAGCCAGGCGTGGCGAAGGTCCTCGGTCACCGCGTCGGGGTCGGCCGGGGCGATTCCTGCGCGCTCGCCTGCGGCGGCACCGTCGCACCAGAGGCCGGGGGCGAACAGCGGCAGCGCGGGTGCCTGATGTGCAGACGGAGCGGGCGCGGTCGAAGGGCCCGGCGCATCCGGCTGAGGGTAGGCGCCCCAGCTCAGCGCGCGCCCCGGGCCGCGGCCGAGCGCGTGCAGCCCGGCGTCGGCGGCGATGGCGGCGAACAGGCGCAGGTCGCCATGCGCGGGCGCGGCGTCGCACCAGGCCTGGAACCCATCCCAGCTGTCGATCGCCGCCACCTCCGCCAGTGGCGCCGCGTAGAGCTGGCGCTCGACGAAGGCGCGGAACTCGGCCAGCCGCGCCAGCAGCCGCTGGCGCTCGGCGGCGTCGAGGGCGCGGCTGCTGCCGCCGGGCGAAAGGCTTTGCGTATGCGGCCATTTGCCGCCGAGCGTGCCCATCATCCCGAACCAGCGCTGGCGCGCCGCCACCGCCGCCGCGCGGTGCACGCCGCCGGGGGCGGCGAAACGGCGCTGCGCCTCGTCGAACCACGGCCGGCCGGCGTAGGCGGCGCGCGTGAAGTCGGGCATGAAGAAGAGGTAGAAGTGCGCCAGGTGGTCGGCCAGGTTCTCGCACGCGAGCATCAGGTTGATCGCGTGCGCGCCGTTGGGCGGCGGCGCGGCGCCGGCAAGGTCTGCCAGCGCACGCGCCGCGGCGACCGACTGCGACACCGAGCAGATGCCGCAGATGCGCGGCACGATGAAGAGCGCATCCAGCGGGTCGCGCCCGAGCAGCATGGTCTCGAAACCGCGGTAAAGCGGCGCCGTGACCTCGGCCGACGCCACCGCGCCGTCGCGAAGCTCCAGCCGCACCTCGAGGTCGCCCTCGACGCGGTTGAAGGGGCCGACGACGAGGCGGGTCATCGTGGCGTCCGGTGCCTACAGCGGCAGCAGCTTGGCCTGCGCCAGGCCGCGCCGCCCTTGGCGCTGCAGCTCGAGAACTCGCACCACGCTGCCGCCCGCGATCGAGCGCGTCGCGACGCGCATGCCGCGCGCTCGGCCAGCAGCACCCGCTTGGGCCAGGTCGATCGTCGCTCGCATGGCGTGCCCGCCTCCACCAGTCTCACGATGACGGCACCATTGTCATCACATCGCCGGTGTCGCACCATGGCAGCAGGCGGCCGCCATGGCCTTCGGCTCCAATGCAGGCTCCAGCGCCGCTGGCAGCTCCGCCACATGGCCGGGTGTCGCGTCGTGCCGATGCGACAGGCTTCGGCGGAGCATCTGCCCTCGTCGTGGCATGCTCGCAGCCCCGACCATCACGCCGAGCCGCTTCGCCATGCCCCCCGTCATCCGAATGCTGGCATTGCCCGCCGTCCTCGTCGCGGCTCTGGATTCGCCGGTGATCGCGCACGCCGCCACCGACAGGAGCATGGGACTCTACGTCGCCAAGGGCATGGACACCAACCTGCCCGAGATTCCGGGCCGGATCCTGGAGGGCGACCTGCGCTTCGATCCGACGCATCTGGCCGCCGTGAGCGTGCTGCATCTGCTGCCGCCACCGGCGTCCTGGCAGCCACTCTTCGATCGAAGCGGTGTCCCGGCGACCCGCATCGGCCTCGAAGCCGTCCTCGCCAAACACGAGGGGCTGCAGCAGCATGCCGAAGCAGCGGCCGCAGTCACCCTGCGCTTCGGCGGCTGGCGGATCGGCATGGTTCGCCTGCACCCGATGCTCGGCATGGGCCTGTCCTACGCGGCAGGCGAGCCACGCTACGAGGATCCGCCGAGCCGAGGTGACTCCGATCGGCGCTACCGGCTTCAGCTGTTCAACGTCTACGAGCTCGCGTGGCGGCTCGACGATCCGCAAAGCCGCTGGGAAGTCATCACGCGTATCCACCACCGATCGGGTCTGTACGGAATCGTCGCACCGCGCGGTGTCGGGTCGAACTTCCTCGGCATCGGCCTGCGCCGATCGTTCTGATTCGTCGATGGCCCGCGGTCGCGGGCTGAGTGGCCGCGGGTGCCGAGCGCTTCGGGCGTGCCCTGCGCGCCCGCTCGCACGTACCGCTCCCGCACGCTCGGACACACGCGCCAAGCCGCGCGCCCGAAGCGCCGGTCAGACCGAGAACATCTTGAGCGCGACCGCGCCCAGCACGAAAGCGATGGCGTAGCGGATGAGTGCCAGAGGCGCGCGCGTACTGGCGAACGAGCCGATCAGCACGCCCGGGATGGAACCCAGCAGCAGGTTCAGCAGCAGGCCGAAGTCGACGTTGCCCAGCGCCAGGTGGCCGAGGCCCGCGGTCAGCGCCAGCGGTATGGCGTGTGCAAGGTCGGTGCCGACCAGCTTGCTGGCGTTCAGCCGCAGTGGGTAGAGGTAGACGAGCATCACCGTGCCCAGCGCGCCCGCGCCGATGGAGGACAGCGCGACCAGCGCGCCGAGCACCGCGCCGCCCAGCACGGTGGCGACTGGCTGCACCCGCTTGAACCGCGCGGCATCGGCGATACGCAGGCCGCGGCCCAACCCGCGCAGCCAGTCCTTCAACAGCATGCCCAAGGCAGTGATCATCAGCGCCACGGCGACGGCGTCGACGATGAAGCCGGTCTTGACCTGGGTCGTCTCGCTGAAGTGCATCCAGGCCAGGGTGGCCGCGGCGGCGGGCAGGCTGCCCATCGCCAGGCGGCCCACGACGCCCCAGTCCACCGTGCCGTGGCTGTGGTGCACACCCACGCCGACCATCTTGGTGATGGAGGCGTACAGCAGATCCGTGCCCACGGCTGTCTGCGGCGCCACGCCGAACATCAACACCAGCAGCGGCGTCATCAGCGCACCGCCGCCCACACCGGTGATGCCGACGATGATGCCGACCATCAGCCCGGCCAAGGCCCTCGAACCCTCGATCTCCACGGTCTGCCCTCCCAGGAAGATCTCATTCTCCGACCCTGGCGCCCGAAAGACGCGCAGTCGGGTAGACAGCTTTCGTCGATCGATAGAACCGATTCGAATATGGCTCGATTGGCGCGCCCCGGGGCGGGAGCATGGAGATCCAACCCCCTCCGGTGGGTCCGAGACCGGCGCAAGGCCTGACCCGACACCCATGAAGTGCGCCCGGGTCTGGGCCTCCATGGCCGCACGGCCAGTCTGCTGGCGAGCAGCACGCGTATTCCGCGGTTCTCGGCGTCGCGGCCGAGGGGGCCGACGACGAGGCGGGTCGTCGTGGCGTCCGGTGCCTACAGCAGCAGCAGGTTGGCGGGCGTCGCACCGCGCACGGCCGCCAGCGCGACGTTCTGGTCGAAGGTGGCGAGGCAACCGCCGCGGGCCGTGGCCAGTGCGAGCAGGTAGGCGTCGGTGATCTGGTTGTGGCCGCGCAGGCGGTCGAGGTCGAATCGGTGCGGATCGCGCAGCGAAATGCCGTCGGGCCAGAACTCATGGTCGAGCTCGGCGCAGGCCTGGCGCAGCCGGTCGCGCTGCGCGCGCATTCAGATCCCCTCGCGCTCCATCAGCTCGCGCACATGCTGCGGCGTGATGACCTCGCCGCGCCGGGCAGCAGCGCGAAGCGCCCGCGCAGCGGGCGGTCGGCGTCGGGCGGCTGCGGCGCCATCGCTCCCCGACGGACCAGTCTCGATGCGGCCTCGCCGAGCGGGATCTGCTCGCGAGCGGCCAGGCTCTTGGCCAGCAGCATCGCGTCCTCGGCGAGGTTGATCGTCGTGCGCATGGTGCGGCTGCCTGTTCTCGGTTCCGGATCACGAGTCGCAGAGCATCATCAGTTCGACATCACGACATCACACAGCCTCATTCACTTCAATCTCGTCCGCCGCACCACCGGCGGCTCGACCAGGTGGTCCGCCGTCGCGTTGTGCTTGACGCGCCTGGGCGTCGCACTCTTGGACAGCGACGCCAGCGCGACGAACCAGGCCTTGGGCATGTCGGTCGGCAGCCCGATCGGGATGCCAGCGATCTTGGGCGTGCGGTGGAAGGGGTGCCCGGGGTTCTGGAATCCGGGTTCGGTGCAGCTGATGCAGGCATAGCCGCCACGCGTGCACGATCCCTCGCCGTTCCACAGCCGGGTGTTGCAGTCGGCGTGTGCCTGCGTGCCCTTGCAGCCCATGTGTTCCATCAGGCAGCCCAGGTCGCCGGGCTTCTCGGCGCTGGCCTTGTACTCGTAGTACTCGTTGCGCTTGCAGCCGTGGTGGACGAGGTGGTCGGCATAGTGGCGCGGGCGCGCCAGCGGGTCCAGCGACGCGCGCGCGATCTCGCCGGCGGCGAGTGCCGCCAGCGTATCGAGCACCCAGTCCGGGTGCGTCGGGCAGCCGGCGACGTTGACCACCGGCAGCCCGCCGCCGGCGACGAAGCCGGCGCCGAGCAGCCCACCCGGGCGCTCGTCGTCGTACTGCAGCCCGCAGGCGTCGGTGGCGTTGGCGCCCGTCGCGCTCATGCCGCCGAAGGCGGCGCAGCTGCCGACCGCGACGACATGGTGCGCCACGCCGGCCAGCCGCTGCACCCACTCGGCCAGCGGCCGCCCGGTGCCGGCCCAGAGCTGGAAGCGCCCGCTACCCTGCGGGCCACGCAGCAGCGCGCCCTCGACGACCAGCGCATCGAGCCGGCGCTGCCCGCCCAGGATCTCGTCGACCAGCGCGAGCACGTCGGCGCCGCTTTCCAGCGACAGCGTCGGGTGCCACAGCATCCGGATCCCGGCGGTGGCGAGCCGGGCGTCGAAGTCCGGCGTGTCGGCGTTCAGCAGCGACATGCTGCAGCCGCCGCAGCCGGCGGCCTGCAGCCACAGCAGGTCGAAGGTCGGGGCGCTCATCGCGCGCCCCCGCCCTTGTCCTCCAGCCCGAATCGCTGCAGCTTGGCGCGCAGCCCGACGCGCGACAGCCCCAGCTCGCGCGCCGCGTGGGTCTTGTTCCAGCGCAGCCGCAGCATGGTCTCGCGCAGCAGCATGGCCTCGACCGCGTCCAGCCGCTCGGCCAGCGTGCCGGCGGCCGGCAGGCTCGTCGCCTGCGCGGCGACCGCCTCTCCGCAACGCCCGCGCAGCACGCGCGCCGAGAAGGCGCGCGCCGGCACCCGCTCGCCATCGGCGAGTGCCACGGCGCGCGCGATCTCGTTGCGCAGCTCGCGAACGTTGCCGGGCCAGGGGTAGGCCATCAGGCAGGGCAGGACGTCGTCGTCGAAGTCGAGCCCGGCGCGGCCGAGCTCGGCGCCGACCTCGGCCAGCAGCCGGCGCGCGATCGGCGCCACGTCGCCGGCGCGCTCGCGCAGCGGCGGCATCGCCAGCGTCACGCCAGCGAGCCGGTAGTACAGGTCGGCGCGGAAGCGCCCCGCGCGCATGTCGTCCTCCAGCGGCCGGTGCGTGGCGGCGACCACGCGCACGTCGACCGGCAGCGCGCGCGTCGATCCGACCGGCCGCACCTCGCCCTCCTGCAGCACGCGCAGCAGCTTGACCTGGAACGCCGGCGAGGTCTCGCCGATCTCGTCGAGGAAGATCGTGCCGCCGTGCGCGCGCTGGAACAGTCCGACATGGTCGTCGACCGCGCCGGTGAAGGCGCCGCGCTTGTGGCCGAAGAGCTCGCTTTCCAGCAGCGTGTCGGGGATCGCGGCGCAGTTCTCGACCACGAAGGCGCCGCCGGCGCGCGGGCTGGCGTAGTGGATCGCGCGCGCGAGCAGCTCCTTGCCGGTGCCCGATTCGCCCAGCACCAGCACCGACAGGTCGTGCCGCGCCACGCGCGCGGCGACCTCGCACACGGCGTCCAGCGGGCTGCCGTCGGCGCGCTCGATGCGGTCGAAGCCGAATGCCGACTTCGCCTGCGCCAGCCGTTGCGCGCGCCGCTGGCGCAGCACGGCGCCACCGGCACGCAGGTCGAGATCGACGCGCGCCAGCTCGCGGTGCAGCGTGCGCGCCTCGACCGCGGCGCGCACCGTCTCGCGCAGGTGGTCGGGCATCCAGGGCTTGAGCAGGTACTGGTGGATGCCGGCCTGGTTGATGCCGGCGATGATGTCCTCGCTGTCGGTGTAGCCCGAGACGACGATGCGCACCGTATCCGGCCAGCGCTCACGCACCTCCTGGAGGAACTGCACGCCGCTCGTTCCCGGCATGCGCTGGTCGCACAGCACGACTGCGACCTCGTGCCGCGCCAGCAGTTCGCGTGCGGCGTCGGCGCCATCGGCGGCGAGGATCGCGAAATCCTCGTCGAGCGTGCGCCGCATCGCCTCCAGCGAGCGCGGCTCGTCGTCGACCAGCAGCACGGTCGGCGGTGCGGGGGCGTTGTCGCGCGCGTTCATGTGCGGTGCACCGCGAGATGGCGCGGGGTCCAGGCCTGCAGCTTGCGCGTCACGAAGTGATGCCGCGCGACATGGTAGCTGGGGCCGAAGCCGTAGAAGTTGCGCTGCATGCGCGCGAGCTCGTCGGCGCGGTAGGCGGCCAGCGGACGCGCGGCCTCGTCGCGCGCGCGCCGATCGCGCTTGGCCGCGAGCAGCGCGCCGAAGTCGGGCCGCGCCGCCAGCGCCAGTGCGTCGCGCCGCGCCGCGGCCTCGAACACATCGGCATCGTCGGTCAGCACCTCGTCGACGATGCCGAGCGCGCGCGCCTGTTCCGCCAGCAACGGCAGACGATGCCCCATCACCTGCGCGATGCCGCCGGCGCCGACGCGCGCCGGCAGCGTGTAGGTCCAGTACTCCGACCCGTAGAGGTTGCCCATATTCTTGTAGTGCGGGTTGAGCACGACCCCGGCGTGCGCCCACACGCGGTCGGCGGCGAGCGCGACGAAGCATCCGCCTGCACCCGCATTGCCGCGCAGCGCGGCCACCGTCAGGCTGTCGGTGAAGCCGAGGATCTCGAGCACGACGTCGTCGATCGCCTGGATATTGGCCCAGGACGCATCGGCGGCACTGCCTCCTTCGACGTAGGACGCCGACTCGATCGCATGCAGGTGGATGCCGTTGCAGAAGAAGTCCTCGCCGCCGGCCAGCACCAGCACGCGTGGCGGCCGCGCGCGGATCGCGCGCAGCGCGTCGCGCAGCCGCCGGCATTGCGCGCTGTCCAGTGCGCCGTTGTGGAAGTCGAAGTTCAGCCAGCCGACCGCCGCATCCGGCGGACCGAAGGTCTCGTAGCGCAGCTCGTCCCATTCGTCGGCGTCGCGCTGCAGCAGCACGTCGAGCACCGGCAGCGCCGCGGCCTCGGCGGCGAAGGCCTCGACTGCGGCGAGCTTGAGCGGCGGCTCGCCCGCGGGCCGGTCGAGCCGCCGTACGCGGCCGATCCAGACCCCGCCACCCGCCGTGCGCCGCAGCAGCGCCGGCCCGCGCCGCGCGACAACCTCGCCCGGCGCGCCGGCCGGCGCGCGCGCCAGCGTCGCCGCGCTCGCCGGGTGCAGGTCGAAGATCCGAACGTCGGCGCCGAACAGCCGGTCGACCGCGCCGGGGTGGCCGTCGGCGGCGCGTGCGGTGCGCAGCTGATCCGCCAGCGGCATGCGCGCGGCGTCGAT
>JACPVA010000052.1 GCA_016191995.1 Burkholderiales bacterium | reverse complement strand
CCGAGGGCCGGCGCTTGCGCGGCGGTCGCGCCGGGCGCGCCGCGGCCCGAAGGACCGGGTGCCGGATCGCCCGCCGCGAGGGCGCGGATCGACGCGCGCAACGCCTCGGCATCCGGCGACTCGCCGGCCAGGCCCTGGTGGCGCGCGAGCTGGGCGCGCAGCGCATCGCCGGCGGCCAGCAGCAGGTCGACCATCGCCGGCGACGGCGCCAGCTCGTGCCGCCGCAGCCGGTCGAGCAGCGTCTCCATCTCGTGCGTCAGCGCGGCGACGTCGCCGAAGCCGAAGGTCGCCGCGCCCCCCTTGACCGAGTGCGCGCAGCGGAAGATCGCGTTCAGCGCCTCGTCGTCGGCGCAGGACGGATCCAGCGCCAGCAGCCGCTGCTCGAGCGCCTCGAGGTTCTCGCCCGCCTCCTCGAAGAAGACCTGGTGGAACTGGACGAGGTCGATGCCGGCAGCGAGCTGGCTGCCCTCCTGGCTCATCGCGCCCATCACGCCACCCGGGGCACGCGCCGCTCAGGCCGGTGCCGCGGCGGCGCGCGGCGCGCGGCCGAGCACGACGCCGACGACCTCGACCAGCTTGGCCGGGTCGAAGGGCTTGACCAGCCAGCCGGTGGCCCCGGCAGCGCGTCCGGCCTGCTTCATGCCGTCGCTGTTCTCGGTCGTCAGGATCAGGATCGGCGTGCGCGCGAAGCGCGGCGTCTCGCGCAGCCGGCGCGTCAGGCTGATGCCGTCCATGCGCGGCATGTTCTGGTCCGTCAGCACGAGCGCGAAGTCGCGCGCGCCGGACTTCTCCCAGGCATCCTGGCCGTCGACCGCCTCGACCACGGCATAGCCGGCGTTGCGCAGCGTGAACGAGACCATCTGCCGGATCGAGGCGCTGTCGTCGACGGTGAGGATCGTCTGCATGTCGGGTTTCCTGCCGCGGGGGTCGGTTCAGCCGGCTCAGAACAGCTCGACCGTGCCGGGCGCCATCCGACCCGGCGCGACGACGATCGGCGGCGCCGCGGCGGCGGCATCGGTCTGGCGGCCCAGGTCCCGCAGGCAGCGCGCGAGCCGCTGCTCGGCGTGGCCGACGAGCTGCGTGGCCAGGTCCTGGAACTGCAGTGCGACGACCGCGCCGCCGAGCTCGGCCATCGCTCCGCGCAGCGCCTGCGCCTGCGGCGCCGGCCCGAGCGCTTGCCCGAGCGCCGCCAGCTCGCGCGCGGTGGCGCCGAAGTGCGCCAGCAGCGCATCGCCGGCGTCGCCGAGCAGCCGGCGCAGCCGCTCGAGCTCCCCTCGAGCGGCGTCCAGTTCGGCGCACAGGGCATCGTGCGCGGCCGCGGCCGGGGGCGATTCGATCGGGTCGGTGCGGCGGGGCATGACGGTCGCGGCGGAGCTGCGGGGTGTTGGCGCGGGCGGGCGCAGGACCCTGTGCGCCCGGGGCCAGGCGGCACGCGTCCGGCGCGTCGACGGTTCATTGTCGGCCGCGGTCGGCGCCGGCTCGCGCCGCAATAGCGGCCGGCCGGGCGGCCAATTCCGGGCACTGGGTGCCGGCGCGCCGACGGCGGCAGCGCCAGCGGCCGCGTCGCGGCCTGGCGCGGAAGCGGTCACGCTGCCGCCCGTGCCTTCGCCTGCGCCCGGGGCGCGCCCGGCCGGCCGTGGCCTGCGCTGCGCGATACTGCGCGCATGGTGTCCGACCCGTTCCCGGCCCGCCCGCTGCGCCTGCTGCACCTCGAGGACTCCGAGCTCGACCACGAGCTGGCGCGCGCGCAGCTGCAGCGCGCCGGCCTGGGCGTGGCGTGCCGGCGCGTCGAGACGCGCGCCGCGTTCGAGGCCGCGCTCGACGCCGGCCCCTGGGACCTCGTGCTGTCGGACTACAACCTGCCCGGCTTCACCGGCATCGACGCGCTGCGGCTGCTGCGCGCGCGCGACGCCGACCTGCCGTTCGTGCTCGTCTCGGGCGAGATCGGCGAGGACACCGCGGTCGACGCGATGCGCCACGGCGCCAGCGACTACCTGCTCAAGCACAACCTGGCACGCCTCGCGCCGGCGGTCGAGCATGCGATCGAGGCCGCCGAGTCGCGCCGCGCGCGCGCCGCCGCCGACCGCGACCTGCAGGCCTCGCGCGCGCAGCTGCGCGCGCTGGCGCGCCACCTGCAGGCCAGCATCGAGGCCGAGCGGGCGGCGATCGCGCGCGAGATCCACGACGATGTCGGCGGCAGCTTGACGGCGCTGAAGTTCGAGCTCGACTGGATGCGCCGCCACGCCGGATCGCCCGCGTTGGCGCAGCGCGCGCAGGCGGCGCTGGAGTTGCTGACGCACGCGATCGACGCCAGCAAGCGCGTGATGCACAACCTGCGGCCGTCGATCCTCGAGGAGGGGCTGGTGCCGGCGCTGCAGTGGATGGCGCGCAACTTCGAGCGCCGCACCGGAGTCGAGTGCGTGCTGCGCGCCCCGGCCGACACGCCGGCGCTGCCCCCGGGCGTTCCCCTCGTGGCCTACCGCACGGCGCAGGAGGCGCTGACCAACGTCAGCAAGCATGCGCGCGCCACCCGCGTCGTTGTCGAGCTCGCACTCGGCGCCGGCGTGCTGTCGCTGGAGGTCGCCGACGATGGCCGCGGCATGTCGGAGGACGACCGCGCCAAGGCGCACAGCTTCGGCCTGCGCGGGCTGCAGGAGCGCGCCGGCACGGTCGGCGGCTGGATCGACCTGGCCAGCGGGCCGGGAGGCACGAGCCTGATCCTGTCGGTGCCGATCGACGCCGACGAGTCACTGCTGGGCGCCGAGCCGGCGCTGCAGCGCCCGGTCGCGCCGCCGCCCGAGCCGCGGCTGGACCGCGAGCACGACCCCTCGGCGTGGACGCCGCTGTGACGCGCGTCGCGCCCGCCACGCATCCGACGCCCGCGAAGCTGGAGGCCCCCTGGCGATGATCGACGTCATCCTGTGCGACGACCACGCGCTGATCCGGCGTGGCATCCGCGACACGCTGGGCGACAGCGGCGATATCCGCGTCGTCGGCGAGGCCGGCGACTACGGCGAGCTGCGCGCGCTGATGCGGCAGCGCGTTTCCGATGGTGCCGCCGGATCGGTCCGCGTCGCCGACGGCGCCGCCGCGCGCACGCCGTGCGACGTGCTGGTGCTCGACATCAACCTGCCCGGGCGCAGCGGCCTGGACGTGCTGCACGCGCTGAAGGACGAGGGCTCGCCGGTGCGCGTGCTGGTGGTCAGCATGTACCCGGAGGACCAGTATGCGATCCGCGCGCTGCGTGCCGGCGCGCATGGTTATGTCAACAAGGGCGGCGACCCGCAGCTGATCGTGCAGGCGGTGCGCACGGTGGCGCAGGGGCGCAAGTACGTGACGCCGGAGATCGCGCAGATGCTGGTCGAGAGCCTGACAGCGCCGCCCGGCAGCGAGCAGGCGCACCAGAAGCTGTCCGACCGCGAGATGCAGACGCTGACGCTGATCGCCTCCGGCAAGCGGCTGTCGGATATCGCCGAGGCGCTGACGCTGAGCCCGAAGACGGTATCGGTGTATCGCGCGCGCGTGCTCGAGAAGCTCGGGCTGAGCAACAACGCCGAGCTGACCGTCTATGCGATCCGCAACGGGCTGGTCGGGGACTGAGGCCGCACCGGTGCAGCGACACCGTCGGCGCGCTTGCCCTTGATCCCGTCCACCGCCCTGGAGTCCACCGGCGCGGCGCGCCGTGCCGACGCCGCGCGGCTGTCGCTTGCGCTGATCGAGGCGCGCAACCTGACCCTGGCCTGGCTGGCGGCGTTCGAAGCCTCGGCGCATGGCGCGGGCGCGCCGCTGGCCGCCGGCCCGGGTGCGGCCTGGCGCATCGGCCACGCCGCGTGGTGGACCGACCACTGGATCGTGCGCCATGTGCACGCCCAGCGCGGCGAGCGCGGCGACGCGGCCCGGCCGCGGCTGGCGCCGGCCGACCCGGTCTGCGCCGCCGCCTTCGACCCCGCGCGGCGCGTGTACGCGGCCGCCGGCGCGCTGGAGCTGCCACCGCCGGCCGCCTTGCGCGCCTACCTCGCCGACACGCTCGAGGCGGCGCTGGAGCTGCTCGCGCGTGCCGCGGCCGACGACGATGCGCTGCATTTCCACCGCCTCGCGCTGCTGCACGAGGACCGGCTGGGCGAGACCCTGGCGGCGCTGGCGCAGTCCGCCGGGCTGGAGGAGGGCCCCTGGCCGCCGGCCGCGCCGGCGCGCGCGCAGCGGGCGCCGCTGTGGCTGCCGGCGCAGCGCTTCATGCTCGGCGCCGAGCCTGGCGGCGTCGTGCCCGGCGCCGAGCGCTGGGCGCACGAGGTTGCGATCCCCGAGTTCGAGATCGACGCCCAGCCGGTGAACTGGGCGCGGCTGGCCGAGTTCGCCGAGGACGGCGCCTACGACGAGCCGCGCTGGTGGACCCCGGCCGGCTGGGCCTGGGCGCAGACCGTCGAGCGGCGCGCGCCGCGCGATGTCGAGCAGCTGCGCCATGGCGTCGTGCGGCTGGCGCGCGGGCGGCTGCAGCGCGCCGCCGCGGCGCAAGCGGTGGCGAATGTGACGCGCCACGAGGCCGAGGCGTGGTGCCGCTGGGCCGGGCGCCGCCTGCCGACCGAGCCCGAGTGGGAGCTCGCCGCCTGCCGTGCGGCGTCGCGCGGATTCGTCTGGGGCGACGTGCTGGAGTGGGTCGCCGGGCGCGCTCGTCCGTGGCCCGGGCATGCGCCGGTGGCCGGCGACCCGGACCCGCTCGTGCCCGGCGCCGCGGTGCTGCGCGGCGCCAGCAGCGCGACGCCACGCCGCAGCGCGCACCCGCGCGCGCGTCGCTTCGTCGCCGATACCGACGACCTGTGGCCCTGCGGCTTCCGCAGCTGCGCGGCGTAGGCCGCGCGCTGGTGGGCCTCGGGCCTCAGCCGGCGTCGGCCGCCGCCGGCTGCACGGCCGCCAGCCGCGCGCGCCACCAGCGCTCGAAGGCGGCGGCGGCCAGCGGCGGGCTGACCAGCCAGCCCTGCATCTCGTCGCAGCCGTGGCGGGCCAGGAACTCGCGCTGCGCGGCGGTCTCCACGCCCTCGGCGACGACGCGCAGCTTCAGACTGCGGCCGAGCGCGATGACGGCGGCGGCGATCGCGTTGTCCTCCGGGTCGCTCGGCATCTCGTGCACGAAGCGGCGGTCGATCTTCAGCGCGTCGAGGTTGAAGCGCTTGAGGTAGCTCAGCGACGAGTAGCCGGTGCCGAAGTCGTCGACCGAGAGCTGCAGCCCGAGCGCCGACAGCTCGCGCAGCGTCTCGGTGACGGCGCGGCCGTCCATCAGCATGGTCTCGGTCAGCTCGAGCTCGAGCTGCGCCGACGGCAGCCCGGTGCTGGCGAGCACCTCGGCGACGCTGGCGACCAGGCCCTCCTGTCGCAGCTGGCGCGCCGACAGGTTGATCGCCACCCGCATCCACGGCAGCCCGGACCGGCGCCAGGCGACGACCTGGCGCGCCGCCTGCTCGAGCACCCAGCGCCCGACCTGCAGGATCAGCCCGGTCTCCTCCAGCACGGGGACGAATTCCTCCGGCGAGGCGACGCTGCGCCCGTCGCGCCTCCAGCGCAGCAACGCCTCGACGCCGGTGATGCGCAGCGTCGCGATATCGGCCTTCGGCTGGTATTCGAGCGCGAACTCGCCGCGCTCCAGCGCCCGGCGCAGCTCGGCCTCGAGCTGCAGCCGGCGCTGCGCATGCTCGTTCATCTCGGCGCTGTAGAAGCGCACCGCGTTGCGGCCGGCTTCCTTGGCGCGGTACATCGCCATGTCGGCGTGCTTGAGCAGGTCCTCCGGCGGGCTCGGGTCGTCGGGGTAGACGGTAATGCCGATGCTGGTCGTGACGACCAGCTCGTGCGAGCCGATCGTGAACGGCAGCGCGAGCAGGTCGCGCAGGCGCTCGGCGATCGCGCGCGCCTCCTCGGGGTGGTTCAGGTCCTCGACGATGACGGTGAACTCGTCGCCGCCGAGACGGGCGACCGTGAACGGCTCGTCGCGCGGTGCACCGGGCTCGGGCCGGCCGGCCTGCCCCACGCGGGCGACCGAGTCGCTGCCGCGCAACGCCGCCGTCAGCGTCGCGGCGACATGCTGCAGCAGCTGGTCGCCGGCGCTGTGCCCGAGGCTGTCGTTGATGTGCTTGAAGCGGTCCAGGTCGAGGAACATCAGCGCGACGTGGCGGCCGCTGCGCGCCGCGCGGTGCAGCGCGCGGCCGAGTCGGTCGCGGAACAGGCTGCGGTTGGGCAGCCCGGTCAGGCTGTCGTAGGCCGCCATGCGGCGGATGCGCTGCTCGGCCGCGCGCCGCTCGCCCAGGTCGTGCAAGGTGACGACCGTGCGCGCCTGGCCGCCGCCGGCCGGCGCCGGCAGCGTGCACAAGGTCAGGCGAAACGGCGTCGCGCCGCCGTCCGGACGGCGCAGCCTGAACTCGCCGTCGACCGGCAGCGCCGTCGGCTGGCCGTCGATCCAGCGTGCCAGCGCACGCCCCGCCAGGCGTTCGACGGGCCGCCCGAGCAGCCGCGTCGCAGCCGGGTTGGCGCTCACGATCGCCCCCGCCGGGTCGAGCACGACGATGGCGTCGCCGGCGCGCTCGAACAGCGCCTGCGCCAGCGCGCGGCCGTCCTCGCCGGCGTCGAGCCGGCGCCGCAGCCGCAGCGCCACCCCGGCACCGGCCAGCGCCAGCGCGGCCAGCACCAGGCTTCCCGGGTGCCACCAGGTGCCCGCGTCCGCGTGGTACGAGGCCTGCTCGCCGAGCGGACCCAAGGCGGCGATGGCGGCGACGGTCGCGGGCACGCCGACCAGCCACAGCGCAAGCCCTAGCAGTTCGACGCTGCGCCCGAGTCCACTCCCGGGCGCCGACCCCGGCGCCGGGGTGGCGTCGCCCGGCGCCAGCATCGAATCCAGCGCCGCCGGCGTCGAGCTGGCGTGGCCCGACCAGGCACCGCGCGCGCTCGCGGGCCGCGACCTGGCAGACGTCGCGCTCACCGGCCTGCCCTCCGCGCGGTGCGCCGCGGGACGAGCGCATGGGGGCGGCCCGGCGCGATCACTCGGCCACCTTCGGGCACGCGGCGCAGCGGCTCGGGGCTGCCGGGGGTGGGGTGGTGCAGGGCATGGCGGCGTCGTTCGCGGGAGCGCCGGTACGCCCAGGCGCACCGGTCCCGGACTCGTTCTCGGCTGCCGCGGCGCGGACTTGACCCCCGGCGACGGCGGTGTCGAGCCGGCGCCCGGGCCAGCCTCGTCGCGCGTGCGCTGGATCACGCCCGCCGGGGCTGCGCCGGACGGCCAGGGTCGGAGTCCGCACGATCCGGGGCGGTGCCCCGGGATTTGGGGGTCAGCGCGGTGCGCCTCGGCCCGCCGCGCGCGCCTGCCGGAAATGCCACCATGGCAGCGCCTGCGTCAGCGACAGCACCTGCCCGGCGCGGTCGGCCTGGTAGCCGCTCAGCGTCGCGAGCCGCGCCGCCCATGCGGGCGCGGCGAGCAGCTCGCGCAGCCGCCGCACCGCAGGGTGATCCAGCACGTCGGCCAGGCAGACCAGGAAGTAGTGCTCGTCGACCAGCGGCACGAAGGGCAGTTCGAAGCGCTCGGCCGCGGCGCGCACGCCGAGCCCGGCGGCCGGATGGCCGCAGGCCGCGGCGTCGGCCACCGCCGCCGCGACCGCGAGGTGGCTGTCCTCGGGCGGGGCGTCGAATCCGGGCAGGTCGGCCGGGCCGAGTTGCGCGACGGCCATCAGGTGCTCGGTCAGCAGCCTTGTTCCCGACCCCGGCTGGCGCGGGACGAAGCGCAGCCCGGGCCGGCCGCGCAGGTCGGCCAGCGACGCCGGCGGCGGCTCTAGCCCCGGCGAGAGCATCAGCCCGTGGCTGCGCGTGGCGAAGCCGATCAGCTTGTGGCGCCCGGGCACCAGCAGCGGCTTGAGCGCGCGCGCGAAGACGTTGCGCGCGTCGGCCAGCGGCGGGACGTGAAAACCCGCCACCGTGCAGCGCCCCTCGGCGAGCGCGCGCAGCGCGTCCATGCTGCCGGCGAAGCGCAGCTCGAGGTGCAGCCCGAGCGGCGCGGCATGCTCGCGCAGCAGCGGCAGCGCCAGGTCGTGGCTGGCGTGGATGGTGGCGACCTGCTGCGTGCCGTCCAGCGACTCCGCGAGCACGCGCTGCAGCTCGGCACGCAGCGCCTCGATGTGCGGCGCCATGCGAACGCGCGCGCGGCGCTCGGCCCACAGCAGCCGGTCGGCGAACGGCGTCAGCCGCGCCGGCTGCCCCTGCGCCCAGACCACGAGCGGCTCGCCGAGATCGTCCTCCCAGCGCCGCAGCGCGCCCCAGACATGCCGGTAGGACGCGCCGAGCGCGCGCGCGGCATGCTGGATCGAGCCATGCGCGTGCACCGCGGCGAGCAGATCGAACAGCGGGTGCGCGAGCTCGGCGCCGCGCTGGCCGTCGGCGGCGAAGCGGTACTCGAGGTGGACGCCGCGCGCCTTCATCGCGCAAGCTCGGGTGCGGCCGGGTGCGGCGGGGCGGGCATGGCGCCGCGAGTGTAGGGCCGTCGCCGGCGTGGCCGCGGCGCCTCCGATCGGCGGCCACCCTCGCGGCCTGGCACGATGGCGCCGGGGCGTCGAGTTCGCGCGCGCCGCCACGCGCCAGCGGCGGCGGGGCCGTGCAGGGGCACGCCGCACGCTGCGCGGGCGAGCGCGCCATGCACGCCGACACCGGCTGCGCTACGCTCGATGGCCATGGCCCCCGTCCGCGACGATCGACCGCATGCGGTGCAGCACCTGCTGATCCGCGGCCGCGTGCAGGGCGTGGGCTATCGCTGGGCGATGGCCGAGCAGGCGCAGCAGCTCGGCCTGAGCGGCTGGGTTCGCAACCGCCGCGACGGCACGGTCGAGGCGGTCGCAGCCGGGCCGCCCGATGCGCTGATGCATCTGCTGCGGTGGGCGCGGCGCGGCCCGCCGGCGGCGCGCGTGAGCGAGGTGCTGGCCACGCCCGCCACGGGCGAGTTCGTCGGCTTCGAGCAGCGTCCGACGGTCTGACCGGCCGTCGCCCGGCCTGCCCGGCGCCGCGGACGGGCCGCGCCTCGGGCGGCGCGTCGAGCTGGCCCCGGGGCCTCGATTGCCGCCGGGCAAGCGCCCGCGCGGCCGAGCGCGTCGTCGCCTTCGGCGGCGCTTCAAGCGGCCGTCGTGCGCGGCGCCGCGGCCGGGAGACGGTCGTCGTCCGCCTGCGGCGGCAGCAGCGGCCGCGTCGCATTGGCGACGACCAATGCGCTGCTGGCGACCATCGCCAGCGCGGCGGCCAGCGGCGTGATCGTGCCGGCCATCGCCAGCGGGATCGCGATCGCGTTGTACGTCAGCGCCCAGCCGAGGTTCTGCCGGATGCGCCGCTGCGTCGTCGCCAGCAGCGCGAAGGCATCGAGCACGCGCTCCAGCCGGTCGCTGGTGATGACGAGGTCGGCCGCCTGCGCCGCCAGCGCGGTCGGCGCGCCGAAGGCGATGCCGAGGTCGGCCTGCGCCAGCGCCGGCGCATCGTTGCTGCCGTCACCGATCATCGCGATGCGGCCGCGCGACTGCATGCGGCGCACGACCTCGGCCTTGGCCTCGGGCGGCACGCTGGCGAAGACCTCGTCGACCTGGCCCGCGTAGGCGTCGGCGCGCTGCGCGCCGGTCAGCAGCACGACCGGCGCCTGCGCGCGCAGCCGCGCGACGACCGCCTCCCAGCCCGGGCGGGGACGGTCGCGGGTCACGATCGCGCCGTGCGCAGCACCGTCCCAGCCGACCCAGGAGACGACGCTGTCGCCGTCGTCGTGCGCGGCCATGCGCGCGGCCAGATCGGCCGGCACCGTCCAGCCCAGGGCCTCGAACAGCGCCGCGCTGCCGACCGCGACCCGGCGCTGGCCGACCCAGGCGCTGGCGCCGCGCCCCGGGTGCCAGCGCGGTTCGCGCGCCCGGCGGCTCGCGTCCAGGCGCGCGATCGCGCGCGCCACCGGGTGCGGCGAGTCGCGCTCGACCGCAGCCGCCAGCGCCGCCGTCTCGGGCGGGCCGACGACCTCGGCGACGACCATCTCGCCGCTGGACAGCGTGCCGGTCTTGTCGAGCGCGATCAGGTCGACCTGCGGCGCGCGCTCGAACAGGTCGGCGCGCGTGACGAGCATGCCGCGCTCGAGCGCCGCGGCGACCGCGCTGGCGGTCGTCAGCGGCACCGCCAGGCCGAAGGTGCAGGGGCAGGAGACGATCAGCGTGGCCAGCGCCGCCAGCAGCGCCTGCTGCGCGCCGGCACCGGCCAGCAGCATGCCGGCGCCGACGACGAGCGCCAGCACCAGCACCGCGGGGACGAAGACGCGCGCGAGGCGGTCGATGCGCCCCGGCACGCCGCCGGCCGCGCTCTGCGCCAGCCACAGCATGCGCGCCAGGCTGGCGATCCGGCTCTCGACCGTCGCGCCGAGTTCGATCTCGAGCCGGCCCTCGCGCAGCACCGCGCCGCCGAGCACGCGGTCGCCGCGCGCGCGCGCGGCCGGGAAGGGCTCGCCGGTCAGCAGCGACTCGTCGACCGCGGCCTCGCCGTCGACGACGATGCCGTCGGCCGGCACCGTCTCGCCGTCGCGCACGAAGACGCGGTCGCCGGGGCGCAGCTCGCCGACCGCGCAGCTCAGGCCCTGGCCGCCGCGCACGACGCGCGCGCGCGCCGGCGGCGCATCCATGATGCGCGCCAGCGCCTGGGTGGCGCGCTCGCGCGCACCCTGCTCGACGAAGCGGCCGATCGTGATCACCGCCACCAGCGAGCCGGCGACGTCGAAGTACAGGTCGATCGGGTCGAATGCCAGCGCGGCGACGCTGTAGGCGTAGGCTGCGAGGATCGCCAGCGCGAGCAGGCTGTCCATGTTCAGCGCGCCGACGCGCAGCCCGGTCGCCGCGCCGCGCAGGATCGGCCAGCCGACGTAGAAGACGAGCACCGTCGTCAGCACGAACAGCGCCAGCGGCGTGACGCCGAAGGCGAGCCAGCGGATCGCGTCGTAGTCCTGCGGCTGGACGAGCCCGGCGTGGATCGGGTACAGGAACAGCAGCGACAGCATCATCACCGCCGATGCGAGCACGCCACCGGTCAGCATGCGCAGCAGGCGCGGCCGCTCGTCGTCCTCGGCCGCGCGCCGGCCGCGGGCGCGCCAGTGGTAGCCGTGCAGCGACAGCGCCGCCGGCAGCGCCTCCTCGGCGATCACGCCCGGGTCGTGGACGATGCGCGCGGTCGAGGTCGCGTAGCTGACCTGTGCGGCGTGCACACCGCTGATGCGCAGCGCGCTCAGCTCGAGCAGCCGCGCGCAGGAGGCGCAGTGCATGCCGTCGACCCACAGGAAGGCCTCGCGCGCGCCGGGCGGGGCCTGCGCCGTCGTGGCGGCCTGCGCCGTCGCGGCGCCATCGAGCAGCCTGGAGACCGCCAGGCAGCCGCTGCAGCAATAGCGGCGCGCGCCGTCGCTCGGCGCGTCGGGTGGCAGCGGCAGCCCGCACAGCGCGCAGCCACCGGCATCGCCGCTTACGGGCGCAGCCGATCCAGGAGCCGGTCCGGCGTTGCCGCCGGCGTCGGCGGCGCGACCGTCCGCGCCTGCCACGCCGGCCGCTCCGTGCTCGGCTCGCCGCGTCGGCGGCGTTCAGGCCGGCGCGACGCGCGCGCCGGTGGCCTCGCCGATCTCGCGCGACTTCAGCAGGTTGACCGCATAGACGACGAGCGAGGCGCCCAGGATCAGGCCGAAGAAGAGGATCAGGTTGCCCCACAGCATCCAGCCCTCCTGGTTCCAGTCGGCGAATCGCCGCGGCATGCCGTCGGCCCCGCCGGCCAGCATCGACAGCGCGGCGCCGATCGCGCCGATCACGAACAGCCGCACCGACCAGGCGCCGAGCCGGTCGTCGAGCCGCCGGCCGGTGATCACCGGGTAGTGGTGGTACAGCACGCCCAGCCACATCATCGACATCGCGACCAGCACCGTCATCGTGTGCCCGCTCTGCCACATCGTGCCGTGCAGCTGGTACGCCCAGGCGATGTTGGAGGTCACGACCGCGCTCGCGCCGTCGAGGATGTACAGCACGAAGCCGGCGAGCACGGCGACGATCCCCGGCGACGCGATCAGCCCGTGCTGCCAGATCGTCGCCAGCACGGTGAAGATCGACAGCGCGGCACCGATGCCGGTGCCCCAGCTCATGATGTTGCCCCAGTAGGAGAGTGTCGCCGGCTGGTTCGGGTACAGCGTGATGAAGTGGTGCAGGAAGGAGGTGATCGAGGTCAGCAGCAGGATCCACAGCGCCGCGTTGGCGATCTTGTTGCTGAACAGCTTGCGCGTGCCGTCGGCCAGGTACAGCGGCAGCGTCGCGTACATCGCGCTCATCACCATCAGCGCCATCGCCTCCATCAGGTTGTGCGCGAAGATGAAGAACGCATACTGGAAGACCACCGGCTCGGCGGCCCAGGCCGCCAGCGACATCGGGATCACGCCGTACAGCGCCGCCAGCAGCGTCGTGCCGACCGCGACCAGCGGCATCCCGGCGATCAGCAGCGTCAGCGCCGACAGCGTCATGCCGAGCATGCCGGGGTCGTTCAGCGAGCGCGCCGACAGCACGAGCTCGGGCCGCTTGTCGCCGAAGAACAGCATGCGCAGGATCATGATCGGGTACAGCAGGATCATCGACGCCAGCACGAAGTAGATCCCGGTGAAGCCGAGGATCAGCGTGCCCATGCTCCAGATCCCCATCTTCACGCCCACGAGCGGCAGCGGGAACATCGCGACCAGGCTGATCTTGAAGCCCAGCAGCACGGCCACCGTCAGCAGCGCCGCGCCGAGGTTCAGCGCGATGAAGGTCAGCGCCGGCAGCCAGCCGGTGATCGGCTTGCCGACGCAGCCGCCGGCGCGGTGCAGCCCGACGCCGATCATCAGCTGGAAGGTGAACGGGAACGCGAGCGCCGCGCCGTGCAGCGTCAGCGTCGTGTAGAACAGCCCGCTGTCGAGGTCGAACAGCTGCGTGGCCGGCATCACCAGCCCGAGCAGCCCGGCGACCGCGAGCCAGACGAACGAGGCCATGATCATCAGCGCCGGCCAGGCGTTGATCTCCTCCAGCCCGGTGGACTTGTCGACGGTGAACATGCGCCCGAACAGCGGGGTGCGTTCGATCAGCGTAGCGGCGATGGCCATGGCTTGTCTCCTCGCTCGTCGGTTCTGGTGGTCAGCGCGCGGCGACGACGGTGATCTCGTCGCGCATGCCGTGGTGGGCGATGCCGCAGTATTCGAGGCAGCGCACCTTGTAGGTCCCCGGATCCTCGAAGGTGTGGATCAGCGAGGTCGGCTTGCTCAGACCGGGCATCAGCATCATCGTGAACAGCATCCGGCCGTTCGGGTGGTAGACGGCGAAGCCGTGCATGGTGTCGCTGCTGCGGCCGGAGAAGCGCACCGGGCGGCCGGCCTCGACCTCGCGCGTCGACAGCTCGTACTGCCAGGAGGTCGCGGTCAGGTCGACATCCTGGATGTCGGTGCGCGTCGTCGCCGCGTGCGCGCTGGCGATCGTCGGCATGTACTTCATGCTCGCGAGGTTGACGCCGACGAAGATCACGAAGACCGCCGTCAGCCATGCCGTCTCGACGTTCGAGATCTTCTTCGGCGCCGTCGTCGCCGGGCCGCGGTCGACCACGCTCTTGCGGTGCACCACGTAGGTGAAGACGGCCGCGAACGGCAGCAGCATGAACAGCGTCATCGCGAACGCGCCCCAACCGCTGAAGAGAAAGTCGAGCATCTCGCCTCCTTCGTCGTCGAACCCAGGCCGCCGGGCACGCGCCGGCAGCGCCGCCCCGGCATCACGGTGCGACCATAGTCCCCTTCGTAACAAGGGGCAACTAGGGTGCTTCCTAGCAGTCCTCGGGATTCGCCGCAGTCGCGGCGGTGGGTCAGGCCTCGTCGCGATGCCGCACCGCGAGCTTGACGAGGTCGGTCACCGACCGCGCGTGCAGCTTGTCCATCAGCCGCGCGCGGTGGAACTCGACCGTCTTGGCGCTCAACCCGAGCGCATTCGCGATCGTCTTGTTCGACTGCCCCTGCACGACGAGGTCGAGCACCTCGCGCTCGCGCGGCGTCAGCGCGTCGAAGCGCGCGCGCAGCGCGTCGCGCTGGCGCGCGCGCTCGCGCTGCACGGCATCGTGCGCGATCGCGCGCTGCACGCGGTCGAGCAGGTCCTGGTCGTTGAACGGCTTCTCGACGAAGTCGAAGGCGCCGGCCTGCACCGCGCGCACCGCCATCTGCACGTCGCCATGGCCGGTGACGAAGACGATCGGCAGGTGGTAGCCGCCGCGCGCGGCCAGGCGCTGCTGCAGCTCGATCCCGCTGATGCCCGGCATGCGAACGTCCAGCAGCAGGCAGCCCGGCCGCGCCGGGTCGAAGGCGTCGAGGAAGGCCTGCGCCGACGGGTGCAGCTCGACGCGCAGGCGCACGCTCTCGATCAGCCAGCACAGGCTGCGCGCGAACGCGGGGTCGTCGTCGACGACGAAGACGGTTGCCTCGCTCGTGCGGGCTTCGGGATGAAGCGCGGTCATGCCACGCGCTCCCGCGCCGCGGCCGCCGGCAGCGTGAAGACGAAGACCGCGCCGCCGCCGTCGCGCGCGCCGGCGCGGATGCTGCCGCCGAGCGCCTCGACGATCGAGCGGCTGATCGACAGCCCCATGCCGACACCCTCGGGCTTGGTGCTGTAGAAGGGGTCGAAGACCTGCTCGCGGCGTGTCGCGTCGATGCCGGGACCGGTGTCGGCGACCTCGACCTCGACCGCGCCGTCAGCGCCGCCGTCGAGCGTGCGCGCGCGAACGCGGACCTCGCGCGGCGAGGACTGCGCCTCGGCCATCGCCTCGATCGCGTTGCGCACGAGGTTGCCGACGACCTGCTCGATCATGATCGGGTCGGCCTGCACGCGCGGCAGCGCCGGCGCGATGTCGAGCTGCAGCGCGACCCCCTGCTGGCGCGCCTCCAGCTCGGCGAAGCGCGCGACGCTGCGCACGATCGGGCCGAGGTCGGCCGCCACCAGGACCGGCTCGCGCTTGCGCACGAAGTCGCGCACATGGCGGATCACCTCGCCGGCGCGATCGGCCTGCTGGCAGATCTCCTCCAGCGGCGCGACCAGGTCGAGCGCCCCGACGGCGTCGCCGCTGCGCACGCGGCGCAGGCTGCCGCGCGCGAAGTTGGCGATCGCCGCCAGCGGCTGGTTCAGCTCGTGCGCGATGCCGGTGGCCATCTCGCCCATCGTCGACAGCCGGGCCACGCGCGCGAGCTCGGTCTGGTGGCGCCGCGCCTGCTCCTCGGCCTGGCGGTCCTCGGTGATGTCGCGCGTGATGCCCAGCAGCGCGTGCACGCCGCCGTGCGCGTCGCGCAGCGGCACCGCGTGCGTGTGCAGCCAGCGGCTGCGCCCGTCCAGCGTCAGCGAGCGGTATTCGTAGGCCACCGATTCGCCGTCGAAGACGCGGCGCATCTGCTCGCGGTACAGCGCCTGGTGCTCGGGGGCGACGATGGTGTCGATGCGCCGGCCGACGATGTCGCCCGGTCGCGTCGCGCCGACCAGCCGCAGCCCGGCCGGGTTGATGTCGAGCACCGTGCCGTCGGCGGCCTGCAGCTTGACGCACTCGGGAACCGACTCGAAGATCGCGCGCAGCCTGACCTCGCCGACGCGCAGCCTCTCCAGCATCGCCTCGTGCGCCGCGTCCTTGTCGCGCACGCGCTGCTCGGCCTCGTGCAGCCGCACGAGCGCGACGACGAGCACCATCACGAGCGCGGCCAGCGCGCCGCCGCCGGCGACCGCGAGCAGCCACAGCGCGTCGGGGCTCACCGCCCGGGCCTCCGCGCGGCACGCGGCGGGACGATCGCGCGCCGGCCGACTCGCGTGCTCACGGCCGCGGTGCCACCGGGTCGACGCCGGAGGCGGCATGCACGTGCGCGCCCTCGTGCGCCGCGCCGTGACCGGCGAGCGCGGCCGCTGCCAGCGCGAGCGAGACCGCGCCGAGCGCCAGCACCAGCGTGCCGGCGCCACGGCGCAGCCAGGGCGAGCGCACGCCGCGCCCCAGCGCCTGCGCCGCGCCGCCGGTGGCGAGCATCATCGGCAGCGTGCCGGCGCCGAAGGACGCCATCAGCGCCGCCCCGGCGCCGGCGCCGCCGGCCGCCAGCGCCCAGGCCAGCGCGGCGTAGACCATGCCGCACGGCAGCCAGCCCCACAGCAGCCCGAGCAGCAGCGCCTGCCCCGGATGCCGCAGCGGCAGCAGGCGGCGGCCGAGCGGCTCGATGCGCCGCCACAGGCGCGCGCCGGCGCGCTCGACTGCGCCCAGCGGGCCGCGCCAGCCGCCCAGGTACAGCCCGAGCGCGACCATGAAGCCGCCGCTGATCGCCTGCGCGGCGATGCGCGCGCCGGGTGCCGGCAGCGTGCCGAAGAATCCGGCGCCGGCCAGCCCGGCGAGCGCGCCGGCGGCGGCATAGCTCGCGATGCGCCCGGTGTTGAACGCGAGCAGGTAGGGCAGCAGCGCCGCACCGCGGCGCGGCACCCCCAGCGCCAGCGTGCCGGCGATGCCGCCGCACATGCCCAGGCAGTGCGACGAGCCGAGCAGGCCGACGACGAAGGCGGTCGCGAGGGTGACGTCGACGGGCATGGCGTGCTGGGACGCGGCAGGGCGTGGGCGCCCAGCATAACGCCGCCGGCGCCGGGCCGCGGCCGCGCGCGATCAGAACTCGACCAGCTCGACGCGCAGGCCGCGCGCGCGGGCCAGCAGCAGCATTTCCTCCGCGCGTTCGCGCTGCGGCAGCGGCCACCAGACGACGCGCCAGCCGCCGCCGCCGGCCATCGACTCCAGCCTTGCCTCGGGCGGCACCGGGTAGCTCGTCGCCAGGGCGCGCAGCAAGGACTCGTGCGCGATG
>JACPVA010000046.1 GCA_016191995.1 Burkholderiales bacterium | reverse complement strand
ACGCCGCCGCGGCGCGCGCGGCACAGGCCGCGCAGCGCGTGCGCGCCGGCGCGCTGCAGCCGCGCGTCGAGCTGCGAGTGCGCAGCGACCATGGGCGCAACGTCGGCGGCGCCGAGCAGCGCGACAGCGATACCGCGGCCGAGATCGTCCTGAACTGGAACCTGTACGACGGCGGTGCCGCCCGCGCGCGCGAGCGCCAGCGCGCCGCCGAGACCGGGCAGGCCGTGCAGCAAGGTCTGCAGGCCTGCCGCGACCTCGCACAGACCCTGGCCATCGCCTACAACGACACCGTGCGCCTGGCCGAGCAGCGCGAGCTGCTGCAGCGCAACGCGGCGGCGATCGAGCGCGCGCGCGACGCCTACCGGCAACAGTTCGAGATCGGCCAGCGCAGCCTGCTGGACCTGCTCAACGCCGAGGACGAGGCCTATACCGCGCGCCGTGCGCTGCTCGACGCCGAGACCGACCGTGCGATCGCCTACCTGCGGCTGCAGACCGGGCTGGGCCAGCTGCTGAGCCAGCTCGGCGTCGCCACCCCGGCGCCCGAGCCGGCCGCGGCAGAGGCGCTGCCGGGCGGCGACGCCGACCCCTTCCCCGGCTGCCCGGCATCGACCGCGACCGGCTGACCCGCGGCCGCCACGGCCACGGCGTTGCGTGGCCCGGCCGGACCGGCGCCGGATCCCGCCCGCCGCCTCGCGGCCGTGAAGCCCGTCACGGCGCGGCCGGCCCGAGCGCCACCGGGCGGCAGGCGCCGCGCTCAAGGGCGTCGGTTACCTGCCGATACACGCCGAATGCGACCAGAAGACGACCGCCCCGATCACACGCCGGCCGCGCCGCGCGGGCGCCACCGCGCCTGCGGCCGCCCGCGCCACACCCGGAGGCCGAAATCATGAGCGCGACCGGCCGCCCCCGGGCGCCCATCCCGCAGCGCGCAGCGTGGAGGTTCGTCCCGTGACCGAGCTGACTGCCGAGGCATCCAGCGCGCCCCCCGCGTTGCGGCTGCGCCAGGACCTGGTCCACCCGGACCCGCTGCTCGACAGCCTGGTCGAGGCCTGCCGGCTGCACGGTGTCGCGGCCACGCGCGCGTCGCTGACCGCCGGGCTGCCGCTGGAGGACGGGCGGCTGACGGTGGAGCTGCTCGAGCGCGCCGCCGCACGCGCCGGCATGTCGGCACGACTGCAGCGGGTGGCGCTGGCGCGCATCGACCCGGCCACGCTGCCCGCGCTGCTGATCTTGCGCGACGACCGCAGCTGCGTGCTCGCCGGGCACGACCATGCCGGCGTGCCGCAGCTGCTGCTGCCCGAGACCGGCGGCACGCCGGTGCCGATGCCCGCCGCGACGCTGGAGGCGCGCTACGCCGGCATCGCGCTGTTCCTGCGTCCGCGGCTGCGGCTGGACGCGCGCGTCACCGCGCCGGCGGCCGGTGCGGGTGCAGCGGGCGCCGCCGGCGAGCCCGGCCACTGGTTCTGGAGCGCCGTGCTGGCGCAGCGCGCGGTGCTGCGCGACGTGCTGCTGGCCGCGCTGCTGGTCAACCTGTTCGCGCTCGCGGTGCCGATGTTCACGATGAATGTCTACGACCGCGTGGTCCCGAACCACGCGCTCGAGACGCTGTGGACGCTGGCGCTGGGGGTCGGCCTGGTGCTGCTCGCCGACCTCGCGATGCGGCTGCTGCGCAGCCGATTCGTCGACGAGGCGAGCGCGCGCATCGACGTGCAGCTCTCGGCGGTGCTGCTCGAGCGCGTGCTCGGGATGCGGCTCGAGCAGCGCCCGGCGTCGGTCGGCTCGCTGGCGGCCAACCTGCGCGGCTTCGAGCAGGTGCGCGACTTCATCGCGGCCAGCAGCGTGACGACGCTGATCGACGTGCCGTTCGCGCTGCTGTTCGTCGGCGTCATCGCCTGGATCTCGCCCTGGCTGGCGCTGCCGGTGCTCGGCGTCGGCGCGGCGATCGTCGCGCTCGGCTGGGTGCTGCAGCGCCGGCTGCACACGCTGGCGCAGACGACCTACCAGGCCGGCGCGCTGCGCAATGCGACGCTGGTCGAGAGCATCGCCGCGCTGGAGACCCTCAAGAGCCAGGGCGCCGAGTCGGTGGTGCAGGCGCGCTGGGAGCGCACGAATGCCTTCCTCGGCGCGGCGCAGGTGCGCATGCGCATGCTCAGCGCGCGCGCGACCTACGGCACGCAGGCGCTGGCGCAGGGCGTGACGGTCGCGGTCGTCGTGCTCGGCGTGCACCTGATCGCCGAGCGGGCGTTGAGCATGGGGGCGCTGATCGCGTGCTCGATGCTGGCGTCGCGCGCGCTCGCACCGGCCGGCCAGGTCGTCGCGCTGCTGATGCAGTACCAGTCGGCGCGCACCGCGCTCGAGGGGCTGGACCGGCTGATGGCGCAGCCCCAGGAGCGCCCGGCGGGCACGCACTTCATCCAGCGCCCGCAACTGCGCGGCGACATCGAGCTGCGCGGCGTCGGCTTCGCCTACCCGGGGCGCAGCGACCGCGTGCTCGACGGCCTGGGCCTGCGCATCGGCGCCGGCCAGAAGGTCGCCTTCATCGGCCGCGTCGGATCGGGCAAGTCGACCATCCTGCGCCTGCTCGCCGGGCTGTACCAGCCGACCGAGGGCGCGGTGCTGCTCGACGGCATCGACCTGCGCCAGCTCGACCCGGCCGACCTGCGCCGCAACCAGGCCAGCGTGGCGCAGGATGTCAACCTGCTCTACGGCTCGCTGCGCGACAACATCGCGCTCGGGATGCCGTATGCGGACGACGCCGCGGTGCTGGCGGCGGCCGAGCTGGCATGCCTGGGCGACTTCGTCGACCGCCACCCGGCCGGCTTCGAGATGCAGGTCGGCGAGCGCGGCGAGTTGCTGTCCGGCGGCCAGCGCCAGTGCGTCGGCATCGCGCGCGCGGCGCTGCACAACGCGCCGATCCTGCTGCTGGACGAGCCGACGAGCGCGATGGACCACTCGACCGAGGCACGCATCACGGCCAACCTGGTGCGCTTCGCGCGCGACAAGACGGTGGTGCTGGTCACGCACCGCACCTCGATGCTGCAACTCGTCGACCGCGTGGTCGTGCTCGACGCCGGCCGCATCGTCGCCGACGGCCCGCGCGACCGCATCCTCGACGCGCTGGCGGCCGGCCGCATCGCGAGGGCGGCATGAGCGCGCCGGGCCGCTCCCAGGCGCTCATCCCGCAGCGCGCAGCGCGGAGGTTCGTCCAGAGCGCGCCGGGCCGCCCCAAGGGCGAATCCCGTAGGGCGCAGCCCGGAGGTAGCCCAGTGACCGCGCCGGGCCGCTCCCAAGCGCTCATCCCGCAGCGCGCCGCGCGGAGGGTCGTCCCTTGAGCGCGCCGGCGGAACTGACCGTGCCCGGCGCGGCGCCGGCCCCGCGCGCGGTGCGCAGCCTCGAGCTCGCGGCCGGCGAGCTGCTGGCCGCCGGCGGCGCGCGCCGCGCCAGCCTGGTCGTGCGGCTGGCGGCGCTGGTGCTGGTGGCACTGCTCGTCTGGGCAGCGCTGGCGCAGGTCGACGAGGTCACGCGTGGGCAGGCGCGCGTGATCGCCTCGCGCCAGCTGCAGACGGTGCAGTCGCTCGACGGCGGCGTGGTGGCCGAGATCCTGGTACGCGAGGGGCAGCTCGTCGAGCAGGGGCAGCTGCTGCTGCGTATCGACGAGACGCGCGCCACCTCGGGCGCGCGCGAGAACGCGGCGCAGGGCTTCGCGCTCGAAGCGCGCGTGGCGCGGCTGCGCGCACTGGCCGAGGGCGCGGCGTTCCGGTTGCCGGCCGCCGGCGACGACGCCGGCCGGCAGGGCATCGCCGAGGAGGAGCGCCGGCTGTTCGAGATGCGCCGTGCCGAGCTGGCGGCCACGGTGGCGATCGTCCAGCAGCAGCTCGCACAGCGCCGGCAGGAGTTGCAGGAGATGCGTGCGCGCAAGGCGTCGGCCGAGCGCGAGCACGAGCTGGCGCGGCAGGAGCTGGCGCGCACGCGGCCGCTGCTGGCTAGCGGCGCGGTGTCCGAGGTCGACATCATCAAGCTCGAGCGCGACGTCGGCCGCAGCCGCGGCGAGTCCGAGCAGGCCGGCGCGCAGATCGAGCGCGTGCAGGCCGCGATCGTCGAGGCGCAGCGCAAGGTGCAGGAGACCGAGCTCGCGTTCCGCAACGAGGCGCGGCGCGACCTCGCCGAGGCGCTGGGCAAGCTCAGCGCGCTGGAGGAAGGCGCGGTCGCGCTGCACGACAAGGTCGACAAGTCTCAGCTGCGCAGCCCGGTGCGCGGCCGCGTGCAGCGGCTGCTGGCCAACACCGTCGGTGGCGTCGTTCAGCCGGGCAAGGACCTGGTCGAGATCGTGCCGCTGGACGACGTGCTCGTGCTGGAGGCCAAGGTCAGCCCGCGCGACATCGCCTTCATCCATCCCGAGCAGGGCGCCGTCGTCAAGTTCACCGCCTACGACTTCTCGATCTACGGCGGGATGGACGCGCGCGTGATCAACATCAGCCCGGACAGCGTCGTCGACGAGCGCGGCGACGCCTATTACCTGGTGCGCGTGCAGACGCGCGCGCCGAGCCTGGGCGAGTCGCTGCCGATCATCCCCGGCATGACTGCCGAGGTCGACGTGCTGACCGGCAAGAAGTCGGTCCTGTCCTACCTGCTCAAACCCGTGCTGAAGGCCAAGGCCGGCGCGCTGCGCGAGCGCTGAAGCCCGCTGCCGCACCCGGCTACCGAACCGCCCCGTCAGGAATCCCCCATGCCCGTCATCGTCCAGACCGCCAGCGCCCGCGTCGTCGAGATCTGGGGCCGCGCCCACATCCGGGGTGCCGACGGCCGGTTGCGGCCGCTCGAAGTCGGCGCACTGGTCGTGCGCGGCGACCTGCTGCTGACCGACGAGTCGGGCATGGTGCAGCTGGCGCAGCAGGCCGAGCCTGCGGCCGAGGCGACGACGGCGCCGTCAGCCGAGCCGCCGGCGCCGATCGTCGCCGCTGCCGGGGAGATCGACCGCGTCATCGCCGGCATCGAGGGCGGCGACGCCGAGGCCGTGCCGGCCGCCGGCGCGACGCCGCGCGACGGCGAAGTGCAGCCGGCGCTGCGCGTGCAGCGCATCGCCGAAGCGGTGACGCCGCAATCGGCCTCGCTTGCTGGCGCGGCGGCCGCGGTCGACGCGCTACCGGCGCGCGAGGCCGAGGCCGCGGCCGCGGCGGATGGCGCGGACGGCACGACGATGCTGGACCTGGACGCTGACGATTCGTCGGGCGCGCACGGCACTGGATTCGCGGCGCGCGTCGCCGAGCAAGATGCCGCGGTGCCGATCGTCGACGCCGACCTCGTGCTCGCGAGCGCGAGCGGAAGGCCGATCGAAAGCCTCACGGTCCGGATCCAGGATCCGACGCCGGCGGACCGGCTCATCCTCGACGAGCTGCCGCCGGGGATCGAGGCCATCGTCGGCGACGGCACGATTCGCTTCATCGGCCAGGCGCCAGCGAGTGCCTACGCCATGGCGCTGCAGGCGGTCCTGTATGCCCATGCTGGCGACGCCGTCGGCGACACGACGAGGCAAATCGAGGTCATCGTGACCGACAGCGCAGGCGAGACCGCCACGGCAGTGGTTACGGTCGACGTCAGCGCGGCAAACAACGCCCCGCAGGCGCAGGCCGCGGTCCTGGCGGTGGCCGAGGATGCACCGGCAGTTTCTGGCCAAGTCACGGCCACCGACGGCGACGATGGGGCGGTATTGACTTTCGCGCTGGCGGGGTCTGCTCCCGACGGGCTGGTCTTCAACAGCGACGGCACCTACACCTTCGATCCCTCGCACGCGAGCTACCAGGCGCTGGCCGTCGGCCAGACGCAGCTGCTGACCGTGCCGTACGTGGTCACCGACGAGCATGGTGCGTCGTCGAGCGCGGACCTCGTCGTCACGATCACGGGCACCAACGATGGTCCGGTCGCCAGTGCCGCCGCGGTGGCGGTGGCCGAGGATGCGCCCGCGCTGTCCGGTCAGGTCACCGCCACCGACGCCGACCTCGGCGCGGTGCTTACCTTCGCGCTGGCAGGGCCTGCGCCGGACGGGCTGGTCTTCAACACCGACGGCACCTACACCTTCGATCCCGCGCATCCGAGCTACCAGAGCCTGGCGGTCGGCCAGACCCAGGTGCTCACCGTACCCTACGTGGTCACCGACGAGCATGGTGCGTCGTCGAGCGCCGAGCTCGTCATTACCGTCACTGGCACCAACGACGATCCGCTGGCCGCCGCGGCCAGCGTGGCCGTGACCAAGGATTCGGCGGCCATTGCCGGCAACGTCTCCGCAAGCGACGTGGACGGCGATGCGCTGGCGTTCGCGCTGGCGCTGCCCGCCCCGGCGGGGCTGGTCTTCGGCGCCGACGGCTCGT
>JACPVA010000049.1 GCA_016191995.1 Burkholderiales bacterium | reverse complement strand
GACGATCTGCCTGGGCAAGAGCACTTACGCGCGCTGCGGCATCATCGTCAACGTGACGCCGTTCGAGCCCGAGTGGGAGGGCTACGTCACGCTGGAATTCAGCAATACGACACCGCTGCCGGCCAAGATCTACGCCGGCGAGGGCTGCGCACAGGTCATCTTCTTCGAGAGCGACGAGGTCTGCGAGACCAGCTACAAGGACCGCGGCGGCAAGTACCAGGGGCAGCGCGGGGTGACGCTGCCCAAGACCTGAACGATCGGGTCCCGGTGGCGGGCCGGGCGACTTCCACCGCGACACGACCAGGGAGCGCACGATGAAGTGGGAAGGCCACCGCCGCAGCAGCAATGTCGAGGACCGGCGCGGTGCCGGGGGGGCCGGGCCGCGCATCGGCGGGCGCGGCATCGGCCTGGGGACGATCGTGATCGCGCTCGTCGCCGGCTGGCTGTTCGGCATCAACCCGCTGACGGTGCTGGGGCTGCTCGGCGGTGGTGCGGACGCGCCGGTGGCGCAGGGGCCGGCGGCGCCACCGCCGGCCGAGGACCGCGAGGCGGCCTTCGTCTCGACCGTGCTGGCCGATATCGAGGATGTCTGGCGCGCGCAATTCGGCGCCGGCGGTCAGCCCTACCGCGAGCCCAAGCTGGTGCTGTTCCGCGGTTATGTCGGCACCGCCTGCGGCACCGGGCAGTCGGCGATGGGGCCGTTCTACTGCCCCGGCGACATGAAGGTCTATATCGACCTCGACTTCTTCGACACCTTGCGCCAGCAGCTCGGTGCACCGGGCGACTTCGCGCAGGCCTATGTGATCGCACACGAGGTCGGCCACCATGTGCAGCGGCTGATCGGCGTCACCGAGCAGGTCGAGCGGATGCGCGGCCGTGTCTCAGAGCGCGAGATGAATGCGCTGTCGGTCCGCGTCGAGCTGCAGGCCGACTGCTTCGCCGGGGTCTGGACGCACCACTCGCAGCGCGGCAAGCAGTGGCTCGAGCAGGGTGACATCGAGGAGGCGATGAACGCCGCCTCGCGCATCGGCGACGATGCGCTGCAGCGCCGTTCGCAGGGCTACGCCGTGCCCGACAGCTTCACCCACGGCAGCAGCGAGCAGCGCATGCGCTGGTTCCAGCGCGGGATGCGCAGCGGCAACGTCGACGACTGCAACACCTTCGACGCGCAGGCGCTGTAGGAGGGCAGCGGACAACCGCCGAGCCCGCAAGCCTCCCGCCCTGCGGCGCCAGGATCGCGGGCCGGCCCCGATGCCGCGCCGCGCGCCGCGTGCCACCATCGCGGCATGAGAAACCAGACGATGCGGGGCGAGCGGCTGGCCGCGCTGGGGGCCCTCGCCGCCGCCGGCCGCGGCAAGCAGGTCCCGGCCGCCGACGCGCTGCAGCTCGTGCGCGACGGCGACACCGTCGCCACGAGCGGGTTCGTCGGCATCGGGTTCGCCGAGAACCTCGCGGTCGCGCTCGAGCAACGCTTCCTGGATAGCGGCCGGCCGCGCGGGCTGACGCTGGTCTATGCCGCCGGCCAGGGCGACGGCAAGACGCGCGGGCTGAACCACCTCGCGCACGAGGGGCTGGTCGCGCGCGTAATCGGCGGCCACTGGGGGCTGGTGCCGGCGCTGCAGAAGCTCGCGGTCGACAACCGCATCGAGGCCTGGAACCTGCCGCAGGGCGTCATCAGCCACCTGTTTCGCGATATCGCCGCCGGCAAGCCGGGGCATCTGTCGCGCGTCGGCCTGGGCACCTTCGTCGACCCGCGCCACGGCGGCGGGCGCATCAATGCGCGCACGACCGAGGATCTGGTGCGGCGATTCGAGATCGACGGCGAGGAGCTGCTCTTCTACAAGGCCTTCCCGATCGACGTCGCGCTGATCCGCGCCACCACCGCCGACGCCGACGGCAACCTGACGATGGAGCGCGAGGCGCTGACGCTGGAGTCGCTGGCGATCGCGATGGCGGCGCACAACAGCGGCGGCATCGTCATCGCGCAGGTCGAGCGCATGGCCGAGCGGCATTCGCTGAACCCGCGCCAGGTCAAGGTGCCGGGGGTGCTGGTCGACTGCGTCGTCGTCGCCGAGAAGCCCGAATACCACCCGCAGACCTTCGCCGAGCCCTACAGCGCCGCCTTCGCCGGCGAGCTGCGCGTGCCGGCGGCGGCGGTCGCGCCGATGGCGATGGGCGAGCGCAAGATCATCGCCCGCCGCGCGGCGCTGGAGCTGCGTGCCAACGCGGTCGTCAACCTCGGCATCGGCATGCCCGAGGGCGTGGCGGCGGTGGCGGCCGAGGAGCGCATCGTCGACCTCATCACGCTGACCGCCGAGCCCGGCGTGATCGGCGGCATCCCGGCCGGCGGGCTCAACTTCGGCGCCGCCGTCAATACCGACGCGATCATCGACCAGCCCTACCAGTTCGACTTCTACGACGGCGGCGGGCTGGACATCGCCTTCCTCGGGCTGGCGCAGGCGGATGCCGAGGGCAATGTCAACGTCAGCCGCTTCGGCAGCCGGCTCGCCGGTGCCGGCGGCTTCGTCAATATCAGCCAGAACGCGCAGCGCCTGGTTTTCGTCGGCAGCTTCCTGGCCAATGGCCAGCCGAAGTTCGTTCCCGAGGTCGAGCACCGCACCTTCTCCGGCCGCGAGGCCTGGCGGCGCGGCCAGCCGGTGCTGTACGTCACCGAGCGCGCGGTGTTCCGGCTGCACGAGCGCGGGCTGGAGCTGGTCGAGGTCGCACCCGGGCTGGACCCGGCGCGCGACGTGCTGGCGCTGATGGGGTTCGCGCCGCTGGTCGAGCGCGACCCGGCGACGATGGACCCGGCGGTCTTCGCCGACGCCGCGATGGGGCTGCGCGCGCGGCTGACGCGGCTGCCGCTGGCGGACCGCTTTGCCTTCGATGCCGCGCAGCGCACGCTGTTCATCGACTTCGAGCGTTTGGCGATCCGCAGCGCCGACGATGTCGAGGCGGTGCGCGAGCAGGTCCGGCGGCTGCTGGCGCCGGTCGGCGAGAAGGTCTATGCGGTCGTCAACTACGAGCATTTCCAGCTCGACCCCGATATCGCCGACGCCTGGGCGCAGATGGTGCACGAGCTCGAGGACCGCTTCTATCTCAATGTGACGCGCTACGCGACGAGCGGCTTCCTGCGCGCCAAGCTCGGCTCCGCGCTCGCGGCGCGCGGGGTCGCGCCGCACCTGTACGAGACCGCGGCCGAGGCGCGGGAGCGGCTGCGGGGGGATTGACGGATCAGTTCCGCATGTGCGTGGGGGCGAAACTTCGGGGCTGGTCTGCACCGCGTCTGCGTTTGCCGGCGCCAGCGGATGACCCCTATGGCGCAAGCCGCGACCGAAGCCGCGTTGACGATCCCACCGCAGCACGTTGAACGGCTGGTCGCAAGACGGGCCGCCAGCCTGCACCAAAGGTCAGCGCTGCACCCCGACCGGCATGACGCGATCGTTCGCCGGTTGGCGCAGATGCAGGCCGGGCGCTCGCGCTGCTCGCCGATCTCGATCGGGACTTCTGGGCGCCCCCAGGGCCGGGCTGCGCCCGGCCCGTCCCCCGAGGGGGTCAAGAAAGCCAGGGTCGGCGCGGCGCTTCTTCGATAAGCATCGGCGCGAGACCCATGCAAACGGCGGCGGCGAAAAAAGGGGCGCGGTCGACGACGCTGGCTCGACGCAGGTCAAGCCCGCAGCGCGTGCAGATTCCTCGGCCCGGCCCCGACGACTGCGGCCACCGGCACCCGGGCATCGAAGGTCACGAAGCGCCCGCCCTGGTGTGCCGCCAGCGCCAGCAGGTACAGGTCGGTCAGCTGGCGCGGACCGATCGCGCGGTCCAGCCGCAGCCGCCCGGGTTCGAGCAGGCTGATCGCGTCGGGCCAGAATATTGCGTCGGGGCGCTGAAAGATGCCGCGAGCAGCGGGGCCAGCTCGTGCACGGCCCAGGGGTTCGGATAGGACGGCTGGCACATCACGCGCAGGCAGCCGTTCTGCGTCAGAGGGCAGCTCGCCCAGCCGTCGGCAATGTTCGCCTCCAGCCAGTCGACCGCGAGCGCGTGGTGAACATGCTGCGGATCGTGCAGCGCGATCAGGACGTTGACGTCGAGCAGCGCGCGCATCGCACAGGGTCGCCCCGAGCTTCCTCAGACGCCTTCTTCGTCGCGCAGCCGACGAACCAGCTCGTCGGTGACGATGCCGCCACGGTGGGGCAGCGGCGTGATGCCGAGGCTGGCCAGCCTCGCTGCGGTCGCGGACACGGCGTCGCCCGCGCTCGCGCCGCGTGCGAGCAACGCGCTGCGCGCGAGTTCGCTGACGACCTGTCCGAGCGTGCGCCCCTCCTGCCGTGCCACGGACTTGGCGGCGAGCAGAACATCGTCTTCGAGGTCGAGGGTGGTGCGCATCAATAGCCTGGCACGGCGAGTTCATCACTGATGATGAATTATGCGCCGCACGACCGGCTCGAGCCCGCAGCCTCGACCGGGAGCTCGCGATCCGCGGTGCGGTGCGCGACCATGGCAGTCCCGCAAGGTCGTTCCGAAGGAAATGACCACGCCAGCGGGGGGGGGGGGACGAGCGCAGCGAGTCAGGGGGTCGTTTCACGTCAGGGGCTGCTGGCGCCGGTCGGCGTGAAGGTCGACGCGGTCGCCCACGACCTGGACTTCCGGCTCGACCTCCGGCCTCGCCAGCACGACCGACCTTTATCATGCGCGAATGATTCTTGCCGCCCCCGACCCGGCCGAGCTCGCGCAGCGACGCTACGAGAATGCGCTGCGCCTATTCGACGAGTTCGTGCGCAGCGTCGTGCGCCAGCCCGATCCGGTCGCGCTGCGCGGCCTGGAGCGGCGCTTCGCCGAGCATGTGCTGATCCAGCCCAGCTACTGGAGCCAGATCAAGAGCCGCACGCGCCAGATCGGCGAGCGGCTTGCGCGCCAGTTCGAGCAGCGCTGCCGCAAGCCCGCGGGCTGGATGGACCAGCCGCACGACGACACGCCGGTCCCGCTGCCGCCGGACGGCGCCGGCGACGAGCCGCTGCCGACGAGCAGCGTGCCGCGTGACGACGACGAGCGCTTCATCGTCGGCCTCGTGCTGAGCTACTACCGGCGCCACCCGCAGCGCGCGCGCGCACGCCTGCTCGACCTGCTCGGCGAGGTCCTGACGACGCCGCCGCCGCGCCCGGCGCCGGCCGCGGCGGCGCCCGACGACGACCGCGCGCTGTGGCGCAAGAGCCAGGCCGGCGTTGCCCCGCTGCAGCGCAAGAAGCGCTGAGCGCCTCGGCCCGCGCGCACGGACGGCCGCGCCAGCCCGGCGCCATGGGGCGGGCGCGCCGCCGCGCCGTGGGCCGATCGCGACGGCCTGATCGAACCTGATCAAAAATCCTTGCGCTTGATCATGAAACGTTTATCATACGATGCACGTCGGGCGGTTCGTCGCCCGACGCGATACCCGGAGTTTCCTGACTTGTTCCTGCCGAACCTTTCCGAGCCGACCGCATGCCCATGGGGCCGCGGCGTGGCGTCGGTGACGGCGGGCCATCGAGGGTCGGGCTGACGATCGAACGATCGGCGGCTCGCTCCTCGACGGCCCGGCGGCACCCGCCCCGGGCCGTTTCCATTGCGCCGACCAGGAGCCAAGCGATGAAGCCGATCCCGAAGACCGCCAGACCACGCAACCCGTTCGCCGCGCCGGCACGCGCCAGGCACGCCGGAGCGCACCGGCGCAGTGCCGGCGCCATGCGCCAGCGTGCCGAACGTGGCTTGCGCGCCGAGCTGGCGCGCCGCGACCCCTGACCCGAACGCCCGCCGCGGCCACGCGCGGGCCAGGAGAACCGACATGAACAGGATGCCGATTCCGTACCCGCTGGTGCCTGCGCCGGCAGGTCGTCCGCGACGGGCGCTGGTGCAGTTGCTGCGGCTGTCCGGACGCTCGCTCGTGCGGCTGTCGCGCCGGCTTCGGCCGGGGCGGCCACCGTCTGCGGCCGAGGCGATGGACTCCGTGCTCGAGTTCTACGCCGAGGCCGGCGCGCCGGAGGGCGCGCTCTTCGTGGACGGCTGCCGCATCGGCGTGCTGCCAGGCGTGACGCGGCTGTAGGCGGGCGCAGGGCCCGCAAGCCGTGCGTCCGGGCGTCCGGCCCCCGACCGGGTCGGACGCCGATTCGAGGATCGTCACCGAATGCGACCCGCGCGGCCAGCCGCTGGGTCCGAGGAGTTGCCATGAACCGATATGCCAAACCCGCTGCAGCGGGCCGCCCGCCCCCGCGGCTGGCCTTTGCCGTCGCCGCCGCGGCGGCGGCCGTCGCCGTCCACGCCGCCGTGTTCGGCTTGTTCGACCAGCACGCGCAGCACCACGCCAGGCTCGCCGCCGCGGCTGGCGAGCGTGCCTATGCCGCCTGCGTGAGCGAGCGCGACCGGGCGCGCCGGCGCGTCTGCCTGGATGCCGCCGTCGCCCGCGCGCGCCCGGGCACGGCGGTCGCGATGGGGGAGGCGCGCTGAGCGCGCGGCCGGCACCACGGGTCCGAACCGGGCTCGCGGTGCCGGCGTCCCGCCGCGCGGAGCCGCGCTTCGGCGAGCCGTTGATCGACGACGTCGCGTCGCGCTCGCACGCCGCCGCTCGCAGCGCGGCGAGCGGCGATGCCGGCAGATGGCGGGTGATCGGCCTGCCGCTGCCGGATGCGCCGAGTCTTGCCAGGCCGCAGATCGTCGCGGCAGTGCAAGTCTTCGTGCACGAGGCGATGCGCAACGGTGTCGGAGCTCAGCGGTCGACGGGCCCCGACATCGGCCTGGCCGCTGGCGGCGCTGCAAGTGAAGCTGCCCCGTCGGCGGCGACGCTCGCGGCCGCGTTCGGCGATCCCGGGTCGCGCCGGACTGCCTCGGCCTTCAGCCCGAACAGCGGCCGCGCCCAGCGGATGCGCCGCACGCATTCGTAGCCGGCGAGGCTGGCGGCGAAGGTGGCCGCCACGAGCAGCGCGCCCTCGAGCGGCGGAGCCAGCTGGGCCGGGGCGAGCGCGCGCGCGAGCACGATCGTGATCGTCTGGTGCAGGATATAGACGGGGAAGACCGCATCGGTCAGGTAGCGACGCGCCGGGCCGTCGCGCCCGAGGTGGCGGCGCGCGAAGCCGAGCGCGGCGACGATGCCGCACCATTGGACGACGCTGAAGGCGAGCGCGCGTGCGGCATCCGCGAGCGCTTCGGCTCCGGCCGCGGGCAAGCTGCCCGAGACGAGCAGCGCCCAGGCCGCCAGCGCGGCTGCGAGCGCGGGCCAGCGTGCGAGCTGCAGACGCTGCTGCAGTGCCGGCGCATGCACGAGCGCGAGGCCGAGCACGAACATGGCGGCGTATTGCACATGCGCGAAGAGGTCGTCCACGAGCGCGTGCGTGACCGGGAAATGCGGGCGCAGCAGCAGCATCGTCGCGGCCAGCAGCAGCACCGGGGCGACGAAAAGGCGCCAGCCGTGCAGGATTCGCGGCAACCGCCGCGCGAGGGCGTGCAGCAGCTGCGGCCAGCGCCGCAGCAGCAGCCAGGCGAGCAGCGTGTAGGTGAACAGGTAGGGCAGGAACCACAGGTGGTTCCAGGTCGGCAGGATCAGGCACGAGCCGCCGGCGCGGCAGAAGCCGTCGTAGCCCGTCAGATACAGGCGCAGGAAGTCGAGGTAGGACCCCATGTAGCCGTGGCGCTGCACGACCTCGAGGTAGGACTGCGGCGGAACGACGACGAGCATGCCGAACAGAAGCGGCAGCAGCAGGCGGCGCGCGCGCGCGCCGAGCAGCGCGCTGCTGGCGCCCGTGCGCCGCAGCATAGACGCGGTGGCGGCGCCGGAGACGAGGAATAGCAGGTCCATGCGCCACGGCGAGACGAGGCGCATCAGCGGCTCGAGCGCCGGGCCGGCATGCGGGCTCTTCACGTGCCAGTCCCAGCTGACGTAGTACATGCCGACGTGGTACAGCACGAGCAGGCCGAAGGCGACGATGCGCACCCAGTCGAGGTAGACCAGGCGGTCGCCAGGCTGCGGGTTCGGTGGATGCATCGGGTGGCCTCGCGCGAAAGTGAGCAGAGCGCCCAGGGTAGGCAGGCGCTTCATGCGACGCCAGCGCGGCGGGGCGAACCGCCCCGCGGGCGGGACGAGCCGGACCTGCTCAGCGCTGCGGAAGGCGCGCGACGAGCGCCGCGCGATGCTGGCGGCTGCACGGCACGGCCGTGCCGCCGCGCACGACGATGCGTGCATCGCCCTTGTCGAGCGACTGGATCTCGACCACCTGGGCCAGCGCGACCGCGGCGCCGCGGTGCGTGCGGGCGAATCCGTCGCCCAGGTCCTGCAGCAGCCCGGCGAGCGTTCGCCGCATCAGCGGCGCGCGTGTGGCGGTGTGCACGACGACATAGTTGTCGGCCGCCTCGAGCCAAAGGATCTCGTCGATCGCGACGACATGCGTGCGCGCGCGGTCGGGGATCAACAACTGCGCAGGCCGTGGCCGGCGCCGCGCCTCGTGCGCCATCCGAAGCCCGCGCAGCCGCTCGAGCGCGCGCGCCAGCCGTGGCGGCTCGACCGGCTTGAGCAGGTAGTCCACGGCCGCGGCATCGAAGGCCTGCAGCGCATAGCGGTCGTACGCGGTGACGAAGACCACTGCCGGCGCCGGGTCGGGCAGCGAGGCGGCGACGTCCAGGCCGCTCGCGCCGGGCATCTGCACGTCCAGGAACAGCGCGTCGGGCCGGGTCGCGGCCAGCTGCGCCAGCGCGTCGTCGCCGTCGCGTGCCTCGCCGACGACCTGCACGTCCGCCGCGGCCGCCAGCAGGCGGCGCAGGCGCGCGCGCGCCGGCGCCTCGTCGTCGACGATCAGCACCCGCATGGCAGTTCGATCCATGCGCAGACGCCGCCGCCGGCGCGCGCTTCGAGCCGCAGCGAGGCGTCGCCGCCGTAGCGCATCGCCAGTCGCTGCTGCAGATTGGTCAGCCCGACGCCGAACACCGGTGCCGCCGGCCACGCGCCGCCGTCGTCTTCGACCGCCAGCTCGAGCCGCGCGCCTTCACGGCGCGCCTTGACGACGATCGCCGTGCGCCCCGGCCGCGGCTCGACCGCGTGCCGGAACGCGTTCTCGACCAGCGGCTGCAGCAGCAGCGTCGGCACGCGGCAGTCGGCCGCCCCCGGGCCGACCTCCAGCCGCACCGTGACGCGGTCGCCGAAGCGCTCCCGCATGATCGCGATGTAGCCCTCGAGCAGCTGGAGTTCCTCCGCCAGGCTCACCTCCGACTCGCGCGTGAGCTCGGTCGCCGCGCGCAGCAGCGCGGCCAGCCGCACGAGCAGGGTGTCGGCGAGCAGCGGGTCGGTGTGTACCGTCTCCGCGATCGTATTCAGGGCATTGAAGAGGAAGTGCGGCTCGAGTTGCCGTGTCAGCTGCAGCAGCTGCGCCTGCTGCGACAGCGCGCGCGAGCGCTCGGCGCGCAGCCGCGCATCGGCCAGCGCGACGTGCGAGCGCACGCCGAACAGGATCGCGACGAACAGCACGTAGAACAGCGCGAACTTCAGCGTCTCGTAGCGCAACACGACCGGCCACGGCTCGTGCCGGTATGGCTCGCCGAGCAGCGCATGCACGCCATGCCTGATCGCGTAGACGGCGACGACGAAACCGAGGGCGGCCGGCGGCAACCAGGCCAGGTGCGCGGCGAACCATCGCCACGGCTGTGTGATCAGGCGGTCGAAGCGGTGCAGGCGCCGCCACTGCGAGCCGAGCAGCAGGCTCGCGACCGCGAAGGACGAGCCCTCCCACAGCAGCGGCTTCCACAGGTCGGTGCGGCCCTGGCGCAGATGATCCTGCACCGCGAGCATCAGCAGCAGCAGCCAGAACGCGCCCCAGGCGAGCCCGAAGCCGGCCAGCGGAAGCCGCGGCAGCGTGGCGTGCGGTTCGTCGGTGCCGATGGCGGCCATGATCGGGATTCGCGCCGGGCAGCGCGGCGGCGATTGTCACCCGCTGCGGGCCGCCGCGACCAGCGCCACGATCGCATCGCTCACCGCGTGCGGGCGGTCGCGCTGCAGGTGATGCCCGCTTCCCGGCACGCGGATCGGCTCGGCGCCGCCCAGCCGCCGGGCCCAGTCGGCCTCGAGCCGGTGGGCGAGGCGTTCGAACGCCCCGGCCTCGAGGCCGACGAAGCGATCGCGCAGGAGCAGCCGCACCGCAGGTGCAGGCGCGGGTGCATGCGTGCGCAGCGCCTCGAGTTCGTCGCCGCACAGCGACTGGTCGTCGAACTCGCGGCGCATCGCCGTGCTGAACGAGGTGGCGCGTGCCGCCTTCACGACCGCGGCGAGCGCGGGCGCCTCGCGCTGCAACGCGCCCCATTGCTGCGGGTGGGTGGGGTCGAGCAGCACGAGGCCGGCGACCTCGTTCGAAAAGAGTCGCGCGAAGGCATACTGGTACAGGCCACCGAGCGAGTGGCCGACGAGCAGGTACGGCGGCTCCAGCCCTGCCCGGCGCAGGAAGTCGCGCGTCAGCCGCGCCACGGCGCATGGGCTGCGCCCGCCTTCGGCCCACGCACTGCGCCCGTAGCCCGGCCGGCTGAACGCGACCGACGCGATCGTGCCCGGGAGGGCCGACTGGACCGCGCTCCAGACCGACATCCCGTCACCCAGACCGCTCTGGAAGACGACCAGCGGATGACCCGTGCCGAGCACGCGGCGCTCGATGCCGGACGCCGCCGGTGCCCGCGTCGCGCAGCCAGCGGTGGCGCTGGCCAGCAGCGATGCGGCGAGCATCCGGCGGCGTGTCGAGCACGCTGGGGCGACCTTCATCGTCATCCGCATCGACATCGTCCTGGTTCCGGATGACGGAACGCTAGGCGATCAAGCATGGGCTTGCCAGCGCCGTGGGGCGAAGCGGGAGCGGCGAGGGGCGAAATGCGCGCTGCCTGGCCTCGGGGCCACCGGCCTGGGCGCGAGGCGCGGCAGCGCGGGCGCGCCGCGCGCTCAGGTGGGGAAGGTCCCCGGCAGCAGGATGCTGCGGTCGACGTCGGCGATGCGGGTGCGGCCGCAGAAGGCCATCGTCAGGTCGAGCTCCTTGTGGATGATCTCGAGCGCCTTGGCCACACCGGGCTGGCCCATCGCCCCAAGCCCATAGAGGAAGGCGCGGCCGATGTAGGTGCCGCGCGCGCCGAGCGCGACCGCCTTCAGCACGTCCTGCCCCGAGCGCACGCCGCCGTCCATGTGGACCTCGATCCTCGAGCCGACCGCGTCGACGATGCGCGGCAGCGCCTGGATGCTCGACTCGGCGCCGTCGAGCTGGCGGCCGCCGTGGTTGCTGACGATGATCGCGTCGGCGCCGGTGTCGGCGGCCAGCCTGGCGTCCTCGACATCCTGGATGCCCTTGAGGATCAGCTTGCCGCCCCAGCACTTCTTGATCCACTCGACGTCGCCCCAGTTCAGCTTGGGGTCGAACTGCCTGGCCGTCCACTCCGACAGGCTGCCCATGTCCTCGACGCCGCTGACGTGGCCGACGATGTTGCCGAACTGGTGCCGCTTCGTGCCGAGCATGCCCAGGCACCAGCGCGGCCGGGTCATCATGTTCAGCAGGTTGGCGATCGTCAGCCTGGGCGGTGCCGACAGGCCGTTCTTCAGGTCCTTGTGCCGCTGGCCGAGGATCTGCAGGTCCAGCGTCAGCATCAGCGCGCTGCAGCCGGCCGCCTTAGCGCGGTCGATCAGGCGCTCGATGAAGGCGCGGTCGCGCATCACGTAGAGCTGGAACCAGAACGGCCTGGTCGTCGCGGCGGCGACATCCTCGATCGAGCAGATGCTCATCGTCGACAGCGTGAACGGGATGCCGAAGGCCTCGGCCGCGCGGGCCGCGAGGATCTCGCCGTCGGCATGCTGCATCCCGGTCAGCCCGGTCGGCGCGATCGCCACCGGCATCGCGGTATCGATCCCGACCATCGTCGTCGTGGTGCTGCGGCCTTCCATGTTCACGGCGACGCGCTGGCGCAGCTTGATGCGCTGGAAGTCGTCCTCGTTGGCGCGGTAGGTGCTCTCGGTCCAGCTGCCGCTGTCGGCGTAGTCGTAGAACATGCGCGGGACGCGCCGCCTGGCGAGCTGGCGCAGGTCCTCGATGGTCGTGATGACGGTCATGGCGGTCTCTCGTCGGGGCGGCCGCGGGGCGTGCGCGGTCGCCGGCCCGGGGCCGCGCTACAGCCCCAGCACCCCCGGCAGCCACAGCGAGATGCCGGGGAAGGCGCACAGCAGCACCAGCCGCAGCAGGTCGACGCCGATGAAGGGCATCACGCCGGCATAGATGCGGCCCAGCGGGATGTCGGTCGCGATCGAGTTGATGACGAAGACGTTCATGCCGACCGGCGGGCAGATCATGCCGAAGGTCACCGCCATGACGACGATGACGCCGAACCACACCGGGTCGAATCCGAGCTGCGTCATCGCCGGGAAGACGATCGGCACCGTCAGCAGGATCATCGCCAGCTCGTCCATCAGCGCCCCGAGCACGAAGTAGCCGACCAGCACCAGCGCGAGCACGCCGTAGGCGCCGATCGGCAGCCCGACCAGCCAGTCGACCGCGTTCTGCGTGAACTGCGTGATGGTCAGGAAGTAGCCGAACAGGAAGGCGCCGAGGACGATCGTCATGATCGCCGAGGACACGCGCAGCGCGTCGATCAGCGCGGCGCGGATCTGCGGCCCGCGCAGCCGCCCGCGCACGACGCCGATCACGAGCGTGCCGCTGGCCCCGATGCCGGCCGCCTCCTGCACCGTGAAGAGGCCGCCGTAGATCCCGCCGAGCACGAACAGGAACAGCAGCAGCACCGCCCACAGCGCGCGCAGCGTGGCCAGCCGCTCGCCCCAGCTGTGCTCCTCGCCCAGCGGCATGCGCGAGCCGTCGCGCATCGCAAGCCACTGCAGCAGCGCGAGGTAGAACACGACCGCGAGCAGCCCGGGGACGACGCCGGCGGCGAACAGCGCGGCGATGTCGACCTCGGTCATGATCCCGTACAGCACCATGATGGTCGACGGCGGGATCATGATGCCCAGCGTGCCGCCGGCGGCGATCATGCCGGCCGACAGCCCCGGGTCGTACCCGGCGCGACGCATCTCGGGCAGCGCGACCTGGCTCATCGTCGCCGCGGTCGCGACCGACGAGCCGTTGATCGCCGCGAAGCCACCGCAGGCGGCGATCGTCGCCCAGCCCAGCCCGCCGCGGCGGTGGCCGAGCCAGGCACGTCCGGCGTCGAACAGCTCGCGGCTCATCCCGGCGTGCGACGCGAAGGCACCCATCAGGATGAACATCGGGATCACCGCCAGGTTGTAGTCGGTCAGCACCGACAGTGGCACGTTGCCGAGCAGGTTGAGCGCCGGGCCGATGCCGCTGAGCGCACCGAAGCCGGCCACGCCGACCAGCCCCATCGCGACGCCGATCGGCACCCGCAGCGCCATCAGCACGAACATGCCGACGAAGCCGAGCAGGGCGACGAGGTCACGGTCCATCGCCGCCCCCCGGGCCGTCGGCAGGCTGCTGGCCGCGCGCGCGATCGTCGGCCGCGGCCGGCAGGTCCGGCGCGTCGGTGTCGCCGCCCGCAATGTCGACGCGTCGCGCCGGCGCGGCAGGCGGCGCGCGCAGAAGCTCGAGCAGCCGCCACGCGGCCAGCAGCGCAGCGGCGACCGCGCCGGTGGCGCCGACCGACGTGAACCAGATCAGCGGCAGCCGCAGGTCCATCGTCGCCTGCGTGCCGCTGCCGAGCGCCTTCTCCCACACCATCCACGCCATCGGCGCCAGCAGCGCGAGCGTGAACAGCGCGGCGACGGCGTCGAGCACGCGCCGGCCGCGCGCGCGCAGGTGTTCCCACACGACATCGACCGCGATGTGGCTGCCGTGGTAGGTCGCCACCGCGATGCCCCAGAAGAGGGCGATGCCCAGCAGCATCTTGGTGCCGTCGAACCAGTCGGGCACCTGGATCGAGAACAGCCCGCGCAGGCCGACGTTGGTCGCCGTCAGCAGCGCGATCGCGAGCAGGAAGAACGCGGCCACCGTCTCGGTGGCCGCCAGCAGCCGCTTCATCATCGTGGGCTTCGGGGTGCGCGCGCCGCGGTGGTGCGTGCACCGACCGTGTTCAGTAGGCGCCGCCGGTGCGCTGCAGCTGCGCCTTCAGCGCGTCCAGCGCCTTGCGCCCGTCGATCCCAGTCGGCTTGACCGACTCCAGCCAGCGGTCGACCACCGGCGCGGTCGCCGCGCGCCAGGCGTCGATCTGCGCCTTGCTCATCGGCACGATCGTGTGGCCGCCTTTCTCGATCAGCTTCTGGCGCCCGGTGTCCTCGTCGTCGCCCCAGTCGGTGCCGACGCGCTTGGCCCAGTCGTTGTTGCAGTGGTCGTCGATGACCTTCTTCTGCGCCGGCGCGAGCCGCTGGTAGAAGCCCTTGTTCATGACCCAGACGAAGGTCGCGGCATACAGCCGCATGTCGGTGTGGTGGTTGACGACCTTGTCGATGCCGAACGAGATGATCGAGTTCCACGGGAAGGTGATCGCGTCGGCCACGCCCTTGGCCAGCGCGTCGCGCGCCTCCGGGGCCGAGACCTGCACGCTGGTGCCGCCCAGCACGTTGACCATCTGCGCCACGGTGCCGTTGGCGGGGCGGATCTTCATGCCCTTGATCTGCGCCGGGTCGGTGATCGGCGCCTTCGAGTGGAAGGTGCCGACATGCAGGTGGGCGAAGCAGAACTGCACGTCCTTCATCTCCTGGCCGACATAGTCGCGGTACCAGGCGTCCAGCGCCTGCGACGCCGGGCCGGGCTTGTCGTGCAGGAAGGGCAGCTCGCCGGCGGAGTAGATCGGGAAGCGGCCGGCCTGGTAGCCCGGGTTCACCCAGGTCATGTCGGCGATGCCGTCGCGCGCCATGTCGTAGTGGTCGGGCGCCTTGCCGAGCTGCTGAGCGGGGAAGATCGCGATCTTGATGCTGCCGCCCGAGGCCTGCTCGACCGACTTGGCCCAGGGCAGGAAGCCGGTGCGCGCCAGCGGGTGGTTGGCCGGCAGCCAGTGCGCGAACTTCAGCTCGACCGGCTTGTCCTGGGCGGCGGCCGGAAGCGCGGCAGCGAGCGCGCAGGCGGCCGCGGTGGCAAGGGCGAGGCGGCGGGGGCGATGCATGCGTAAGACTCCGTCAAGGGGGGGTGGGACGATTCCTGCAACCAAATACCATTTTAGGCGGCGCCGCGTCCCATTGCGGGCGGGGAATCCCTGAGACGCGTCCGCCGCCTTTCACGGTACCGCCCTGTCGCCCTGCGCGCGCCGGGGTGAGCGCTCGGGAGCGGCCCGGTGCGCACATCGGGCATCAGGCGCGCGCGAGACCGGCCGCGCGCACCCCCAGCAGCCGCAGCGGGCGCGCCAGATCGACGCGCTTCAGGCACTGCCCTGCGGCGGCTCGGATCGCTGCCGCGTCGGCGACAGCGCAAGGCAGCGTCAGGTCGCGCGTGACGGTGCGGAAGTCGTCGTAGCGCAGCTTGATGCCGATCGTGCGCCCGGCGTAGCCCTGGTGCCGAAGGTCGGCGGCGACGCGCTCGCACAGCGCGGTCAGCTGCGCGCCGAGCAGGCCGCGGTCGCGCACCGCGTGCAGGTCGCGCTCGAAGGTCGTCTCGCGGCTGATCGAGACCGGCTCGTGGTGCGTGACGACCGGGCGGTCGTCGATGCCGAGAGCGGCCTCGTGCAGCCAGCGGCCGGTGCCGGCGCCGAAGCGCTCGACGAGATCGGCCGGGTCGCGCGCGGCGAGCTCGCCGATCGTCGCGATGCCCAGCGCGGCGAGCTTCGCACCCGCCTTCGGCCCGATGCCGTTGATGCGCCGCACCGGCAGCGGCCAGATGCGCGCCGGCAGGTCCTCGTGCGTCAGCAGCGTCAGCCCGTCGGGCTTGTCGAGCTCGCTGGCGAGCTTGGCCAGCAGCTTGTTCGGCGTCACCCCGATCGAGCAGCTCAGGCCGGTCGCGCGGCGGACGTTGTTGCGGATCTCCTGCGCGATCGCGCGCACGCCGCCGTAGGGGTCGTGGCCGACCGCATCCTGTGCGCCCGGCACCTCGCTGAGGTCGATATAGATCTCGTCGATGCCGCGGTCCTCGATCACCGGCGCGATCGCCGCCACCGCGTCCTTGAAGCGCCGCGAGTACAGCTTGTACTGGTCGAAGTCCGGCGGCAGCAGGACCGCATCGGGGGCGAGGGCGGCGGCCTTCATCAGCCCGATGCCGGAGTGCACGCCGAAGCGCCGCGCGGGGTAGGTCGCGGTCGTCGCGACGCCGCGGCCGGCGTAGTCGCGCAGCCGCGCGAAGCGGCGCGTGCCGTCGGGCAGCGTCTGCGGTGCGTAGCGCCGGCCGCCGCCGACGACGACCGGCTCGCGCGCGAGCTCGGGGTAGCGCAGCAGCTCGACCGACGCGAAGAATGCGTCCATGTCGAGGTGGGCGATCCAGCGGCGCGCGGGCATGGTGGGCGCGCGCATTGTGCGGCGGCGACGGGGCTGTCGATCGACCGCGGCCGTTATGCTGTGGCCCGGCGCCGCACCGATGCCGCGCGCGCCGCATCCCGATGATCCCGCCGATCTACCTCGACCACCATTCGACGACGCCGCTGGATGCGCGCGTGCTCGACGCCATGCTGCCGTGGCTGCGCGAGGATTACGGCAACCCGGCCAACCGCAGCCACGCCTGGGGCCGGCGTGCCTGGGCCGCGGTCGAGGACGCGCGCGAGCAGGTCGCCGCGGCGATCGGCGCGCGCGCCAGCGAGATCGTCTTCACCAGCGGTGCGACCGAGTCGAACGCGATCGCGCTGCAGGGTCTTGCGCGAGCGCGGCCGGGTGCGCCGCTGCTGACGACGGCGATCGAGCACCGCTCGGTGCTCGACACCTGCCGCCGGCTGGAGCGCGAGGGCTGGGCGCTGACGGTGCTGCCGGTCGACCGCGACGGCCTCGTCGACCCGCAGCGGCTGGCCGCCGCGCTGCGGCCGGATACGCTGCTCGTGTCGGTGATGGCGGCCAACAACGAGATCGGGACCGTGCAGCCGCTGGCCGAGATCGCGCCCGCGGTGCGCGCCGCCGGCGCGCTGCTGCACGTCGACGCGACGCAGGCGATCGGCCGCGTGGCGCTGGACGTGCAGGCGCTCGATATCGACGCGCTGGCGCTTTCGGCGCACAAGATCCACGGCCCCAAGGGCTGCGGCATGCTCTATCTGCGCAGCCGGCCGCGCCGCGTCGAGCCGCTGCCGCTGATGGAAGGCGGCGGGCAGGAGCGCGGGCTGCGCCCGGGGACGCTGAACGTCCCCGGCATCGTCGGCCTGGCCGTCGCGTGCACGATCGCGGTCGCCGAGCGCGAGGCCGAGTCGGCCCGGCTGTGCCGGCTGCGCGACCGGCTGTGGGCGCGGCTGGCCGCCGGCATAGCCGGTCTGCTGCTGCACGGCCACCCGACGCAGCGGCTGCCGGGCAACCTGAACGTCGGCATCGCCGGCGTCGAGGCCGACGCGCTGCTGCTGGCGCTGGACGGCATCGCGGTCTCCGCCGGTGCGGCCTGTGCCAGCGGCAGCGCGCGGCCGTCGCACGTGCTGCAGGCGATCGGCGCCGCCGAACCCGGGCAGGTGCGCGCGGCGCTGCGCTTCGGGCTGGGCCGCGGCAATACCGAGGCCGAGATCGACGCCGCCGGCGATGCCGTCGTGCACGCGGTCGCGCGGTTGCGCGCATCGACCTTGCATTCCCCACCAGCAAGAGGACCGACATGACGCAGGCCCTGAGCCGACTCTTCGAACCCACGACCTGGGGCAAGCTCGCGGTGCGCAACCGCATCAAGTACGGGGCCTGCTGTGTGTCGAACTACAACGAGCGCGACGGCACGATCACGGTGCGCGAGCTCGGCCGCATGCAGGTCATCGCAGGCACCGACTGCGGGATCATCACCAACCAGGGCGCCTACCCGGACCCGCTGGGCGAGGGCAAGGCCTACTTCCGCCAGGTCGCGCTGCACGACGACCGCTTCCTGCCGCAGTTCGAGAGAATAGCCGGCTGGATCCACGCCGCCGGCGCGGTCGCGATCCAGCAGATCCTGCACGCCGGGCGCTACGGCGGCATCGACCTGGGCTACTGCATCCAGCCGTCGGTCGTGCCGCAGACGCTGCCGCACTTCCGCCCACCGCGCGAGGTCACGAAGGAGCAGATCCGCGAGACCATCGCCCAGCACGCCGACGCCGCCAGGCGCGCGCTGAAGGCCGGCTTCGACGGCACCGAGGTCACCAGCTTCATGGGCTACCTGCTGGCGAACTTCAACTCCCGGTTCACGAATCGCCGCAGCGACGAGTATGGCGGCTCGCTGAAGAACCGTGGCCGCTTCATGTGCGAGCTGATCGACGCCATCAAGCAGGCGCAGGGCGACGCACCGCTGGTGATCCGGCTCAACGGCGCCGAGCTGATGGACCGCTGGGGCGGCAATACCGAGGACGAGTGCTTCGAGCTGATGCAGATGGCCGCCGAGCGCGGCGTCGACATGATCAGCGTCACCGTCGGCTGGCAGGAGGCGCCCGAGTCGTCGATCGGGCGCGACATCCCGCCCGGGCACTGGAACCACCTCGCGCGCCGCGCCAAGCAGCTGCTGCCGGCCACCCCGATCACCTTCGGCAACCGGCTGCCCGACCCGGCGATGGCCGACCAGTGCATCGCGGACGGCGACTTCGACTTCTGGGAGGTCTGCCGCCCGCTGCTCGCCGACCCCGACCTGGTGCGCAAGGCGGCCGCCGGGCGCATGAAGGAGGTGCGGCGCTGCATCGGGTCGCTGAACTGCCTGTCGCGGTTGTTCCGCGACCTGCCGTACACCTGCACGATGAACCCGCAGCTCGGCCACGAGTACGACCCGGCCTACCAGCTGCAGCCGGCGGTGGCGCCGAAGAAGATCATGGTCATCGGCGCCGGCCCGTCGGGCATGGAGTGCGCGATCACCGCCGCGCGGCGCGGGCACGCGGTGACCGTCTTCGAGCGCGGCGACGAGGTCGGCGGCTCGCTGGCGGGCTATGCGAAGCACGACCTGGCCAACAGCGACGACCTGATGAGCGTCGTCGACTACTACCGCCATATGGCGCAGGCGCTGAATATCGAGCTGCGGCTGCGGTCGACGATCGACCCGAAGGCGATGCGCGGCATGCTGCACCAGTACGACGCCGCCGTCGTCGCCACCGGCGCGCGCGTCGACCACGCGGCGCTGCCGGCGCCGACGCAGCCAGGGCTGCTGGTCGACGCCGCCGAGGTCGCCGCCGGCCGCGTCGTGCCGGGGCAGCGCGTCGTCGTCCTCGGTGGCGGCAAGATCGGGCTGACGCTGGCCGAGGCGTTGAAGCACCGCGAAGGGCGCGAGGTGACGGTGGTCGAGCCGGCCAAACGCATCGCCGGCGATGTCATGCCGTCGTTCAAGTGGCGCCACACGGCGTGGATCGAGGAGCTCGGCATCCCGGTGCTGACGAGCACGCGCGTGCTGGCGATCGGCGACGGCGGCGTGCGCGTGGCGGCGGCCGACGGCAGCCAGACGCTGCTGCCGGCCGACACCGTGATCGCCGCCGGCGAGCGCAGGCCGAACCAGGAGCTGTTCCACGAGCTGGAGTGGATGATCGACGAGCTGCATGGCTGCGGCGACGCGCTGGTGCCGCGCGGGCTGACGCAGGCGATCCACGATGGCTTCCGGCTCGGTGCGCGGATCTGACGGCGAGGCCTGGACCGACGACGCCGGCTGGGCCGCGATGCTGCAGCGCGAGCGTGCGCTGTTCGATCAATGGGCCGACGGCACCGCGATCGGCATCGTCGCGCGCGCGGTGGCCGATGCCGGCGGTCATGGCGAGATGATGGTCTGGGAGCGCCGCGACGGCGCGATGCATGTCGGGCACCGGCGCTTCGAAGGATTTGCGTCGGCCGGCGTCGCGGTGCTGTTCGTCGCCGCGCCGGGCGCGCTGGAGTCGGTGCACGCGCGGCTGCCGGCGCAGGCTCTGGGGGCGATGAAGCTCGCGCTGCGCGGCGGCACGATGCTGCTCTATGTGCTGGTGCCGCGCGCGCGGCTGGTCGACGACGGCTGCGAGGACTTCCTCGAGGCGCTGGGTCTGGCCTTCATGGGGGCTTGCCGATGATCTTCGACAACCCCGCCGGCGCCCCCGAGCTGGCCTGCAACGCCTGCGGCTGCCGCTGGTTCGACCGCATGACCGGCGCCTGCTACGAATGCGGCGAGCCGGTGCCGCCCGAAGACGTGCAGGCCTTCCACGCGGCGCTGGCGGCCTACCAGGCGCGGCGCGGGCTGGCCGCGGCCGAGACGGCGCCGGCGGCCGGTACCGGCGCGGCGCCGACGCTGGCCGCTGGTTGTGGTCCGGCGGCAGCGCGGGCCGCTGGCTCCGGCCAGGCGGCGCCGGCGGTCACTCTCCCGACCTTGCTGCACCCGGGCGTCTTTGTCGAGGAGAAGGCGATGGAGAAGGCGATGGAAGAACGCTGGTTCGAGGACTACCACCCCGGCTCGGTGCACGAGCTCGGCAGCGTCGAGGTCGACGCCGACGAGATCGTCCATTTCGGCCGCCTGTGGGACCCGCAGCCGATGCACACCGACGCCGAGGCCGCCGCGCGATCGCCCTTCGGCGGGCTGATCGCCAGCGGCTGGCACACCGCGGGGCTGATGATGCGGCTGTACGCGCAGCGCTACCTGTCGCCGGTGTCGAGCATCGCGTCGCCCGGGATGGAGGAGCTGCGCTGGCCGAATGCGGTGCGCCCAGGCGACCGGCTCTCGGTGCGGGTCACGGTGCTCGACGCGCGGCCGTCGGCCTCGCGCCCGGACCGCGGCATCGTGCGTTCGCTGGTCGAGGTGCGCAACCAGGACGGCGAGCTGGTGATGACGATGCGGGCGGCGAACATGATCCTGCGTCGGCCGGCTGACGCCTGATCCGAGTCAGCGCTGTCGCTGATTCGGTCCTTCTCGCGCCTGAGCCTGCGACATCTCGTGCGATCGTGCGTTCGGTCGCCGATGACTCGCATCACCCATGCTCGCCGCCCTCGGCCCGCGCGCTGTCGGCATGCGCGAGCCGCACGAACGCCGAAGGCGAGGAAAAAGAGCGACCCGCGTCGACGCCGAGACGATCGAACGCGGCGTCGCCTCAGCCCAGCCGCGCCCGATGCCGCGCGATCTGCGCCCGCACCTGCTCGGGCGCGGTGCCGCCGGCGACGCGCCGCGCGTGCATCGACCCGTGCAGCGTCAGCACCTGCTGGGCATCGTCTCCGATCGAAGGGTGCAGCGACTGCAGCAGGTCCAGCGGCAATTCGGCCAGGTCGACGCCGCGCTGCAGCGCGATCTTGACCGCGTGCGCGACCGCCTCGTGCGCGTCGCGGAACGGCACGCCTTTCTTCACGAGGTAGTCTGCCAGGTCGGTCGCCGTCGCATAGCCGCGGCGCGCGGCGCGCTCCATCGCGTCGGCCTTGACGACGATGCCACCCGCCATCTCGGCCATGATGCGCAGCGTGTCGCGCAGCGTGTCGACGGTGTCGAACAGCGGCTCCTTGTCCTCCTGGTTGTCCTTGTTGTAGGTCAGCGGCTGGCCCTTCATCAGCGTCAGCAGGCCCATCAGGTGCCCGATCACGCGCCCGCTCTTGCCGCGCGCCAGCTCCGCCACGTCCGGATTGCGCTTCTGCGGCATGATCGAGCTGCCGGTGCAGTAGCGGTCGGCCAGATCGATGAAGTCGAAGTTCTGGCTCTTCCACAGCACGATCTCCTCGGCCAGCCGCGACACATGCACCATGCAGATGCTGGCCCAGGCGGCGAACTCGATCGCGAAGTCGCGGTCGCTGACCGCATCCAGGCTGTTCGCGCAGATGGCGTCGAAGCCGAGCCTGCGCGCGACGCGCTCGCGGTCCAGCGGGTAGCTGGTGCCGGCCAGCGCCGCGGCGCCGAGCGGCAGCACGTTGACGCGCTTTCTGACGTCGGCCAGCCGCTCGGCGTCGCGCGCGAACATCTCGACATAGGCCAGCAGGTGGTGCGCGAAGCTGACCGGCTGCGCGACCTGCAGATGGGTGAAGCCGGGCATCACGGTCTCGGTGTGCCCGGCGGCCAGCTCGACCAGCGCACGCTGCATCGCCACCAGCAGCGCCGCCAGGCCGTCGATCTCGCCGCGCAGCCACAGCCGGATGTCGGTCGCGACCTGGTCGTTGCGGCTGCGGCCGGTGTGCAGCCGCTTGCCGGCATCGCCGACGAGTGCGGTCAGCCGCGCCTCGATGTTGAGGTGCACGTCCTCGAGCTCGAGCTTCCACTCGAACTCGCCGCGCTCGATCTCGCCGGCGATCTGCGCCAGCCCGCGCTCGATGTCGGCCCCGTCCCGCGCCGAGATCACCCCCTGCGCGGCGAGCATCTCGGCATGCGCGAGGCTGCCGTCGATATCGGCCCGCCACAGCCGGCGGTCGAACCCGACGCTGGCGGTGTAGCGCTGCACCAGCTCGCTCATCGGTTCGGAGAACAAGGCGGACCAGGCCTGGGCCTTGTTGGCGAGCGGGTCGTTCGACATCGGGGGGAGGGTGGTTGCGGGCTTCGTATTATCGGCGCCGACCCCGACGTCACCCCGCAAGCCGCCGATGCCACCGCCCGCCGCCGACCCCGACGCCGCCGCCCGTGCCGGCGCGCGTCCGGCCGACTTCCAGCCGACGCTGGACGATACGGCGACGCGCCCGGCGAGCCTGTGGCCCGAGAGCGCGCAGGCGCCGCGGGCCGGCGCGAGCACCTTCGCCGCGTCGCGCTTCGACCCGCGCGCCGAGGAGCGCGCGCGCGCCGATGCACATGCCGCCACCGCCTTCGACGTCTGCCACCCCGCGCTCGCGCTGCGCGCGGTGCTGCTGGTGCAGGTGGTGCTGCTGGCCGGCACGCTGCTGGCGGCGCCGGCGCCGGCGGCCTGGCCGTCGCTGGCCGGACGTGCGGGCTTTGCCGGGCTGGCCGGAACGCTGGCCTGGCTGGTCGTCGTCTGCGCGCTGCGCGCACCGCTGCGCCGGGCGGCGCCGGCGCTGCGCGCGGCCGCGGCGCTCGCGCTGGGAGCGATGGCGGCGCTGCTCGGGGCCTTGCCGCTGGCCGCGGTCGAGCTGCTCGCGCTGGACGCGGTCCGGCTCGCGGGCCTGCTGCTCGCCGGCGCGGGCATCGCGGCGCTGCTGTGGGCCTGGCTGGACCTGCGCGCGCGCATCTGGCAGCCGGTCGATGCGCGCGTGCGGCTGGCCGAGCTGCAGTCGCGCATCCGGCCGCATTTCCTGTTCAATGCGCTGAACACTGCGCTGGCGCTGGTGCGCGTCGATCCCGAGCGTGCCGAGCAGGTGCTGGAGGACCTGGCGCAGGTCTTTCGCGTCGCGCTCGCCGATGCCGGGGCGTCGGTGTCGCTGGACGAGGAGATCGAGCTCGCGCAGCGCTACCTCGCGATCGAGCAGCTGCGCTTCGGATCGCGCATGCAGGTGGCTTGGGACATCGAGCCCGGCGTCGGCGCCGCGCGCGTGCCGCCGCTGATGCTGCAGCCGCTGGTCGAGAACGCGGTGCGGCACGGCGTCGAGCCCGCGGCCGAGGTTGCGCGCGTGTGGGTGCAGGCGGGCGTGCGCAACGGCCAGGCGGTGGTCCAGGTCGTCAATACGGTGCCGCAGCAGGCCGGGCCGGCGGGGCACGGCATGGCGCAGCACAATGTGCGCGAGCGGCTGCGGCTGCTGCACGATGTCGCGGCGCAGCTCGACTGCTGGCGCGATGGCGCGCTATACCGGGCGCGCATCGTGATTCCCTTGTGATCCGCTCGTGATGCCCTTGTGATCTCCATCTGAGGCCCGCGTGGACGACGCCGACGGCGATGCCCCCTCCGGTCGCGACGCGGCGGACGCGCGGCCGCGCGCGAGCGACGTCGCGGACCTGGCGTCGCCGCTGCGCGTGCTGCTGGTCGACGACGAGCCGCTGGCACGCCTGCGCCTGCGCAGCCTGCTGGCCGGGATCGACGAGCCGGCGAGCCTCGTCGTCGGCGAGGCGGCGCAGGCGGCCGACGCGCTGCGTGCGCTGCAGTCGCAGCCGGCCGACCTGGTGCTGCTGGACATCGCGATGCCGGGCAGCGGCGGGCTGCCGCTTGCGGCGCAGCTCGCGCGGCAGCCGGGCGCGCCGGCGGTCGTCTTCGTCACCGCGCATGCCGAGCATGCGCTGGAGGCCTTCGACCTCGACGCCGCCGACTACCTGACCAAGCCGGTGCGGCGCGAGCGGCTGCAGGCGGCGCTGCGGCGCGTCGCGCAGCGGCGCGGCGCGCCGAGCACGGCGGCGGCCGCGCTGGCCGACGAGCCGGTGCTGGTCGTCAGCGACCGTGGCCGCGTGCTGCGCGTGCCGCTGGCCGAGGTGCTGTACCTGCGCGCGGAGCTGAAGTACGTCACGCTGCGCACGCCAACGCGCGTGCTCGTCCTCGACGACAGCCTGGCCGACCTCGAGCAGCGGCTGGGCGAGGGTTTCATCCGCATCCACCGCAATGCGCTGGTCGCGCGGCGCGCGGTGCGCGCGCTGGAGCGCCGGCCGCTGCCGGGAGGCGACGCCGACGCCTGGGCGGTTCGCGTGGCGCCGCTGGGCGAGTGGCTGGCGGTATCGCGGCGCCAGGTCGCCGCGGTCAGGCAGGCGCTGGGCGAGGGCGCTGGCGCCTGAAGGTCCCGCACCGAGATCAGCCGCCGCGGGTGGTCACCCGATGCGCCCGATCAGCAGATACTCCATCAACGCCTTCTGCACGTGCATTCGATTTTCGGCCTCGTCCCAGACGACGGATTGCGGGCCGTCGATGACCTCGGCGGCGACCTCCTCGCCGCGGTGCGCGGGCAGGCAGTGCATGAAGAGGGCATCGGCTTGCGCCGCGGCCATCATCTCGGCGTCGACGCACCAGTCGGCGAAGGCCTCGCGGCGGGCGTCGTTCTCGGCCTCGAATCCCATGCTGGTCCAGACGTCGGTGGTCACGAGGTGCGCGCCGCGGCAGGCCTGCATCGGGTCCTTGAAGACCTCGTAGCAGCCGCGGTCGCGGAGGCCGGCGCGCGCGGGGTCGACCTCGTAGCCGTGCGGCGTGCTGACATGGACCTTGAAGCCGAGGATCTCGGCCGCCTGCAGCCAGGAGTTGGCCATGTTGTTGCCGTCGCCGACCCAGGCCACGACCTTGCCGGCGATGCCGCCGCGATGCTCGATGAAGGTGTAGATGTCGGCCAGCACCTGGCAGGGGTGGAACTCGTTCGTCAGGCCGTTGATCACCGGCACCCTCGAATGCGCGGCGAAGGCCTCGAGCTTCGCCTGCTCGTAGGTGCGGATCATCACCAGGTCGACCATGCGGCTGATCACGCGCGCGCTGTCCTCGACCGGCTCGGCGCGGCCGAGCTGGCTGTCGCCGGTCGTCAGGTGCACGACCGACCCGCCCATCTGGTACATGCCCGCCTCGAAGCTCACGCGTGTGCGCGTGCTGGCCTTCTCGAAGATCATCGCCAGCGTGCGGTCGACCAGCGGCTGGTACTTCTCGTAGTTCTTGAACCGCGTCTTGATGATCCGCGTGCGCTCGAACAGGTACGCGTACTCCTCGGCACGCAGGTCCTTGAACTGCAGGTAATGTCTCATCAGCCGGTCGCCGGGTTTCATGACTCGGACAGGAACTGCCGCAGCAGCGGCGCGAGGATCGCGACGACCTGGCGCGCCTCGTCGGCCGAGATGATCAGCGGCGGCACGAGGCGGATCACGCGATCGGCGGTGACGCTGATCATCAGCCCGGCGTCGGCCGCGCGCTGCAGCAGCGCGCCGCAGGGGCGGTCGAGCTCGATGCCGATCATCAGCCCCTGGCCACGAACCTCGACGACGCCGGCCACGCCGTCGAAAGCCTGCTTCAGGTCGGCCATCAGCTGCGCGCCGACGCGCGCGGCGTTGGCGAGCAGGCCCTCGTCTTCCATGATGCGCAGCGTCTCGACGCCGGCGCGCATCGCCAGCGGGTTGCCGCCGAAGGTCGTGCCGTGGTTGCCCGGGCCGAGCACGTCGACCGCCTTCGGCCCGCAGACGACGGCGCCGACCGGCACCCCCGACCCCAGCCCCTTGGCCAGCGGCATGACGTCCGGGCGGATGCCGGCCCACTGGTGCGCGAACCACTTGCCGGTGCGGCCGATGCCGCACTGCACCTCGTCGAGCATCAGCAGCCAGCCGCGCGCGTCGCACAGCGCGCGCAGCTCCTTCAGGTAGGCGACGGTCGCGGGATGGATGCCGCCTTCGCCCTGGATCGTCTCGAGGAAGACCGCGACCACATTCGGGCGCTCGGCGGCGACACGCTCCAGCGCCGCGAGATCGTTGCGCGGCACGCGCACGAAGCCCTCGACCAGCGGGCCGAACCCGGCCTGGATCTTGGGGTTGGCGGTGGCCGACAACGTCGCCAGCGAGCGGCCGTGGAAGGCGCCTTCGTAGACGACGATCTCGGGCCGGTCGATGCCGCGGTCGTGCCCGTACTTGCGCGCGATCTTCAGCGCCGCCTCGTTGGCCTCGAGCCCGGTCGAGCAGAAGAACGCGCCCGCCAGACCCGACAGCTCGCACAGCCTGGCGGCGAGCTGCTCCTGCAGCGGCACCTCGTAGTAGTTCGAGCAGTGGATCAGGCGCGCGACCTGCTCCTGCAGCGCCGGCACCAGCAACGGGTGCGCATGGCCGAGGGTATTGACCGCGATGCCGCCGAGCGCATCGAGGTAGCGCTTGCCGTTCGTATCCCATACCCAGCAGCCCCGGCCGTGCGCGAGCGCGATCGGCAGCCGGCCGTAGGTATTCAGCACATGCGGCATCGGGCGCGGCGGCGGGGTCTGCGGGGCATTCATCGGCGGGGCACGCGTGGACGGGGCGGGGCGAGGATTCTAGGTGCAGCGCGCGACTTCCTGCCGCACGGCGATCCGTTCATGCTGCATCGCAGCAAAATCGCGGCACAATCGCGCCGAAGGGCGAAGCGACCGACCGATTCCCGATGAACCCGCCGTCGCGCAAGTATGTGATCCGGGGCGTGACCCGCGACGGGCGCACCTTCAGGCCGAGCGACTGGCCCGAGCGGCTGGCCGGGGCGATGTCGTGCTTCCGCCCCGAGGGCGTGGCCAGCGGCGCGCACCTCGGCTATTCGCCCTACTGCGTGCCGCGCGTGATCGACGGCGTGAAGTGCGTCGTCGTCGACGAGGCGGTGCGCGAGGTCGAGCCCAAGGCCTGGGACTTCGTCATGAGCTTCGCGCGCGACAACGAGCTCGGCGTCGCTCCGGTCGATCCCGCGGCCTGAGCAGGGCGAGGCCGGAAATGCGCGAGGGCCTGCATGCGCAGGCCCTCGTCGATGGATCGGGAGCTGCCCAGGCGCAGCCCGGGCCAGATCCGGCGTTCAGGCTGCCGGCCGCTGCGCCGTCGCCAGCGCCTTGACCTTGGCCGCCAGCCGGCTCTTGTGGCGCGCGGCCTTGTTCTTGTGGAAGATGCCCTTGTCGGCGACCGAGTCGATCACGCGCTGCGCATCCTTGAACAGGGCGCCGGCCTGCGCCGCGTCGCCCGCCAGCACCGCCTTCTGCACCCCCTTGACCGCGCTGCGGAAGCGCGAGCGCAGCGAGGTGTTCTGCGCGTTCAGCGCGACGTTCTGGCGCGCGCGCTTGCGGCCGGAGGCGATGCGGACGGTCTTCTTCTTGGCTTTGGACGTGGTGGCCATGCGTGAAGTGCCTGAGTTGCGTGTGCTGCGTTCGCGGGGTGGGTCGGGCCGGCACCGGGCGGGCCGCCGCGCGGCCCTGGCATGGCGGGCGGCCGATGCGCCGAGCGCCTCGGCGCGTCGCGCGATGCCGCGGGTGCATGCCCGGTGAGCAAAGACCGCAGAGTATAGCATCGCGCGCCCGGCCGGCAAGGGCGAGAAGACCCCGGGCCCTACAATCCGCCGCCCGCCGATGAACCTGCTGAAGTCCGCCTCGACCGTCTCGCTGCTGACCCTGGCGTCGCGCGTCACCGGGCTGGTGCGCGAGCAACTGGTCGCCGCCACCTTCGGCGCCAGCGCCGCGACCGACGCCTTCAACGTCGCGTTCCGGCTGCCCAACCTGTTCCGCCGCCTGTTCGCCGAAGGGGCCTTCTCGCAGGCCTTCGTCCCGGTGCTGGCCTCCACGCGCGAGGCCGAGGGCGACGGCGCGACGCGCTCGCTGGTCGATGCCGTCGCCACCGTGCTGACCTGGACCCTGGTCGCGGTGTGCGTGCTCGGCGTGGTCGGTGCGCCGCTGCTGGTCTTCCTGATCGGTGCCGGGCTGGCGCGCTTCGATACCGCGGTGCTGCTGACGCGGCTGATGTTCCCGTATATCGGCTTCATGTCGCTCGTGGCGCTGGCCGCCGGCATCCTCAATACCTGGAAGCGGTTCGCGGTGCCGGCGGCGACACCGGTGCTGCTGAACCTGTGCTTCATCGTCGCCGCCTGGCTCGGCGCGCCGGCGCTGGCGGCACGCGGCTGGGACCCGATCCTGGCGCTGGCCGGCGGCGTGATGGCCGGCGGGGTGCTGCAACTCGCCGTTCAATGGCCGGCGCTGCGCGCGATCGGCGCGCTGCCGCGCGTGGCGGCGGCGCCGCGCGCGATCGTGGCGTCGCTCCGTCACCCCGGGGTGCAGCGTGTGCTGCGGCAGATGGCGCCGGCGCTGCTGGGCGTATCGGTGGCGCAGGTCTCGCTCGTCATCAATACGCAGATCGCGTCGCACGTGGCGGTCGGCGCGGTGTCGTGGCTGACCTACGCCGACCGGCTGATGGAGTTCCCGACCGCGCTGCTGGGTGTGGCGCTGGGCGTCGTGCTGCTGCCGCAGCTCGCGGCGGCGCGCGGGCGCGGCGACGCCCAGGGCTACTCCGAGCTGCTCGACTGGGGCCTGCGGCTGGTGCTGCTGCTGGCGCTGCCGTGCGCGGTCGCGCTGCTCGTGTTCCCGCAGGCGCTGGTGGCGGTGCTGTTCCACTACGGCGCCTTCGGTGCCGCCGACGTGCTGCAGACCGAGCGCGCGCTGATGGGCTATGGGCTCGGGCTGATGGGGCTGGTGGCGATCAAGATCCTGGCGCCGGGCTTCTACGCGCGCGAGGACGTGCGCACGCCGATGAAGGTCGCGGTCGCCGCGCTGCTGCTGACGCAGGCGATGAACCTCGTCTTCGTGCCCTGGCTCGGGCACGCCGGGCTGGCGCTGTCGATCGGGCTGGCGGCGCTGTTCAATGCCGGCATGCTGCTCGTGCTGCTGCGCCGGCGCGGGCTGTACCGCGCGGCTGCGGGCTGGACGGGCTTCGCGCTGCGCGTGGTCCTGGCCAGCGCGGCGCTCGGCGCGGCGCTCGCGTTCGCGGCGCGCCGGCTCGACTGGATCGTGCTGCAGGCCGACCCGCTGGCGCGCGCGGGCTGGATGGCGGCGGTGCTGGGGGGTGTGGCGGCGCTGTACTTCGCGCTGCTGTATGCGGCCGGGCTGCGCCCGGCGCAGTTCGTGCGCCGCGGCTGATCGCCGGCGGCGGCTCGCCTACACTCGACACCGATGACGCACGCGCTGTCCCTCGAGCCGCCGGACCCGCTGCAGTATTTCGCCACGCTGGTGGCCGACGACGCCTCGCTGCCGCTGCTGGAGGCGGCAGCGTCGATCGCGCTGGCGGCCGACCCGGCGGTCGACGTGCAGGGGGTGCTGGACGAGGTCGATGCGCTGGCGGCCACGCTCGTTCGCCGCCTGCCGGCCGACGCCGGGCCGCTGCAGCGGCTGCGCCTGCTCAACCGCTACTTCTTCGCCGAGCTGGGGTTCGACGGCGACGCGGACGACTATCACGACCCGCGCAACAGCGACCTGTCGCAGGTGCTGGCGCGGCGGCGCGGGATCCCGATCACGTTGGCGCTGCTCTACCTCGAGCTCGCCGCGCAGGTGGGGCTGAAGGCCGCGGGGATCTCGTTTCCGGGCCATTTCCTGGTCAAGCTCAGGCTGCCGCAGGGCGAGGTGGTGATCGACCCCTTCGGCGGCCAGTCGCTGTCGCGCGCGCAGCTCGAGGGGCGTCTGGATTCGGTGCGGCACGACCAGGGCCTGCCGGGCCGCGACGAGCTGCCGCTCGGCCTGTATTTGCAGGCCGCCACGCCGCGCGCGATCCTGGCCCGCATGCTGCGCAACCTGGAGGCGATTCACCGCGGCCGCGACGATGCGCGCGCGCTGCTGGCGGTGCAGGAGCGGCTCGTGATCCTGCTGCCCGACGAGCCCGGGCCGCGGCGCGACCGCGGGCTGACGCTGGCCGCGCTGGGCTGCCTGGAGCGCGCCTGTGCCGATGTCGAGTCCTACCTCGCGCAGGTGCGGCGCGCGCCGGACGCGCCGTCGCTGCGCCGGCAGCTCGAGCGCTGGCGCGCGCTGCCGCCGCCGGCGCTGCACTGAGAGCCGATTCCACCCGTGCACGCGCTGAGCCCGACGCGCCAGATCCCGCTGCCGCTGGCCCCTGCGGCCGCGCATGGTTTCGACGACTTCGTGCCGGGCGCGAATGCCGCGGCGCTGGCGCAGCTGCGCGCGCTCGACCGCGCCGGGGCGCCGGTCTACCTCTGGGGCCCGTCGGGCAGCGGCAAGACGCATCTGCTGCAGGCGCTGCGCGACGCTGCCTGCGCGCAGGGCTGGCACGTCCAGGAACTGGCCGGGTCGGCCGCGGCAGGCGCGCGCGACGCGGACGAGGCGCCGGCGCTGGTGCTGATCGACGATTGCGACGCCCTCGATGCGGCGGCGCAGGCCGACGCCTTCCGTGCCTTCGTCGAGGCCGCGGCGCGCGGCGGCCGCGTCGTCGCCGCCGGACGCCTGCCGCCGGTGGACCTGCCGCTGCGCGAGGACCTGCGCACGCGGCTGGGCTGGGGCCTGGTGTTCGCGCTGCAGCCGCTGGCCGAGGGCGACCTCGTCAGCGCGCTGCGGCGCGAGGCGTCGCGGCGCGGGCTGGCGCTGCCCGACGAGCTGGTGCAGCACCTGATGACGCGGTTCGCGCGCGACCTCAAGTCGCTGATGCAGGTGCTGCAGCGTCTGGACCAGTATGCGCTGGCGCGCGCCAGGCGGCCGACCGTGCCGCTGCTGCGCGCGATGCTGCAGGAGGAGGGCGGCGCATGCTGAAGCCTGCGGCGCGCCCGGTGCGGCTGGCGCTGTTCGACCTCGACGGCACGCTGCTGCCGACCGACTCCGACCATGCCTTCGGCGAGTTCCTGGTGCGGATCGGCTGGGCCGACGGGGCGAGCCACCGGCGCGCGAACGACCGCTTCTACGCAGACTACCTCGCCGGCACGCTGGACATGGCGGCCTACGTCAACTTCGCGACCGCGCCCTGGCGCGGCCGCGACGCGGCCGAGCTCGCCGCCGTCACCGAGCGCTTCCTGGACCAGGTCGCACGCCCGGCGCTGCACCCGGCCGCACTCGCGCTGGTCGAGCGGCACCGGCAAGCCGGCGATCGGCTGGCGATCGTGACCGCGACCAACGAGTTCGTCACGCGCCCGATCGCCGAGCTGTTCGGCGTCGGCACGCTGATCGCAACCGAGCTCGAGCGCGACGCGTGCGGCCGCGTCACCGGCGCGATCCGCGGCGTGCCCGCATTCCAGGCCGGCAAGATCGCGCGCGTCGAGGGCTGGCTCGCCGCCTGCGGGCTGTCCTGGGCCGATGTCGAGCGCAGCACCTTCTACAGCGACTCGCCGAACGACCTGCCGCTGCTCGAACACGTCAGCCACCCGGTGGCCACCAACCCGACACCGAGGCTGGCCGAGATCGCCGTCGCGCGCGGCTGGCCCGTCCTCAGGCTCTTCGAAGCATCATGATCCGCAGATTGATCGGCAAGCTGCTGGGCAGGACCCGGGCCGAGGCGCCCGCCGCGGCGTCGGGCCCGCCGCCGCTGCCGCTGGGCCGGCGCGTCGAGATCCCGGCCGCCGAGCATGGCATCGACCCCGCACTGCTGGACGCGAACGCGGTGCGCGTCGTGCGCACGCTGAAGGACGCCGGATTCGACGCCTACATCGTCGGCGGCGCGGTGCGCGACCTGCTGGTCGGGCTGAAGCCGAAGGACTTCGACGTCGCCACCGACGCCACCCCCGAGCAGGTCAAGCAGCTGTTCCGGCGCGCCTTCGTCATCGGGCGGCGCTTCCGGCTCGTGCACGTGATCTTCGGCCGCGGGCGCGAGCACGAGGTGATCGAGGTCTCGACCTTCCGCGCCTACCTCGACCCGGACGCCGCCGACGCCGTGCCCAGCAACGAGAAGACCTCGCGCGCCGAGCTGCAGGGCAGGAGCCACGCGGTGGACGCCAGCGGCCGCGTGCTGCGCGACAACGTCTGGGGGCCGCAGGTCGAGGATGCGGCGCGGCGCGACTTCACCGTCAACGCGATGTACTACGACCCGCTGACGCACACGCTGGTCGACTACCACGGCGGGCTGCCGGACGCGCGCGATCGTGTGCTGCGCATGATCGGCGACCCGGCGACGCGCTACCGCGAGGATCCGGTGCGCATCGTGCGCGTGGTGCGATTCGCCGCCAAGCTCGGCTTCGGCATCGAGCCCGCGACGCGGGCGCCGGTCGACGCCCTGGCGCCGCTGCTGGCGAACGTGCCGGTCTCGCGCCTGTTCGACGAGATGGTCAAGCTGCTGCAGACCGGGCATGCGATCGCCAGCCTGGCGCAGCTGCGCGAGGTGAAGCTGCCGCGGGGCGTATTCCCGATCCTCGACCTGGTCCTGGCGCAGACCGGGCGCGGCGACGGCGCCGACCGCTTCGTCCAGCTCGCGCTGGCCGATACCGACCGCCGCGTCGCCGAGGGCAAGCCGGTGGCGCCGAGCTTCCTGCTCGCCTGCCTGCTGTGGCACGAGGTGCAGGCGCGCTGGCAGGCGCTGCGTGCCGACGGCACGCCGCCGGTGCCGTCGCTGCAGCAGGCGGTCGATGCGGTATTCGACGCCCGCATCGGCGACATCTCGGGCCGCGGCAAGCTCGGCGCCGACATGCGCGAGATCTGGACCATGCAGCCGCGCTTCGAGCGCCGCACCGGGCGCGGCCCGCAGTCGCTGGTCGAAGTCCCGCGCTACCGCGCGGGCTGGGACTTCCTGCGCCTGCGCGCCGACGCCGGCGAGGTCGACGCCGCGCTGGTCGAGTGGTGGGAGGACTTCGCGCTCGGGTCGGACGAGGACCGCGAGGCGATGATCGAGGCGGCGCGCGAATCGCAGCCGGGGCGGCGCTCCGGCAGCGGCGACAAGGGCGCGCGCCGGCGCAGGAAAGCCGCAGGCCCGGCTGGCGGCGCCGCGTCCGCGCACGAAGCCGGAGGGCAGGCAGGCGCCGGCGCGACGGTTTCTGCCTCGGGCGAGGCCGGGCCCGGCCGGGCCGGCGCGCAGGCTGCCGGTCGCGGTGACGAGGACGCCGCCGCGGATGGCGACGACGGCACCGGTGCGCAAGACGAGGAGGACGCCGGCGGCGAGGGCGGCGAAGGCGGCGCAGCGGCGCCGGCCGCGCGCAAGCCGCGCAAGCGGCGCCGGCGGCGCCGCAAGCCGGCCGGCGATTCCGATGCCGGCGCGCCGTCCGGCGACGCCGCCGGTGCTGCGGCAGCCGCGACCGGAAGCCCGGACGACGACGCGTGACGGCGCTGGCCGGGCGGTCTCGTCGGGATCCCGGGCCCGGCGGCGCCGACATGCGCGCCTATGTCGGCCTCGGCGCCAACCTCGGCGATGCCCGCGCCGCGGTGCGTGCGGCGATCGAGGCGCTGGACCGGATCGAAGGCACGCGGGTCGTCGCGCGCTCGTCGCTGTGGCGCAGCGCGCCGGTCGACGCGCAGGGGCCGGATTTCGTCAACGCCGTCGTCGCGCTGCAGACGAGGCTGGACGCCGAGACACTGCTGGAACGGCTGCAGACGATCGAGGAGGTGCAGGGCCGGCAGCGGCCCTACCGCAACGCGCCGCGCACGCTCGACCTGGACCTGCTGCTGTGGGGCGACCGCGTCGCGTCGTCGCCGGCGCTGACGCTGCCGCATCCGCGGCTGCAGCTGCGCCGCTTCGTGCTCGAGCCGCTGGCGGAGATCGCCCCCGACCTCGTGCTGCCCGGGCTGGGGCCGCTCGCGCCGTGGCGCGCGGCGGCCGCATCTCAGCGCGTCGAGCGGCTGGCAGATGGCTGAAGCGCGGCGGCCGGCCGAGGCGCCGCCGAGGCGACGGTCGACCAGGACGGCGCCGACGCGACGGTCGACCAGGACGGCGCCGAGGCGACGGTCGGCCGGGGCGCCGCGGCCGCGGCGCGTGCCGGGTCGAGCTGCCACTCGAAGAACTTCTGCACCCCGAAAGCGATCGTCGCCAGCAGCACGCCCGCACCCAGGAACAGCGCGCTGATGGCGCCGAGGACCGGGCCCCAGCGCGTCGCGCGTGGCGGCTGGCCATGGCGCGCGGCCCAGCGATCGTCCGGCGTCAGTGCGTGCACGATCGCGCCCGCCATCCCGGCCGAGATCGACAGCCCGAGCAGCGGGATCAGCGCCCAGGCGATGCGGTCGTCCTGCCCCAGATTCGCCATCCGCACGACGCCGGCCAGCCCGGCCAGCGTCGCCGGCGGGTGCAGCCAGCCGACCGGGTCGCGCATCCCGTGCAGGTAGAAGCGGTGCAGCCCGAGCGCACCGCCGATCACCGCGAGCCAGGTGGCGACGGTCTTGTCACGCCGCATCGGGTGTCGCGTCCGGTGCCGGGTCGCGCGGCGCCGAGCGGTCGCCCGCGCCGAGCGCGCGCTGCATCAGGACCACGTCCAGCCAGCGGCCGAACTTCCAGCCCGATGCGCGCAGCAGGCCCGTATGCTCGAAGCCGAGCGCGGCGTGCAGGCCGATCGACGCCGCATTCTGCGCGTCGCCGACCACCGCGATCATCTGCCGCGCCCCGGCATCCTCGCAGCGCGCGATCAGCTCGGCCAGCAGCAGCCTGCCGACGCCGCGCCGCTGCGCGGCCGGGTCCAGGTAGACCGAGTCCTCGACGAAGAAGCGATACGCCGGGCGTGGCCTGAACCAGTTCGCATACGCGAAGCCGGCGATGCCGGCGTCGGTCTCGGCGACCAGCCAGGGCAGCCCGCGCGCACCCACCTCGGCGTGGCGGCGCGCGAACTCGGCGCGGTCGGGCGCATCGAGCTCGAAGGTGCCGGTGCCATGGCGCACGTGGTGGGCGTAGATCGCGGTCACCGCAGGCAGGTCGGTGTCGGTGCAGGGGCGGATGCGCACGGTGTGGTCGGTGCTGGGGCGGGAGCGCGAGTCTATAATGCGCGGTTTTCGACGACGGCCCGACCGGGGACGGCGAGCGTCTCGGCGCGCGCCGGTCGCGGTGACCCGACGCCGTCGAAGGGCGCGGCCGCGTGGCCCGCGCGCGCAACCGGGGCCCGTCGGGGTCGCCCGGCGGCGCGGCGGCGGGGCCGCATCGTCGGGCCGAGGTGCTCCAGTCAGGTGGTTCCTGGGGTGCTCGTCCCGCCGGGACCGAATGGACCTCCAGCTCTGATAGGACATCCCATGGTCGTGATTCGACTGGCTCGGGGCGGCGCCAAGAAGCGCCCCTTCTACAACATCGTCGTCGCCGACCGGCGCAACCGCCGCGACGGCCGCTTCATCGAGCGCGTGGGGTTCTACGACCCGATGGCCTCGGGCGCGGCCGAGAAGCTGCGTGTCGCGATGGACCGCGTCGGCTACTGGACTGGCGTCGGCGCACAGGTCTCGCCCGCGGTCTCGCGCCTGGTCGACCAGGCCAAGACCGCCGCCTGAGCGCAGGCCGCCGGTGGCGCGCACGGCCCGGCCGGCGCGGCCGGGTTCAAGCGGCGGGCCGGCGACGCCGGCGCGCGCTGACCTGCCGGCGGCACCGGCTCCTGGTGGCCTGCCGGCCGGGCCCGCTCCCGGCGACGATCCGCCCTGGCCGGGCGATGCGGTCGAGGTCGGCCGCGTGCTCGGCGCCTGGGGCGTGAAGGGCGCGATCCGGGTCAAGCCCTTCGCTGCCGACCCGCAGGCGCTGTTCGGCACCAGGCGCTGGTTCGTCGCCCCGCCGTCGGCCAGGCGGCCGGCCGCGCCGCCGCTGCCGCGACTGCTTCGCATCGTGCAGGCGCGCGAGCAGGGCGAGACGATCGTCGCCAGCGCGCAGGAGCTGCCGGACCGCGACCACGCCGAGGCGATGAAGGGCGCGCGGCTGTTTGTCTCGCGCGCGAGCTTTCCGACCCCGGACGAGGGCGAGTACTACTGGGTCGACCTGATCGGCCTGCAGGTCGTCAACCGCCAGAAGCAGTTGCTGGGCAAGGTCGACGGGCTGATCGAGACCGGCCCGCACTGCGTGCTGTCGGTGCGCGGCGACGACCCGGACCGCCCGCCGACGCTGATCCCCTTCGTCGACGCCTATGTCGACCGCGTCGATCGCGAGCAAGGTCGGATCGAGGTCGACTGGGGCGAGGGCGACTGAACGCGCGCCCCGGCCGCGCGGCCCGCCCGACCATGCGCTTCGACATCGTCACGCTGTTCCCGGAGCTGTTCGGCCCGCACCTGGCGCATGGCATCACGCGCCGCGCCTACGACTCGGGCCAGGTGCAGGTGCGCCTGTGGCCGCTGCGCGACTTCGCCGCCGATGCCTACCGCCGCGTCGACGACCGGCCCTTCGGCGGCGGCCCCGGCATGGTCATGCTGGCCGAGCCGCTGGAGGCGGCGATCGCCGCGGTGCGCGCCGATCGCCCGGACGGCGCCGGCCGGATCCCGGTGGTCCACTTCACGCCCGCCGGGCGGCGGCTGGACCAGGCGCTGGTGGCCGAGTTCGCCGCCGGTGCGGGCGCGCTGCTGCTGTGCGGGCGCTACGAGGGCATCGACCAGCGCGTCGTCGACCGCCATGTCACGCACGAGATCAGCCTGGGCGACTATGTGATCTCGGGCGGCGAGCTGGCGGCACTGGTGCTGCTCGACGCCGTCGCCCGCCTGCAGCCCGGGGTCCTGGCCGCGCCCTCGCACGAGGACGACAGCTTCTCCGGCGGCCTGCTGGAGGGCCCGGCCTACAGCCGCCCGGAGCGGCTCGACACGCCCGACGGGCCGGTTGCGGTGCCGGCGGTGCTGCTGTCGGGGCACCACGCGCACATCGCGCGATGGCGGCGCGAACAGTCGCTGGCGCTGACGGCAAGGCGGCGCCCGGACCTGATCGCCGCCGCGCGCGCCGCGGGGCGGCTCAGCGCGCAGGACGAGGCCTTCCTCGCGCAGCTCGCGCCCGGCGGGCGCGACGGTGGGCCGCGGCTATAATGAAAAGCTTTGCGATCCTCTGCCGGGGACCTATGCAGCATGCCGCGCCGCAAGGCCGCGCGGCGGCCGCGATACCTCCAACCCACCCGCCGGCACGATCGAAGCGGAGACCCCCGTGGACCTCATCGCCACCCTCGAGCAGGAAGAGATCGCGCGCCTGAACAAGGACATCCCGTCCTTCGCTCCGGGCGACACCGTGATCGTCAGCGTCAACGTCGTCGAAGGCAGCCGCAAGCGCTTGCAGGCCTTCGAGGGCGTCGTCATCGCCAGGCGCAACCGCGGCCTGAACAGCAGCTTCATCGTGCGCAAGGTCTCCAGCGGCGAGGGCGTGGAGCGGACCTTCCAGCTCTACAGCCCGCTGATCGCCAAGATCGAGGTCAAGCGCCGCGGCGACGTGCGCCGCGCCAAGCTCTATTACCTGCGCGAGCGCAGCGGCAAGTCGGCGCGCATCAAGGAGAAGCTCGCCTGAGCGGCTTCGCCGTCCGCGCGCCGGCCCACGGCCGCGCGCGCCAGCGTCACGCCGCGACCTCCAGGGTCCTCCGGTGAGCGGCACCCGGTTGAGCTTCGATCCGCGCACGATCCCGGTCGTCGCGCACGACGAGCACCTGCCCGCGGTCCCCACCGAGCAGCTGCGGCCCGATCCGCTGCGCAGGCGGTTTGCCGACCGCTCGCCGTGGACGCCCGAATGGCCGGGCGACAATGCCCGGCTCGCCAGCGCGCGCGGCCCGACGCCGGCGGCCGTGCTGGTGCCGCTGGTCCGGCGCCCCGAGGGGCTGCAGGTGCTGCTGACCGAGCGCACCGCGCACCTGCGCGACCACGCCGGGCAGGTCAGCTTCCCGGGCGGCCGCGTCGACCCGGTCGACGCGCATGCGGTCGACACCGCGCTGCGCGAGGCCGAGGAGGAGATCGGCCTGGCGCGCGGGCAGGTCGAGGTGATCGGCGAGCTGCCGGTCTACGCGACGGTGACCAACTTCCAGGTCACGCCGGTGGTCGCGCTGGTCGATCCGCCGCCGGTGCTGCGGCTGGACCCGTTCGAGGTCGCCGAGGCCTTCGAGGTGCCGCTGGAGTTCCTGATGACGCCGGCGCACCACCGGGTGCACGAGTTCGAGTTCAACGGCGTGCCGCGGCGCTTCCTGTCGATGCCCTGGCAGCCCGCGCCGGAGCCCGGCGCGCCGCTGCGCGAATACTTCATCTGGGGCGCGACGGCGGCGATGCTGCGCAACCTGTACCGTTTCCTGATGCGCTGAAGGCGCCGCGCGGCTGCGGGGGCATTCACCTCGGCACGGCGGATCGGCGTCGCCCGCAGGCCCTCTATGATCGGCCGCGATGAGCTTCCTCGCCGTCCTGCTGGCGCTGCTGGTCGAGCAACTCAAGCCGCTGCCGCGCGACAACCCGGTGCACCACATGCTGGTGGCCTGGGTCGCCTGGACCGGGCGCAGTTTCGACGCCGGCGGTGCGCGCCACGCCTGGATCGTCTGGGGCATCGGCGTGCTCGCCCCGGCGCTGCTCACCGCACTGGCCTGGGTCGTCCTGCGCCAGTACACGCTGCTCGGCGCGCTGGCGATGAACGTCGCGCTGCTCTATCTGACGCTCGGCTTTCGCCAGTTCAGCCACTTCTACACTCGCATCCGCGACGCGCTGGCCGACGGCGACGAGTCGCGCGCGCGCACGATCCTGACCGAGTGGCGGCACCTGGACGCCAGCGCGCTGCCGCGCGGCGAGCTGCTGCGCCACGTCATCGAGCATGCGCTGCTGGCGGCGCACCGGCATGTGTTCGGCGTCTTCTTCTGGTTCGTCGTGCTGGCAGCACTCGGCCTCGGGCCGCTGGGGGCGGTGCTGTACCGGATGGCCGAGTTCGCGAGCCGCTACTGGGGCTACCGCTCGCGCGCGCTCGACGCGCCGGCCAACCCGGCGCTGCTGCAGGTGGCGCAGCGCGCCTTCGCGCTGATCGACCACGTGCCGGCGCGGCTGACCGCCTTCGGCTTCGCGGTGGTCGGCAACTTCGAGGAGGCGGTGGCGGCGTGGCGGCGCGATGCGGCGCTGTGGGCGCATCCGAACGAGGGTGTGATCCTGGCCGCCGCCGCCGGCGCGGTCGGCGTGCAACTCGGCGGCGTGGCCGCCCCCGGCGTCACGCCGGACCGCTCCAAGACCTTCACCAGCGGGCTGGAGACCGACCGCGCCGAGGCGCGCGGCAGCACTGCCGGCGTGCCGCCGCAGCTCGCGCACCTGCAGTCGATCGTCGCGCTGGTATGGCGCTCGGTCGTGCTGTGGATGCTGCTGCTGGCGTTGCTGACGCTGGCGAATCTGGTGGGGTAGGGGGCTGCGAGTCGGGCGCCGCGCCAGACGCGGCCCCAGTCCAGCCGAACCGCCGCGAACACGATGTCTCACGCCGCATCCACGGCCCGGTCGCGCGCGATCTTCGGCCTGCTCCTGGCTGGCGTGCTGGGCACCGCCGTCCTGGCCGTCCGGCTCCACGAGTCGCGCCAGCTTCCGGTGCCGGAGTGGCCGCTGGCCGTCGACCTCTTCCTCGTCGTCCCGCTGGCCTACCTCGTCGCCTTCCGGCCGCGCCCGAAGCAGGCGTTGCTGGCCCTGGCGACGATCGTCGGCCTGGGTGTGCTGTTCGGCTCCTTCGTGCTGCCCGAGAAGAGCAAGCAGCTGTGGCTGCTGCTCGAGCCGCTGCGCTGGGCCGTGGTCGCGGGGCTGGTGGGCTGGCAGCTCTTGGCCATGGCGCAGATCGGCCTGGACCTGCGCTCGGCGCCGGCCGGGCAGAACCTGGAGACCCGGCTGCACGAGGTCATCGAGCGCCGCCTCGGCGCCGGCACGATGACCGGGCTGCTCGAGCTCGAGGCGCGCATCTGGCTCTACGCATTCTGCCGGGACAGCACGCGCCTGCACTTCGCCAGCGCGCAGGCATTCAGCGCCCACAGGCAGGGCGGGAACGCGTCCAACCAGGCCGGGTTCCTGCTGCTGCTGGCGATCGAGCTGCCGATCGCGCATGTCATGCTGCACCTCTTCAGCCCGACGCTCGCGCTGGCCGTCACGGCCGCGACGCTCTACGGAGGGTTGTTCCTGTTCGCGGAGTACCGGGCGACACGGCTGCGCCCGGTCACCCTCGACGACGGCATCGTCCATCTGCGCTACGGGATCGTCACCGATGCGCGGCTGCCCGTCCGCGCCATCGTCGAGGCGCAGGCCGTCGACATGCGGCCGCGGCGCGCCAGCGGGCGCATGCGGCTGATGGGCATGGGCCGGGCCAACGTGCGCCTGAGACTCGCGCCCGGCACCCGGCTGAAGACGATCTTCGGTGGGAAGGAGATCGCCGAGCTGTATATCGGCCTGGACGAACCGGGCCGGTTCATCGCGGCCGTCTCGCACCATTGAGCCGGCGTCGAAGCGTCGAGCTCGAGCGAGGCGGCGCCTGTGCGCGCCGCCTCGTGGCGGCCGCCGCCCGCGGGCTTCCATGCCCGTGGGCGAGTGAGCTCGATCACCAGCGTTCGAGCGATGCAGAATCGACCGCCGCTGTCCACCAAGCCGCGCCGAGCGCGCCATGCCGCTGATTCGCAGCTTCTCGATCGACGACTACGCCGCAGCCCGGACGCTGTGGGAAGCGACGCCGGGTGTGGGTCTGAGCAGTGCCGACGAGCGGGAGCCGATCGCGAGGTTTCTGGACCGCAATCCCGGCCTCAGCTTCGTCGCTGTCGAGGAAGGGCAGCTTGTCGGCACCATCCTGTGCGGCCACGACGGCCGCCGCGGACTGATCCACCATCTGGTCACCGCGCAGGGCCGGCGCAGGCGCGGGATCGCAGGGCAGCTGCTCCACCGGGGCTTGGACGCGCTGCGTGGACAAGGGATCGAGAAGTGCCACCTTCTGGTCTTTCGAGACAACCTGGAAGGCCTGGCGTTCTGGCGCGCGGTCCAGGCCAGCGAGCGGCACGAGTTGTCCCTCTTCTCGATCAGCACCGAACAAGGACCGACAAGGGTGCCGTCTCGTCGGGGAGGAATCGGCTGGAACGACATGGAGTGAAGCCGTGAACGTGATGACTGTCGATGGGTACAGCGCGAAGATCGAATACGACCCCGAGACCGACATGTTCCGCGGGGAGATCCTCGGCCTGAACGGGGGAGCCGATTTCTACGGCAGGAATCCCAAGGAGTTGCGGGCGGAGTTCAAGCGGTCTCTCGCGGTGTTTCTCGACGTCTGCAAGGGCAAGGGAATCGAGCCTCGTCGAAGCTACTCCGGCAAGTTCAATCTCCGAATCCCGCCGGAGCTCCACGAGCGAGTCGCCATCGCGGCGCAGGCCGAGGGCAAGAGCATCAACACCCTTGCCCAAGAGGCTCTGGCCCAGCGCGTCGCAGCCTGAAGCGCTTCAGTACCTCGGCGGCGCGCTCAGCTCGTCGTGCAACTCGCCGTAGACGCGCCAGCGCGCGGCGTCGATCTGGCCGCGCTCGACGGCGGCGCGCAGCGTGCAGCCGGGTTCGTGGCGGTGCGTGCAGTCCTGGAAGCGGCAGCCGCCGAGGTGCGCGGCCAGGTCCGGCATCAGCGCCGCGAGCTGCCGCGGCTCGACCTGCGCCAGGCCGAACTGCTGGAAACCCGGCGAATCGATCAGCGCGCCGGCCTCGGGTGTCTCGCCGAGCGCATACCAGGTCGTCGTCGTCGTCGTGTGGCGGCCGCCGGAGAGCGCGCGCGAGATCTCGCCGACCTGCGCGCCGGCGCCGGGCACCATGCGGTTGATCAGCGTGCTCTTGCCGCTGCCGCTCGGTCCCAGCACCAGCGTCGTGCGCCCGTGCAGCCGCGGCGCGAGCCGCGCCATGGCGGTCGCCGGGTCGGCCTTCAGCGCCAGTTCGACCAGCTCGGTGCCCATCGCCGCGTAGGCCGCCAGCCGCTCGCGTGCGGCCGCGGCGCCGGGCAGGTCGACCTTGTTCAGCGCGACCCAGGCCGGGATGCCGGCGTGCGCGGCGGCCACCAGCGCGCGCGCGAGCAGCCGCTCGCTGAAGACCGGCTCGACCGCCACCAGCACCAGCACCGCGTCCAGGTTGGCCGCGAAGGACTTGCTGCGCCACTCGTCCTGCCGGTACAGCAGGTTGCGTCGTGGCTCGACGCGCTCGATCACGCCCTCGTCGCCGGCTGCAGCCCACCGCACATCGTCGCCGACGACCGCATCGTTGCGCTTGCCGCGCACATGGCAGCGGATGCGCGCGCCGTCGGGCGTGCGCACGACCAGATGCCGCCCGTGCGAGCCGACGACCAGCCCGGGCCGCAGCGCGGCGCTCAAGGCCGCAGCGCGTCGATCTTGGCGGCGCAGATCATGTCGTTGATCGACACCCCGCCGACCGCGTGCGTGCGGTAGCGCACCGTGCAGTGGGCGTAGCCGACCTCGAGGTCGGGGTGGTGGTCCTCGGCGTGCGCGATCCAGGCCACCGCATTGACGAAGGCCATCGTGCGGTGGAAGTCGCCGAAGCCGAAGCGCTTCTCGATCGCGGCATGCGGGCTGTCCGGATCGACCGCGCGCCAGCCGGGCAGCGCAGCCAGGTGCGCCGTCACCTCGTCGGCGCTCATCGCGCGCTGGCCGTCGAGCGGCCGGCAGCGCTCGGCGAGCAAGGCGGCCAGCGTAGGCAGGGCAGTCGAGTCGGTCGCGGGCATCGGGGCTGGGTGTGTCAGGCGGGCAGTGGATCCGGCAGCCGGCCACCGGTGGCCGCCGCGGCGGGTGCCGGCAGCACCGCCAGCCGCTCGGCGGCCGGCGGGTGCGAGTAGTAGAAACGCGCGTAGACCGGGTCCGGCGTCAGCGTCGATGCATTGTCCTCGTGCAGCTTGAGCAGCGCGCTGGCCAGCTGTGCGCCGTCGGCCTGCGCGCAGGCGTAGGCGTCGGCCTGGAACTCGTGCCGGCGCGACAGCAGCGCACCCAGCGGCGTGGCGAAGAAGGCCAGCGGCGGCAGCGCGAGCATGAACAGGATCAGCGCCAGCGCATCGTTCGGCGCGCCCAGGCTCGGCTGCACGCCCAGGCCGAGGTAGAACGCGGGCTGCGCGGCCAGCCAGGCGAGCAGGGCCAGCGCCGCCCCGCTGACCGCCGCGGTCAGCGCGATCCGCTGCGGCACATGGCGCAGCCTGAAGTGGCCGAGCTCGTGCGCCAGCACCGCCTCGACCTCGCCCGGCGCCAGCCGCTGCAGCAGGGTGTCGAAGAAGACCACGCGCTTGGCGCGCCCGAGGCCGGTGAAGTAGGCATTGCCGTGCGCCGAGCGCCGGCTCCCGTCCATCACGTACAGGCCGCGCGCGGCGAAGCCGCAGCGCGCCATCAGCGCGCGCACGCGCTCGGCGAGCTGGGCGTCGGCGAGCGGCTCGAAGCGGTTGAACCAGGGCGCGATGACGGTCGGGAAGACGACCATCATCAGCAGCATGAAGCCGACCCAGGCCGCCCAGGCCCAGACCCACCACAGCGCGCCGGCCGCGCCCATCAGGCCGAGCACGAGTGCGGCCAGCGGCAGGCCGAGCAGCGCGGCGACGACCAGCCCCTTGAGGTGGTCGACGACGAACAGCGCCAGCGTCATGCGGTTGAAGCCGTGGCGCTGCTCGACGCGGAAGGTCGAGAACCACTCCAGCGGCAGCTCGATCAGGCTGCCGACCAGCACGAAGGCCGCCAGCAGCGCGAGCTGGTAGCCCATGTCGCCCAGCCGCGGCCACACCGCGTCGAGCAGCGCGGCATTGAGCGCGTCCAGCCCGCCGAGCAGCGTCCAGCCGATCAGCACCGCGCCGCCGAGCGCCATCGCGGCGATCCCGAGCCGGCCCTTGGCCAGCGTGTAGTCGGCCGCCTTGCGGTGCACGTCGATCGGCACGGTGGCGGCGAACGGCGCCGGCACGCGGTCGCGGTGCGCGGCGACATGGCGCATCTGGCGCGTCGCCAGCCAGAGCCGGGTCGCGAGCGACGTCAGCACGAACGTGGCGAAGACCCAGGAAACGGTGGAGGCTTGCATCGGGCGCGAGTGTAGGCTTGGGCGAGAATCCCGCGCTTTGCCCGAGGTCGACCCCATGAGCGAGACGACGCTGCCCATCAGCGAGCACAACCTGGTCTGGATCGACCTCGAGATGACGGGGCTGGACCCGGTCAAGGAGCGCATCATCGAGATCGCCGTCGTCGTCACCGACCCGCAGGTGACGCAGCGCGTCGAGGGCCCGGTGATCGCGATCCACCAGGACGCCGCCGTGCTCGACGCGATGGATGCGTGGAACAAGGGCACGCACGGCAAGAGCGGGCTGATCGAGCGCGTTCGCGCCTCGACCGTCGACGAGGCGGCGGCCGAGCAGCTGGTACTGGCCTTCCTGCAGCGCTACGTGCCCAAGGGCAAGAGCCCGATGTGCGGCAACTCGGTATGCCAGGACCGGCGCTTCCTGGCCAAGGACATGCCGGCGCTGGAGGCCTTCTTCCACTACCGCAACCTGGACGTGAGCACGCTCAAGGAGCTGGCACGGCGCTGGAAGCCGGCGGCGCTGGAAGGCTTCAAGAAGGCGCAGAACCACACCGCGCTGGCCGACATCCACGAATCGATCGACGAGCTGCTGCATTACCGGCAGCATCTGCTGGCGGTCTGACGGTCGGCTTCGGACGGCTGCGCAGGCGGCCGGCGCTCGGCGTTTGCGCGGCAATCGGCTTCTGACGATCGTGCAAGCCGAGGGCGGCTGGCCACCTTGTCGGTCTTCGGGGTCCGAAAACCACCGCGGTCCCCGCGAAGCCGGCCCGCTGCCGGTCTCGCCGCGCCGTGCGTCGCAAGCATCGGCCAGCGCAGGCTGGAGCGTGGGGCAGGGCCAGGATCAGCTGCCCCCTTCCGCCGTACGAGTGTTTCGGAAGGAGTCCGGATAGAACGTTACCTGATCCCGCTCCGACTTTCGACTTAAGACCTGACCCGCACGAGCTCTGATGGACTGCGCCTGGCACACGCTGCGCGAGTTCGCGCTGAACCACCGCAAGCTGCGCGACGGCCCCGGCGCGCTGGCGGTGCCGCACACCCACAGCCGCGCGCTGGAGCTTCATCCGCACGTGCACCTGGCGCTGCCGTAGCGTGTCGCGCTGACCGAGGGGTTACGCGTCACTGCGTCGCCGCCAGTAGCTCGGTCGGCGCTCGAAATGGGCGACCACGAAGACGGCCAATTCCTCCTGCTCGATGCGGTAGATGAGCGAGAAGGGAAATCCCTTCGGGAAGACTCGGCGCGTTCCGAGCTTCCACGGCGACCCAAGATTTCGGTGCGCGGATGCAAGCGCAGTGGCAGCCTGCACGGACTGGCGACGACGCGGCCAAGCGCGCAGGCGCGGCCCGGCCGGCACGATGCGTGCCGGTGCTTGACGCGAACACGGCGCCGAATCGCCGGCTTATTCGCTGCCTGCGTGCTGCGGCGGCCGGCACCATCGCGGCACCCGGTGCGAGAGCGCCCCCGCGATGGCCGACGACGCGCAACAGAAGACCCTCCCAGCCACCCCGCGCAGGATCCGCAAGGCGCGCGAGGACGGCCAGGTCGCGCGCTCGCGCGACCTCGGGCATCTGGTGGCGATCGGCGGTGCCGGGATGCTGCTGCTCGGCTTCGGCGCCCCGCTGCTGCAGCGGCTGCAGTCGCTGATGGGGCAGGCGCTGCGCTTCGACGCCGCGGCGCTGGCCGATGCGACGGCGATGCACGACGCGCTGGCCGGCATCGCCTGGCTCGTGCTCGCCTTCGCGCTGCCGCTGGGCGCGGTGCTGTGGGCGATGGCCGCCGCCGCCGGCGTGCTCAGCGGCGGCTGGAACTTCACGCTGAAGGCGATCGAGCCCAGGCTGGACAAGCTGGACCCGCTGAAGGGCCTGAAGCGCATGGCCTCGAAGGACCAGCTCGTGACGCTGCTGAAGGCCTGCCTGCTGGCGCTGCTGCTGCTGGCGATCGGCGCCGGCTACCTCGGGCTGCACGCCGGGCAGTTCGCCGCGCTGCTGGCGCTGCCGCCCGAGCGTGCGCTGACGGGCGCCGGCGAGCTCGTCGTCGCCGGGCTGCTGCTGCTCGTGCTGGCGCTGGGGGTGTTCGCGCTCGTCGACGTGCCGCTGCAGCGCCACCTGCTGGCGCAGCGGCTGCGCATGAGCCACCAGGAGATGAAGCAGGAGCTCAAGGAGACCGAGGGCAGCGCCGAGGTCAAGGGCCGCATCCGCGCCCGCATGCGCGCTCTCGCCACGCGGCGCATGATGGCCGCGGTGCCGTCGGCCGACGTCGTCGTCATGAACCCGAGCCACTATGCGGTGGCGCTGAAGTACGACGAGGCCGGCGGCGGCGCGCCGCGCGTGGTCGCCAAGGGTGCCGACCTGCTCGCGCTGCGCATCCGCGACGCCGCGCGCGCCGCGCGCGTGCCGATACTGCAGGCGCCGCCGCTGGCGCGCGCGCTCTATGCGCACTGCGAGTTGGGGCAGGAGATCCCGGCCGCGCTGTTCGCCGCCGTCGCGCAGGTGCTGGCCTGGGTCTTCCAGCTGCGCGCCGCCTCCGAGATCGGCATGGCGCCGCCCGAGGCGCCGCAGGCGCTGCCGGTGCCGCCGGGGCTGGATCCGCTCGACCCGCGCGCCGCCGGTGCGCGCGCGGCCGGCCGCCGCAGGCCGCGCGAGGGGGCTGAGGCGTGAACCGCTGGATGGGCCAGTTCTCGGTCTACTTCGGCCCGCAGGCGGCGCGGCTGGCGACGCTGACCGCGCCGCTGTTCGTCGTCATGATGCTGGCGATGATGGTGCTGCCGCTGCCGGCGTTCGCGCTCGACCTGCTGTTCACCTTCAACATCGCGCTGGCGCTGATGGTGATGATGGTGGCGGCGAACATGGTCAAGCCGCTGGACTTCGCGGCGCTGCCGGCGGTGCTGCTGGTGACGACGCTGCTGCGGCTGTCGCTCAACGTCGCCTCGACGCGCGTCGTGCTGCTGCAGGGGCACCAGGGCACGGGCGCGGCGGGGCAGGTCATCGAGTCCTTCGGCGAGGCGCTGATCGGCGGCAACTTCGCCGTCGGGCTGATCGTGTTCTCGATCCTGGTCGTGATCAACTTCATCGTCGTCACCAAGGGCGCGGAGCGCATCGCCGAGGTCGGCGCCCGCTTCACGCTGGATGCGATGCCGGGCAAGCAGATGGCGATCGACGCCGACCTGAACGCCGGCCTGATCGACGAGCAGGAGGCGCGCCGCCGCCGCACCGAGGTCGCGCAGGAGGCGGACTTCTTCGGCTCGATGGACGGTGCCAGCAAGTACGTGCGCGGCGACGCGATGGCCGGGCTGCTGATCCTGTTCATCAACATCGTCGGCGGGCTGGTCATCGGCACCGTCACGCACGGGCTGCCGCTGGCGCAGGCGGCGCAGAACTACGTCCTGCTGGCGGTCGGCGACGCGCTAGTGGCGCAGATCCCGGCGCTGCTGATCTCGGTCGCGGCGGCGATCGTCGTCTCGCGCGTCGGCGGCGACAGCGACGTCGGCACGCAGATCCGCGACCAGGTCTTCGCGTCGGCCAGGGCGGTGGCGGTGACCGGCGCGATCATCGGCGCGCTCGGGCTGGTGCCGGGGATGCCGCACCTGGTCTTCCTGCTGATCGGCGGCGCGCTGGCCGGGTTCGCGTGGATGCTTCGGCGGCGCCAGCAGCGCGCCGCGGCCGAGCCGGCGCCGGCGGCGGCTGCCGGCGACGCCCCGGCCGCCGCCGAGGCGAGCTGGGACGACCTGCAGCCGGTCGACACGCTCGGGCTGGAGGTCGGCTACCGGCTGATCACCCTGGTCGACAAGGCGCGCGCCGCGCTGCCGGGTGCCGACCTGCTCGGCCGCATCAAGGGCGTGCGCAAGAAGTTCGCGCAGGATGTCGGCTTCCTGCCGCCGTCGGTGCATATCCGCGACAACCTCGAGCTCAAGCCCAGCGCCTACCGCGTCACGCTGCGCGGCGCGGTGGTCGGCGAGGGCGAGGCCTTCCCCGGCCAGCTGCTGGCGATCAACCCGGGCGGTGCGGTGCAGCAGCTGCCCGGCACGCGCACCACCGACCCGGCGTTCGGGCTGCCGGCGGTGTGGATCGACGAGCGCCACCGCGAGGCGGCCCAGATGGCCGGGTATACGGTCGTTGATTGCGCGACCGTCGTCGCCACCCACCTCTCACACTTGATGCAGCTGAACGCCGCACGGCTGCTCGGCCGGGTCGAGACGCAGCAGCTCGTCGAGCACGTGACCCGGCTGGCGCCGAAGCTGATCGAAGACGTGGTCCCCAAGATGGTCGCAATCGCCACCCTGCAGAAGGTGCTGCAGCTGCTGCTGGAAGAGGGCGTGCACATCCGCGACATGCGCTCGATCGTCGAGGCGCTGGCCGAGCACGCGGGCGCGGCGAGCGACCCGGCCGAGCTGGCGCGGCTGATCCGCATCCACCTCGCGCCGGCGATCGTGCAGCAGATCTACGGGCCGGTGAAGGAGCTCGACGTGATCGCGCTCGAGCCCGAGCTCGAACGCCTCGTCACCGGCGCGCTGACCTCGCCGCACGGCGCGGCGCTCGACCCCGGCGTGGCCGACACGCTAGGCCGCGGCGCGGCCGACACCGCGCGCCGGCAGGAGGACCTCGGCGTGCCGGCCTGCCTGCTCGTGCCCGACGTCATCCGCGCGCCGATGGCGCGGCTGCTGCGGCGTGCCGCGCCGCGGCTGAGGGTGCTGGCGCACAGCGAGATCCCGGACACGCACACGATCCGCATCGGCTCGATCATCGGAGGCACTGCATGACCCGCCATCCCCGTGGCCGCGCCGGCCGCGGCATCCCGACCCGCGGCGTCGCCGCGCCGTGCGCCGGCGCGCGCCGGGAACCCGCATGAACGCGCGCCGCTTTACCGCGCGCAGCCCGCGCGAGGCGCTGATGGCGGTGCGCCAGGCCTTCGGCGACGAGGCCGTCGTGCTGTCGACCCGCCCCTGCGCCGAGGGCGTGGAGGTGCTGGCGATGGCGCCCGGCAGTCTGCAGCAGATCGAGCGCGTGACGCCGCCGCCGGCGCGTGCCGGCGCGGCGAGCCGGCCAGCTGCCGAGGCGCCGCTGGCCGGGCCGGAGTCGGCGAGCGAGCCGCGCGCCGAGGCGCGTGCCAGCGTCGAGCGCGACGTGCAGATGCTCGGCATGAGCACGCTGTCGTTCCAGGACTATGTACGCGAACGCATGCTGCGCCGCCGCCAGGCCGAGCTCGACGCACGCTCGTCGGCGCCGAAGGGCATGCCGACGGCGGCGCGCAGCCCGGTGGCGTCGCAAGCCGCGCCGCAGACCGCGCCGGCACGTCCCGCCGCTGCGGGGTCGCGTCCGATGGCTGGGCCCGAAGCCGGCACCGCGCACGAGGTGGACGATGAATGGATCGTCGCCGCGCCGGCCGGCCGGCCGGCTGCGGCCGCGCAGGCTTCGGGATCGACCGACGCCGAGGGCTGGGCCGGGCCGGGCCTGCGGCCGCAGCCGGGCCCCGCCGCCGCGACGCACGCCGCCCCCGAGGCCCGCCTGGCCGAGCCGCCGCTGCCCGAGCCCATGCGCAGCCTGCCCGAGCCCGCCGACACGGGCGGGATGATGCAGGAGCTGCGGTCGATGCGCAGCCTGATCGAGCAGCGCTTCGGCGCGCTCGCCTTCATGGAGAAGCTGCAGCGCCAGCCGCGCCAGGCGCGCCTGGCGCAGCGGCTGCTCGAGCTGGGTTTCTCGCCGCAGCTGGTGCGCAAGCTGGTCGCCGCGCTGCCCGACGATGTCGACGAGGACGGCTGGGCCGCCAGCGTGCTGGAGCGCAACCTCGCCACCGGCGAGGCGGACGGCGCGCTCGAAGACCGCGGCGGCGTCCTCGCGCTGGTCGGCTCGACCGGGGTCGGCAAGACGACCAGCACGGCCAAGCTGGCGGCCGCCTTCGCGACCCGCCACGGCGCGGCGCAGCTCGGCCTGGTGACGCTGGACGCCTACCGGCTGGGTGCGCACGAGCAGCTGCGTGCCTACGGGCGCATCCTCGGCGTGCCGGTGCACACCGCGCACGACCGTGCGTCGCTGGAGGACCTGCTGGATCTGCTGGCGGGCAAGCGCCTGGTGCTGATCGACACCGCCGGCATGGCGCAGCGCGATGCGCGCACGCGCGAGCTGCTCGAGATGCTGTCGCATCGGTCGATCCAGCGCCTGCTGGTCGTCAACGCCGCGGCGCAGGGCGAGACGATCGAGGACGTGCTGGTGTCGTACCGCGCGGCGAGCTGCAAGGGCGTGATCCTGGCCAAGGTCGACGAGGCGATCAAGCTCGCGCCGGCGCTGGACGCCGTGATCCGCCACCAGCTGCCGGTGCTCGCGGTCGCCAACGGCCAGCGCGTGCCCGAGGACTGGCACCGCCTGTCGGCGCAGGCGCTGCTGCAGCGCGCGCTGCGCGGCGGCGGCGGCCCGGCCTGGAGGCTCGACGCCGACGAGGTCAATCTGGTCTTCGCCGGGCTGCCGGCGGCCGCCGGCGCCGACCACCGCGCGACCGCCGCGCTGGCCTGAGGCGCGGCCGTGGATCCGACCCCAGCGATGCCGATGCACGCCGCAGACGCCTGCCGTGCCGGGTCCGCGCCCGACCAGGCGCAGGGCCTGCGCGCGCTGTTCGCCGGCGCGCGCGCGCGCGTCGCGATCGCGCTCGTGGCCAACCCGCGGCTGCCCTGCAGCGCGCCGATGCTGGACCAGCTCGCGCGCGCGCTCGCCCAGGCCGGGCGTCAGGTGCTGCTGCTCGACGCCGCCGAAGGCGCGCCGCCGCCGGGCGAGCTGGCGCAGCTGGACCTGGCGGCGGCGGTCGAGCCGCTGGCGCCCGGACTGGACTACCTGGCTGCGCGCGGGATGCCGCGCGCCTGGGTCGACCCGCGCGGATCGTCGGCGCGGCTGCTCGACGCCGCGCTGGACGCCGCGCCGCGCGCCGATGCGCTGCTCGTGCACGCCGACGCGTCCGACCTGGCGCGCCTGTTCCAGCGTCGCGCCGTGCGGCCGCTGCTGGCCTGCGCCGACGACCCGGAGAGCCTGAAGCATGCCTACGCCTCGGCCAAGCTGCTCGCGCTGCGCTGCGGGCTGCTGAGCCTGGACCTGCTGCTCGTCGCCGACCCCGCCAGCCCGCGGCTGGCGCGCATCGCGCGCAGCCTGGCCGACTGCGCCGAGACCTTTCTCGGCGCGACGCTGCACGCCTGGGCCGTCGTCGACCCGGCGGCCGCACCGCAGGCGCCGCTGCCGCGCGCGCTCGCGGCGCTGGTGCAGGCGCAG
>JACPVA010000048.1 GCA_016191995.1 Burkholderiales bacterium | reverse complement strand
GTCGCCGGTGGTGCAGGTCTTCCCGTCGTTGCAGGTGGTGCCGACCGGCCGCTGCGGGTACTGGCAGGCGCCGAAGGAGCAGGTCCCCGGGGCGGTGAAGCAGTCGGTGTTGGGCGGAGTGGTGCAGCTCACCCCGGCGCAGGGGTCGATGTTGCACAGGCCGGTGGCGCCCTGGCAGGTGCCCGGGCTGCAGTTCACGTCGTTGTAGGTGTAGTTGCAGGTGCCGGCGCTGCAGGTGCCCTGCGTGTTGTACACGCGCGAGGTGGTGGGGTTCAGGCAGGTGGGGGCGGGCGCCGTGTTGCACACCATGGGCGTGCCGCTGCAGTTCCCCGTGCCGTTGCAGACGTCGGAGCTGGTGCAGGCGTTTGCGTCGTTGCAGGTAGTACCGGCGGCGAGATTGACCACGTTGCACCCGCCGGTGCCGTTGCAGGTCGAGCTGGCCTGGCACTGGTTGGGAGTGCAAGTGTAGGGGATGCCGGAGCAGGTGCCGGCGCCGTTGCAGCCGTCGGTGCGGGTGCAGGCGTTGCCGTCGTTGCAGACGGTGCCGGCATCGAGCGCCGGGTAGCTGCACGTCCCGGCGGTGCAGTTGCCGACGGTCCCGTAGCACTGGGTGTTCGGCGGGATTCCCTGACAGGCCGAGGCGCAGCTGCAGGCTGCCCCTTGGGCGAGGCCGACCACGTTGATGCTGTTGCCGGTGCTGGGGATTCCGTTGGCGGTCACCGCGAGGCCATAGGTGCCCAGGCCGACCGAGCAGGGAACGCTGGTGGTGACCTGGCCTCCACCTCCGTCAGCCGCGGAGGCGAAGTCCAGCCCGCGGAGGTAAATCACCCCGCCGTCGGACGCGGTGAGCGAAGGCACCGGGTTGTCGCCGGGCGAGTCCTGAGTGCCGCCGCCGCTGGAAGTGGAGACGCCCCGGAATCGCCCGCCCTGCAGCGTCATCGATTGGCCGGCGGAGATGTTGGCGGGGGCAGTGGTGATGGCCGGGCGCGCCGCTGGCACTGCTGCGCCGGAGCCGCTGAACAGCTCGGTGCTGGAGAGCGCGGCGCCGGTGGAGCCGGAGCCGCCGGTGAGCAATAGCCGGCCGTTGGGGAGCTGGGTGGCCACATGCTGGTACCGCGCCGCCACCATGTTGCTGATGGTGGTCCACAGGCCGGTGCCCGGGTCGTAGAGCTCCGCGCTCTGGAGCGTAGTGCTGCCGCTCATTCCGCCGGTCACCAGCACCCGGCCATCGGGGAGCAGGTTGGCGGTATGGAGGAAGCGAGAGGTAGCCAGGCTGCCGGTGGCGGTGAAGATGCCGGTGGTGGGGTTGTACAGCTCGCAGGAGGTGATGGTGCCGGCGTTGCTGCGGCCGCCGGCGACGAGGACATTGCCGTTCATCAGCAAGGTGGCGGTG
>JACPVA010000047.1 GCA_016191995.1 Burkholderiales bacterium | reverse complement strand
GCGCGCCGCCGCCGGCGTCGGGGCCGTTCGAGCCGGCGGCGTCGCATACGACGACGAGACCCCGCCGCTGCTGCGCCTGGCCTACCGCCCGCCGCTGGATGGCGACGCGCTGATGCACTTCTTCGCCGCGCGCGCGCTGCCCGGCGTCGAGCAGGTCGAAGGCGGCGTGCTGCGACGCACGCTCGCGCTGCCGCATGGCCGGTCGCGCGCGGCAGGCTGGATCGAGTGCCGCTTCGTGCCGGCACGCTGCGAGCTGCAGCTGCGCGCCGCGCCGGCGCTCGCGCCAGCGGCCGGCGCGCTGCTGCAGCGCGTGCGCCATGCCTTCGACCTCGACGCCGATCCCGCGCTCGTCGATCCGGTGCTGGCGCGCATGCCGCTGCCGCCCCGGCCGGGGCTGCGCCTGCCCGGCGCCTTCGACGGCTTCGAGCTCGCGGTGCGCGCCGTGCTCGGGCAGCAGGTGACGCTGGCGGCGGCGCGCACGCTGGCGGGGCGCCTGGTCGAGCGCTTCGGCATGCCGCTGGCGACCCCGTTCGACGGCCTGCATCGCCTGTTCCCGGACCCGGCGACGCTCGCCGGTGCCGACCCAGACGCGATCGGCGCGCTCGGCATCGTGCGCCAGCGCGTGCGCGCGCTGCAGGCGCTGGCCTCGGCGGTGGCCGAGGGCCGGCTCGAGCTGCGCCCCGGCGCGCCGCTGGCGCCGACGCTGCAGGTGCTGCGCGCCCTGCCCGGCATCGGCGAGTGGACGCTGCAGCTGATCGCGATGCGCGCGCTCGCCTGGCCGGATGCCTTCCCGGCGAGCGACCTCGGCGTGCGGACGGCGCTCGCGGCTGCCCTCGACGCGCAGGCCGGCGCCGAGGGCTTGCCCGGCTCCGGCTGGGCCGGCGCGCAGACGCGACGCGGAGCGTCCGTCGAGCACAACCCGCGCGGCGCGGCGGCGGGCGACGCGCGCAGCTCGCCGATGCCACGCCCCGATGCACGCGCCACGGCGCAGGCCGCCGAGGCCTGGAGGCCCTGGCGTGCGTATGCCGTCGTGCGGCTCTGGCACGCGCTCGCCGCGCACGACGCTTCCCGTTCACCCGCGGCGACGAAGGAGGCCCGCGCACGCGCGGGCCACCACGCCGTGCAACCGGACTGACCCATGCCACTGGCCCCACTGCCCACCGGCGTCGTCGCCCGCGCCACCCTCGACACCCCGGTCGGCCCTGTGCATGCCGCCGCCACCGAGCGCGGCGTCGCGCTGCTGGAGTTCGCGCCACCGGCCGGCTACGACGCCTGCCCGCCGGACCCGCAGCAGCGCTGGCTGGCGCAGCTCGCGCGCGAGCTCGCGGCCTATGCGCGCGACCCGCACGCGCGCTTCGCGGTGCCGCTGGACCTGCAAGGCACGCCGTTCCAGCGCGAGGTCTGGCGCGCGCTGCTCGAGATCCCGGCCGGCCACACGGTCAGCTATGCCGAGGTCGCTTCGCGCTGCGGGCGGCCGAAGGCCGTGCGCGCGGTCGGCAGCGCGGTCGGATCCAACCCGGTCGCCATCGTCGTGCCCTGCCATCGCGTGATCGGGCGCGACGGCACGCTCACCGGCTACGCCGGCGGGCTCGCGCGCAAGACGACGCTGCTGCGGCACGAGGGGGCGATGCCCGAGGCAGGCACCCGGCGGCGCGGCTGAGCGCCTGCCTTGCAGGATCCGGCGCGCGGCTGGATCGGCAGACCACGCGCGCGGTCCGGGCGCCCGGCCGAGCCTGCCCGCGCGTCTTGGCACCATCGATCGCCTCGCATCGCCCGGCAGCTGGCACCATTGGCACCACGCCTGCGTCGCGCCGCGGTGCTTGGCCGATGACGCTGAGGATCCCATGATCGGCGCAGGCGGTGCGCAGCGCCGCCGAACCGGAGGAGACTCGCATGGACAGGATGTGGCGCAGGATCGGCAGGATCGTGCTCGTCACCGGCTTGTGGTCCGCCGTCGCGGCGCAGGCCGAGATCCCGAAGGAGACCTACGAGGCGCTGAAGCTCGACCGCAGCGCCAGCCCGCAGCAGCTCTACGAGGCGCTCGTCAAGCGCTACAAGGACCCGGCCGAGGGCGCGGGTCGCGGCAGCCACGCCCAGTACTGGAAGCCGATCCCGTTCAGCAAGTACCTCGACCCGCATTCGTTCTACAAGCCGCCCGCCACCGTCAAGGAGGTCGCGTCGCGGGAGGACTGCGTCAAGTGCCACGCCGACGAGTCGCCGGTCTGGGTCTCGTCATGGAAGAAGAGCGGGCACGCCAACCTGGACCGCATCCGCCAGCTCGCGCCGTCGGACCCGACCTTCTACAAGAAGGCCAAGCTGGAAGAGGTCGAGGCCAACCTGCGCTCGCTGGGCAAGCTCGGCGCCGGCGAGGCGCTGAAGGAAGTGGGCTGCATCGACTGCCACGTCGACGTCAACGCCCAGGGGCGCGCGAACCACGCCGCCGACCTGCGCATGCCGACCGCCGACGTCTGCGCGACCTGCCACGTGCAGGAGTTCGCCGAGCGCGAGTCCGAGCGCGACACCATCACCTGGCCGAACAACGAATGGCCCAAGGGCCGGCCGTCGCACGCGCTGGACTACAAGGCCAACGTCGAGACGACGATCTGGGCAGGCATGCCGCAGCGCGAGATCGCCGAGGGCTGCACCGCCTGCCACCAGAACCAGAACAAGTGCGACACCTGCCATACGCGGCACGAGTTCTCGGTCGTCGAGTCGCGCAAGCCGCAGGCCTGCGCGACCTGCCACAACGGCATCGACCACAACAACTGGGAGGCCTACTCGCTGTCCAAGCACGGCAAGATCACCGAGATGAAGGGCAGCGAGTGGAACTGGTCGATGCCGCTGAAGGACGCCTTCGCCAAGGGCGGGCAGACGGCGCCGACCTGCCAGACCTGCCACATGGAGTACCAGGGCAAGTTCAGCCACAACATGGTGCGCAAGGTGCGCTGGGCCAACTACCCCTCGGCCGGCGGCGTGGCCGCCAACATCACGAGCGCCTGGTCCGAGAAGCGGCTCGAGGCCTGGGTCAAGACCTGCACCCAGTGCCACAGCGAGTCGCTGGCACGGTCCTACCTCGAGCTGATGGACAAGGGCACGCTGCAGGGCCTGGCCAAGTACCAGGAGGCGCACAAGGTGGTCGAGAAGCTCTACGCCGACAAGCTGCTGCCGGGACAGACGACGAACCGCCCGGCGCCGCCTCCGCCCGACAAGGAGGGTGTGGCGCAGTTCTTCCAGCTCTTCTGGACCCAGGCCAACAACCCCTCGTCGATCGAGTTCGAGGTCATCGAGATGGGCGAGAACGACCTCGCCAAGCTGCATGTCGGGCTGGCGCATGTCAACCCCGGCGGCTGGACCTACACCGAGGGCTGGGAGCCGATGAACCGCGCCTACTCGAAGATCATGAGCGAGGACACCAAGCTGCGCGCGATGGCGTCGCTGCAGGAGCGCGTCGCCAAGCTCGAGACGCGGCGCACCAGCCTGCTCGAGCCGTCCGACGGCGCCACCCGCGCCTCGCTCGGCGGCCTGGGCGGTGCGCTGCTGCTGGCCGGTGGCGCGGCGCTGGCGATCGCGCGCCGGCGCGGCAAGGACGCGGATTGACCGGCGCCGCGGCGATCGCCACGGTCGCCGGCGCGCCGGCGTCGCCGCAGCGCTGGCTCGCGCGGCTGGCGTGGCTGCTGTTCGCCGTCGGGATCGCGCTGCTGGCCTGGGCGGCCTGGGGGCCGTGGGGCGATGCGCCGGCCCCGTACCGGTATCGTGTGAGCGACGAGGGCGATGCCGGGCGGGCGCAAGGGCTGCAGGGCTTCGGCGCGCTGCAGCTGCAGCGCGTCGAGCTGCACGCCGACGGCATCGACCAGCCGCTGGCGGTCGGGCATATCGCGCGCCGCGCCGGCGGCGCGCCGGTGATGGTCGACTGGGACAATGCCAGCGGCGAGCCGCTGGCGCACGTCGATACGCGCGCGGCCGAGCTCGCCGGGCTGGCCGACGCGGTGCGCGAGCACGTGCCGGAGGGTGCGCTGCTGCTGGCCTGGTGGGATACCGCGCGCGCGCTGGCGCTGCTGACCGGGCGCCGCACGCCCTTCGACGCCTGGTTCGGCGAGCCCTTCATCGCCCCTTCGCCCTGGCTGGCGCGGCGGAGCTCGATCGAGGCCGAGGAGCGCGCCTTCTGGGGCGCGCCGCCGTCGCAGGCGCAGTCGCGCGACTTCCGCCGCTTCGCCGAGGCGCTGGCCAGCGACGAGCGCGCAGGCGCGCAGGCGCTGCGCGAGCTGGCGGGCGGGCGCCAGGCCTTTCTCGTCGTCCATGTGTCCGACCTGTTCAAGCTCGGGCGCATGCTGCCGCAGCAGCTCGGCGTGGCGACGAAGGACTTCCCGCTGCGCGGTGACCTGCACGGGCCGATCGTCCTCGTCAAGCGCTGGATGCAGGAGCAGCGATGGAGCGGCTACACCGTGCACGAGCCGTCCGACCGCATCGCGCGCGCGACCTTCGTCACCGATGCACGCAGCGCGCAGACGCTGCTGGCGCGGCTGCTGCCGCTGACCAGCTCGGCGCCGCTCGAGATGCGCGACCCGGAACTGGTCTACCAGCACGGCGGCTACTGGGTCTACCGCATCGCGCCCGCGGCGCCGCGGCAGTGAGCGTGCCGGCAGGTCGCGCGCGCGACGGCGCCGGCGCGCGCCTGCGCCGCACCGCATTCGGCCCGCGCGCCGCCTTTCATTCCATCCCGAGATCGGAGTACGCCAGATCATGACCCTCGATCCCCTGCGCGCACTGGCCGCGCTCGTCCTGCTGGGCGGCCTGGTCGCGGCCGCCGGCGCCGAGCCGAACTACGAGGGCCGCAAGAAATGCGGCTCCTGCCACCGCAGCCAGCTCGAGTCGTGGGAGAAGACCGCGCATGCGATGGCGATGGATTCGCTCGCGCCGCAGGCGCGCGCCGAGGCGAAGAAGAAGGCCGGGCTGGACCCGGCGAAGGACTACCGCCAGGATCCCGACTGCGTCGGTTGCCACTCGACCGGCTTCGGGCACGAGGGCGGTTTCGAGCCGAAGGATCCGAGCAAGTACCTCGTCGGCGTCGGCTGCGAGTCCTGCCACGGGCCGGGCGCGGAATACCGGCTGCTGCACCGCAAGGCCGGGCAGGCGTTCGAGAAGAACGGCCGCACGATGGCGCGCCAGCAGCTCGTCGAGGCTGGGCAGGATCTGCAGTTCCAGGAGCGCTGCAACGCCTGCCACCTCAACTACGCCGGCTCGCCCTGGGCCAAGGCGAGCAAGCCCTACACCCCGTTCACGCCCAAAGTCGACCCGAAGTACGCCTTCGACTTCGCCAAGGCGGTGCGCAGCGACAAGGCGATGCACGCGCACTTCAAGCTCGACGGCGTCTTCAGCGGGCCGCCGCTGCCGTCGTTTCGCGACGAGTTCCAGTCCGGCGCCAAGCCGGCCGCGCGCGGCTCGGAGGACTGATGGCCGGGTCGCGCTCTCGGCTGCGGCGCCATGGTGCCGCGCTCGCAGCCGGGGTGGCCGGCGGCGTGCTGCTGGTGCTGCTGGCGGTCGGCGGCGAGGCGGCGCTGTCGACGACCGCGTTCTGCACCAGCTGCCACTCGATGAGCTATCCGGCCGCCGAGCTGAGGAAGTCGACCCACTACGGTGCGCTGGGCGCCAACCCCGAGTGCCGCGACTGCCATGTGCCGCAGGGGCTGGCCAACCTGCACCTGGCCTTGGCCACGCATCTGGTCGACGGCGCGCGCGAGCTGGTGCTGGAGTTCCGCCACGACTACTCGACGATCGAGGCCTTCGACGCGCGGCGCCTCGAGATGGCGCACCACGCGCGCATGAACCTCAAGCGCTGGGACAGCGTGACCTGCCGTGCCTGCCACCGCGACCCGCAGCCGCCCGGCGCCAGCGCCAAGGCTGCGCACGCGCGCATGCGCAGCCATGGCGCGACCTGCATCGACTGCCACCAGAACCTGGTGCACGACGAGGTCGACGAGACCGACCTGGACGCCAGCCTGGCACAGGGTAGGATGGTGCTGCGGCCGCAGTGAGGGACCGTGAGGGGCCATGAGGGACGACGCCGCCGCGGCCATGGCGCGGCCTGGGAGCACGCGGATGGAGATCCCGATCTCGCTCGACCCGGACAACCGGCAATCGCTGCAGGCGCAGCTGCACGCGCAGGTGCGCGCGCTGATCCTGGGCGGGCGGCTGCACCCGGGGACCCCGCTGCCGCCCAGCCGCGCACTGGCGCAGCAGCTCGGTGTCTCGCGCAACACCGTGATGCTCGCCTACCAGCGGCTGACGGCCGAGGGCTACCTGCAGTCGCGCGAGGCGCTCGGGACCTTCGTCAGCAACGAGCTACCCGAATCCTGCCTGATGGCGATGCGCAGCGCCGCACCGGCGGCGGTCGCCGGCGAGGCCCTGCCGACGCGCCGGCCGATCCCGTTCCAGGGCCGCGCGCACGCGGTGGCGGGGGCACGCCGGCTGACCTGGGATTTCTGGCTCGGGCGGCCCGACCCGCACTCCTTCCCGTTCAAGCTCTGGCGTCGCCTGCTCAACCGCGCGCTGGCGGGGGCCGGCACGCACTTCACCGACTACGGCGACCCGGCCGGGCTGCCGGCGCTGCGGCACGCGATCGCCGAGCACCTCGGGCCGGCGCGCGGGATCGCGGTCGATCCCGAGCAGATCGTCGTCGTCGGCGGTTGCCAGGAGGGGCTGGACCTGTCGGCGCGGCTGCTGCTGCGCGAGGGCGACTCGGTGGCAATCGAGAACCCGGCCTACCAGGGTGCGGCCTACCTGTACGAGAGCTACCGCGCGCGGCTGCTGCCGGTCAACGTCGACAGCGGCGGGCTGCGCGTGGCCGAGCTGCCCGAGGATGGCGCCGCGCTGCTGTACGTGACGCCGTCGCACCAGTACCCGATGGGGTTCACGCTTTCGCTGGAGCGACGGTTGCGGCTGCTCGACTGGGCCTGGCGCACCGGCACCTACATCGTCGAGGACGACTACGACAGCGACTTTCGCTACCGCGGCTCGCCGATCCCGGCGCTGATGGGGCTCGACACGCACGGCTGCGTGATCTACCTCGGGACCTTCTCGAAGGCGCTCGGCGCCGGGCTGAGGCTGGGCTACCTGGTCGTGCCGCGGCAGCTCGTCGCGCCGGCACGCACGGCCAAGGCACTGCACGACAACGGCCGGCCGTGGCTCGAGCAGGCGGTGCTGGCCGAGTTCATCGCCAGCGGCGCCTACGCCAACCACCTGCGGCGCATCCGGCAGCTCTACGTCGAGCGCCGCGAGTGCCTGATCGACTGCCTGCACGAGCATTTCGGCGCGGCGCAGGTCACCGGCTCCGAGGGTGGCATGCACCTCGCCTGGCAGCTGCCGCCGGAGTTGCCGCGCGCCAGCGCGCTGCAGGCGCTGGCGGCCGAGCATGGCGTGGGCATCTACACGCTGCAGTCCGGCGCGGCGCACGACTTCGGCGGCGGCCCCTGGCACGATCAGGTCGTGATGCTGGGCTTCTCGTCGCTCGGGGTCAAGCAGATCCGCACCGGCATCGAACGCCTCGCGGCGGCGGTCGCCGCGGCGCGCTCGCCGGCAGCGCCACCGTTGCCGGCCCGCGAGCCGTCCGTCGCGCGCCGCGGCCAGGCTCTGCGGCCGCGCGCGCTCTGAGCCACCGGGCCGGCCCGAACACGACCGATCGCGAGCAGACACGCCGCGACGCGCTTAAAGTCGCGCGCGATGGCCCCCGCGCGCACGCTCGCCCGCAAGCTCGCCCTGATCGGCAGCACCTTTCTGGCGCTGGCGCTCGGATCGATCGGGCTGACGCTGTGGGTGAGCTGGCAGCTTGAGGGCGGCGCGGCGGCGGTCAACGAGGCCGGGCGGCTGCGCATGCTGACCTGGCAGCTCGCCGCCACGCCGGCGGCCAGCGACGGCGCGCAGACGCGCGCGGCGCTGATCGCACGGCTCGAAGCGGGCCTGGCGCTGCTGCGCGAGGGCGACCCGGCGCGGCCGCTGCTGGTGCCGTGGAACGGCGATGCGCGTGCGCGCTTCGCCGCCGTCGAGACCGACCTGGCCGCGCTCGCCGCGGCCTGGCGCGGCGCGGATCCGCCGTCCGGGGCGGCCGCGGCGCCGCAGGCGGCGGCCTTCGTGGCCCGCGTCGACGGCTTCGTCGAAGCGATCGAGCGCGCGCTGGCGCGCTGGACCGCGCTGCTGCACGCGGTCCAGCTCGCGCTGCTGGCGCTGGCGCTGGCCAGCGCCGTCGCGATGCTGTACGCCTCCTACCTGTTCGTCCTCAACCCGCTGCAGCGGCTGCGCAGCGGGCTGGCCCAGGTCCAGGCCGGCGACCTCGCCACCCGCGTGCGGGCGCGAACGCGCGACGAGTTCGGCCAGCTCGCCGAGGGCTTCAACCGCATGGCCGAGACGCTGCAGGAGCTGTACGGCAACCTGGAGGCCAGGGTGCGCGAGAAGACCGCGCGCCTGGAGCTGCAGCACGAGCGGCTGGCCGCGCTGTACGAGGCGAGCGCGTTTCTCGCCCGCACCGACAGCCTGGAGGCGATGGCGCGCGGCTTCGTGCGCCAGATGCGGCGCATCGCGCGCGCCGATGCCGCCGCGCTGCGCTGGGCCGACGAGGCAGTGCAGCGCTACCACCTGCTGGCCGGCGACTGCCTGCCGCGCGCGATCGCCGACGCCGAGCCCTGCCTGGCCGCCGGCGGCTGCGCCTGCGGCCAGCCGCGCGGCGACGCCGGCACGCGCGTGATCGCGATCCACGAGGCGGTGCCACCCGGCACCGCAAGCGCCTGCGCCGAGGCCGGCTTCGAGCATCTGGTGCCGGTCCCGGTGGTGCTCAAGCAGCGCGTGCTCGGCGAGGTCGACCTGCTGTACCGCGGCGAGGTCGCGCTCAGCGACGACGAGCGCAGCCTGCTGGACGCGCTGGCGTCGCACCTGGCCAGCGCGATGGAGGGGCTGCGCGCCGGCGCGCTCGAGCGCGAGGCCGCGGTGGCCGAGGAGCGCGGGCTGCTGGCGCGCGAGCTGCACGACTCGATCGCGCAGTCGCTCGCGTTCCTGAAAATCCAGGTCCAGATCCTGCGCGACGCGCTGCGCCGCGGCGACGAGCTGGCGGTGGCGCGCACGCTCGACGAGCTCGACGCCGGGGTGCGCGAGAGCACGACCGACGTGCGCGAGCTGCTGCTGCACTTCCGCACCCGCACGAGCGGCGAGGACATCGTCCCCGCGCTGCGCGCGACGCTGCAGAAGTTCGAGCACCAGACCGGGCTGCCGGCGCAGCTCAGCGTCGACGGCGAGGGCCTGCCGCTGCCGCCGGACGTCCAGGTGCAGGTGCTGCACGTGCTGCAGGAGGCGCTGTCCAACGTGCGCAAGCATGCCCGCGCGCGAGGCGTGTGGGTCGAGGTGCAGCGCGGGCGCGACTGGCGCTTCGAGGTGCGCGACGACGGCCGCGGATTCGACGCCGAGGCCGCGCCCGACGAGACCCACGTGGGCTTGCGCATCATGCGCGAGCGCGCGGCGCGCATCGGCGCGCAGGTCGCGGTCGACTCGGTGCCCGGCGCCGGCACCTGCGTGTCGCTGACGCTGCCCGCGGCGGCGGCGGCGCGCCCGCGCAGCGCCGAGGAGGCCGCCGCATGACGGCGCCGGTCCGCGTGCTGGTGGTCGACGACCACACGCTCTTCCGGCGCGGCGTGACCGCGTTGCTGGCGCACGATTCGCGATTCGAGGTCGTCGGCGAGGCCGGCGACGCGTCCGAGGCGCAGCGCCGCGCGGCCGCGCTGCAGCCCGACGTCATCCTGCTCGACAACCACCTGCCCGGCGTCAACGGCGTCGACGCGCTGCCCGGGCTGCGCGAGGCCGCGCCGGCGGCGCGCGTGCTGATGCTCACCGTCAGCGAGGACGAGCGCGACCTGGCCGCGGCGCTGCGCGGCGGCGCCTGCGGCTACCTGCTCAAGACCGCCGACCACGAGGTGCTCGCGACGGCGATCGAGCGCGCCGCGCGCGGCGAATCGACCGTCAGCCCGGAGATGACGGGCAAGCTGGTCAGCGCCTTCCAGTCGCTCGGCCCGGCGGCCGCGCCGGCGGCCGACCCCGCGCCCGATCCGGACCCGCTGGGCGCGCTGTCGCCGCGCGAGCAACAGATCCTGGCCGAGATCGCGCGCGGCGCGAGCAACAAGGAGATCGCGCGCACGCTGGGGATCGCCGAGACGACGGTCAAGATCCACGTCCAGCATATCCTGCGCAAGCTCGGGCTCAGCTCGCGCGTGCAGGCGGCGGTGGTCGCGGCCGGGCGCGAGCCGCGCTGACCGGGCGTCTACCCCCGCACAGGCGAGCTTGTCAATCCCCGAGACACGGGGTCTGGCGCGGGTCGCCTTGCAGGCAAACCCTGTGTCGACGGCGGCAGCGGCGATCTATGGTCGCCGCGCGGGCCCGCGGCGCTCGGCGCCCGGGCAGCGACCACGAACCGGAGACGAGCCCATGACAAAACCTCTGCACGCGGTGCGCATCGCCGCGCCTGCCCTGGCCTTCCTGCTCGCCGCCGCGGCGACACCGCGGCTGGCCGCCGCCCCGCCCGCGGTCGATCGCCAGCCTACGGTCGCCGATGCACGCGCCGGGCTGGCCGGCGCCGCGCCGGGCGAGGTGCGGCTGCGCGTGCTGTCCAGCCCGGCGCAGTATGTCTCCGGCGGCGATGCGCGGGTCGAGCTCGCCGCGCCTGCGGGGCTGGGCAAGCAGCTCGAATGGTGGCTCAACGGCCAGCGTATCCAGCCGGCGCTGCAGTCCGTCGGCGATCGCTGGCAGGCGGTCGTCGGCGGCATGACGATCGGTGCCAACCGGCTCGAGGTCCGGCATCGCAGTGGCAAGGGCCAGGGCGTGGCAGCCGCGCTCGATCTGGTCAACCACCCGATCACCGGGCCGATGTTCAGCGGGCCTCAGCAGCACCCCTTCGTCTGCACGACGATCCAGAGCGGGGTCGGGCGCCAGCCGCGGGTCGACGGCGCGAACCCGCCGGGCTACCGCGTCACCGATGCCGGCGGCACCGTGATCGGCTACAGCCGCGACTGCTCGATCGACACCTTCGTCAGCTACCAGTACCGCAGCACCGGCAACGCCTGGAAGACGCTGCCCGCCGACGGCAGCCGCCCGGCCGATCTCGCCAGCGTCACGCTGGCCGACGGGCGCATGGTGGACTTCGTCGTGCGGCGCGAGATCGGCAGCATCAACCGCTTCCTCTACAGCATCGCGATGCTGGCGCCGATGCCGGCCGCGGACAACGCGGCGCAGAACGATACGAGTCGCTGGAACGGCCGGCTGCTGTACTGGTTCCAGGGCGGGGTGGCGATCGGCCACACCCAGGGCACGGTGCACTCCGGGTCGATGAATGCCGATATCCTGAAGCAGGGCTATGCGATCGTGCACAGCAGCGGCAACAACACCGGCACGCACTACAACCTCGTCCTCGCCGGCGAGACGGCGATGATGGGCAAGGAGCGCTTCGTCGAGCGCTACGGCGTGCCGCTGTACACCGTGGGCCTGGGCGGATCGGGCGGCGCGATCCAGCAGTACATCATCGCGCAGAACCACCCCGGCGTGCTCGACGCGCTGCTGCCGGTCCAGAGCTACCCGGACATGGTCACGCAGACCATCCATGTCGGCGACTGCGAGCTGCTCGAGCACTATATGGACGCCACCGACCGCGCCAACCCGAAGTGGCAGGTCACGAAGAACCGCTCCTGGCTGGTCGGGTTCAACGCCGAGCAGGACGATGTCGGCAACAACCCGAAGGTCAACGATGCGCTGGCGCCGCTGAAGATGGCGCTCGGCTACTCGACGGCCAAGGGCTCGACCGAATGCATCCCGGGCTGGCGCGGGCTGTCGCCGCTGGCGATGAACCCGAATTTCGGGCAGGTTCCCAACGCTCAGTACTACGAGCCCGCCAGCGACATCGCCGCGATCCGCTGGACGCACTACGACGACCTGCGCAACGTCTACGGCGTCGACGCCAGCGGCGCCGCGCGCCCGACCTGGGACAACGTCGGCGTGCAGTACGGGCTGAAGTCGCTGCGCGCCGGGCTGATCACGCCGGCCGAATTCCTGCACCTGAACTGGCATGTCGGCGGCTGGAAGCATCCGAGCGCGATGGTGCAGGAGACCTTCCCGTTCTTCGGCACCTCGCAGTCCGAGATCGACAAGGCGCTGACGATCCCGGGCTATTTCGACCCCTGGAGCCGCAAGAACATGAACCTCTCGCCCGCGGCCGATGCGCCGGCGCCACGCACGCGCGGCGACTTCGACGCGATGCGCGCGGCGTATACCTCGGGCCATGTCTTCGGCGGCCGGCTCGACGTGCCGGCGATCGACCACCGCCAGTACATGGAGCGCGAGCTCGACATGCACAACGTGCACCAGTCCTTCGCCGCGCGCCAGCGCGTGCTGCAGCGCATGGGGCACAGCGACCCTATGGCGATCTGGTTCACCGATACGATGCCCGGGCAGCCGAAGGCGAGCCAGACGCTGGAGGCGCTGGCGGTCATGGACCAATGGATGCTCGCGCTGCGCGCGCAACCCGCAGCCGGCATCGCCGGCACCCGGCCGGCGGCGGCGGCCGACGCCTGCTTCGACCTGCAGGGCCAGCGCATGGCCGAGGGCCCGGAGGTCTGGGCCGGCATCCTCGACGCGCGCCCGGCAGGCGCGTGCACGCAGGCCTTCCCGCTGTATTCGAGCTCGCGCATCGTCGCCGGTGCGCCGATCGAGGGCGGCATCTACCGCTGTGCGCTCGTGCCGGTGGGGCAGGCGATCGCGGAAGGCCGCTACGCGCCGTGGTCGCCCAGCGCCGATGAGCAGGCGACGCTGGAGCGGATCTTCCCGGACGGGGTGTGCGACTACAGCCAGCCCGACCAGGCCAGGCCCTGAGCCATCCTCGCGCGCGGCGGCGCCGGCTGGCGCGCCGCGTGCCAGCCGGCGATGCCGCGGCGGCGGGCGGGCACCGCCTGGCCCTGCGGTCGCGTTGCCGGCACCGACGCCGCGCCACCGACAGGGGCGGGGCGCCCGCCTTCCTGGTGCTGCCCGGGCGTCAACCGCCTCGGGCCGACCGGATAGGCGTCATCGATCCGCATCCAGAGCGCCGCATCCCGGGATCTCCATAGTTCTTCCGGACGATCCCGCGGCGCGCCGCCATCGTCCATCTGCCGCGCGCGCCACCTGCCACCGGTGGATGGGCAGGCGCGAACGGGCGCGCCACCATCGCGACATCGTCCGAGGAGGCATCGGCATGTCCGCCAAACACGTTCCCATCCCGCCCAAGGCCTGGTCGGTGCTCGTCGTCAGCACCCTGGCCTTCACCACCTGCTTCATGGTCTGGATGATGTTCGCCGTCATCGGGATCCCGCTGAAGAAGGAGCTCGGCCTGAACGCGACCGAGTTCGGGCTGCTGACCGCGATGCCGGTACTCAGCGGCTCGCTGGTGCGCGTGCCGCTGGGCATCTGGACCGACAAGTACGGCGGCCGCATCGTGCTGGCGGTGCTGATGGCGATCACGGTGCCGGCGATCTGGGCCATGGCCTACGCGACGCAGTTCTGGCACTTCCTGGCCATCGGGCTCGTGCTCGGGCTGGCCGGCGGATCGTTCTCGGTCGGCACGCCGTATGTCGCGCGCTGGTTCCCGAAGCGGCGCCAGGGCATGGCGATGGGCATCTTCGGCGCCGGCAACGCGGGTGCGGCGGTCAACAAGTTCGTCGCCCCGGCGATCCTGGTCGGCTTCGGCTGGACCATGGTGCCCAAGGTCTACGCCGCGATCATGCTCGGCACGCTGGTCGTCTTCTGGCTCGGCAGCGCGAGCGACCCGAAGCACCGGGTGCCGCCGCATACGCGCTTCGTCGACCAGCTCGCGATGCTGAAGGACCCGCGCGTGCTGAAGTACTGCCAGTACTACAGCATCGTCTTCGGCGGCTATGTCGCGCTGAGCCTGTGGATGGTGCAGTACTACGTCGGCGAGTACGACCTCGACATCCGCATCGCCGCGCTGCTGGCGGCAGCCTTCTCGCTGCCCGGCGGCGTGCTGCGCGCCTTCGGCGGCTGGATGAGCGACAAGTGGGGCGCGCACCGCGTCAGCTGGTGGGTGATGTGGGTGAGCTGGATCTGCCTGTTCCTGCTGTCCTACCCGGCGACCAGCTATACCGTGCAGACCACCGCCGGGCCGACCACCTTCACGCTGGCGCACAACGCCTGGAGCTTCACCCTGCTGATGTTCCTGCTCGGCATCGCCTGGGCGGTCGGCAAGGCCAGCGTCTTCAAGTATGTCGCCGACGACTTCCCCGACAACATCGGCACCGTCAGCGGCATCGTCGGCCTGGCCGGTGGCCTGGGCGGCTTCATCCTGCCGATCATGTTCGGCGCGCTGCTGGATTGGACCGGGGTGCGCTCGACCGCCTTCATGCTGATGTACGGCGTCGTCTGGGTCTCGCTGATCTGGATGTACTGGACCGAGGTGCGCAAGACCGAGGTCATCGGCCACCAGGCCCCCACCCTGCAGCCCGCGGGCTGACGCCACCCGCGCACGCGCGAATCGAGGTCACGCCATGAGCACGACGCCCCCCGGCATCCCCGCACCAGCCCGCCCGCAGGGCGCCGACATCGAGGACTGGCGCCCCGAGGACGAGGCCTTCTGGGAGGGCACTGGCAAGCGCATCGCCTACCGCAACCTGTGGATCTCGATCCCCGCGCTGCTGTGCGGATTCGCGGTCTGGGGCATGTGGGGCATCATCACCGTGCAGATGCTCAACCTGGGATTTCCCTTCACCCAGGCCGAGCTGTTCACGCTGACCGCGATCGCCGGCATCGCCGGCGCGACGATGCGCATCCCGGCATCGTTCTTCATCCGCCTGGCCGGCGGGCGCAACACGATCTTCCTGACGACCTCGATGCTGCTGGCGCCGGCGATCGGCACCGGCATCGTGCTGCAGCACCCGGACTGGCCGCTGTGGGCCTTCCAGCTGATGGCGCTGTGGTCGGGGGTCGGCGGCGGCAACTTCGCCAGCTCGATGTCCAACATCAGCGGCTTCTTCCCGAAGCGGCTGCAGGGCACGGCGCTCGGGCTGAACGCGGGCCTGGGCAACTTCGGCGTCACGACGATGCAGATCGTCATCCCGCTGGTGATGACGCTGCCGCTGCTGGGCGCCCTCGGGGGCGACCCGATGACGCTGGTGAAGGACAGCGGCTGGATCTTCGGCAAGATCGCCGCCGGCACCGAGACCTGGATCCAGAACGCCGGCTTCGCCTGGGTCCTGTCGCTCGTGCCGCTGGGTGCGCTGTGCTGGTTCGGGATGAACAACCTGAAGACCGTGTCGCCGCACACCGGCAACCCGATCGTCGCGTTCTCGAAGATCACCTACCTGTACACGCTCGCCTTCGCGCCGGCGATCTTCATGCTCTACCTGTACCTGCCGAAGCCGACCGGCCTCGGGCTGCTGAGCATGTGGGTCGCGATCCCGCTCGACATCATCCTGGCACTGACGGTGATGCGGCTGGCGGCCTTCGGCGACATGAAGGAAGGCGTGAAGAAGCAGTTCGCGATCTTCAGGGACAAGCACACCTGGAGCCTGACGGCGCTCTATATCGTCACCTTCGGCTCCTTCATCGGCTTCTCGATGGCGCTGCCGCTGTCGATCACGGTCATCTTCGGCTTCCAGCATGTGCCGGACGCGAGCGGCGTCATGCAGCACACGCTGAAGAACCCGAACGCCCCGTCGGCGCTGACCTACGCCTGGCTCGGCCCCTTCGTCGGCGCCGCGGTGCGGCCGATCGGCGGCTGGATCTCGGACAAGGTCGGCGGCTCGATCGTGACGCAGGTGATCACGGTCGTGATGGCGCTGGCCTCGGTGGCGGTCGGCTACGTGATGATGCAGGCCTACGGATCGGCGACACCGGAGGAGTATTTCCCGCTCTTCCTCGGCCTGTTCATGCTGCTGTTCTTCGCCAGCGGGATCGGCAACGGGTCGACCTTCCGCACCATCGGCGTCATCTTCGACCGCGCACAGGCCGGCCCCGTGCTGGGCTGGACCTCGGCGGTGGCCGCCTACGGCGCCTTCGTCGCCCCGGTCGTGATCGGCGAGCAGATCAAGGCCGGCACGCCGCAGCTGGCCTTCTACGGCTTCGCGATCTTCTATGCCTTGTGCCTGGTGCTGAACTGGTGGTTCTACCTGCGCCGCGACGCGTACGTGAAGAACCCGTGACCGCCTTCGCAGCAGACCTGGACGGCCTCCGCAGTGCACACGGCCACCCGATGGAAGCCCGAGGACGAAGCCTTCTGGCGCGCGCACGGCCAGCGCGTCGCGGCGCGCAACCTGGGGCTGTCGATCCCGGCGCTGATGCTGGCGCTGGCCGTCTGGATGCTGTGGTCGGTGCTGGTCGTGCACCTGCCGGCGGCGGGATTCCGCTACAGCACCAACCAGCTGTTCTGGCTCGCGGCGCTGCCGGCGCTGGTCGGTGCCACGCTGCGCGTCTTCTATGCCTTCGCGGTCCCGATCGTCGGCGGGCGGCGCTGGACGGCGCTGGCCACCGCCAGCCTGATCACGCCGACGCTGGGCATCGGGCTGGCGGTGCAGGACCCGCAGACGCCGTATACGGTGATGGTCGTGCTGGCGCTGCTGTGCGGGCTGGGTGGCGCCAACTTCGCCAGCTCGATGGCGCACATCAGTTTCTTCTACCCGCAGGCGCAAAAGGGCTACGCTCTGGGCATGAACGCGGGGCTGGGCAACCTCGGGGTGCCGCTGGTGCAGCTGGCGGTGCCGCTGGCGATCTCGGCCGGCATCTTCGGCGCGCCGGGTGGCGCGCCGCAGATCGGGCCCGACGGTGCGCCGATGTGGCTGCAGAATGCGGGCTATGTCTGGGTGCCGCTGATCGCCGCCAGCGCGCTGGCCTGCTGGTTCGGCATGGACGACCTGGCCGAGGCGCGCGCCGGCATCGCCGAGCAGGCGGTGATCTTCGCGCGCCGGCACAACTGGTGGCTGTGCTGGCTGCACCTCGGCACCTTCGGCAGCTTCATCGGCTATGCGGCGGCGCTGCCGCTGCTGCTGCTGCACCAGTTTCCCGGCACCGATGCGATGCCATGGGTCTGGATCGGCCCGCTGGCCGGCGCGCTCGCGCGCATGCTGGGGGGTTGGCTGGCGGATCGCCTGGGCGGTGCGCGCGTCACGCTGTGGGCCTTCGGCGCGATGACGCTCGGCGTGCTCGCGGTGCTGGCGAACCTGCCGCCGGCCGCCGCCGCGCCGGCGGGCGACGCGGCCGCCATCTCGTCGGCCGCCAGCCAGCCGTCGCTGGCAGGCTTCCTGGCGGCGTCGCTGCTGCTGTTCGTCGCCGCCGGCCTCGGCAACGGCAGCACCTTCCGCATGATCCCGGTCGTCTTCGTCGCCGAGCGCCGGCGCGCCTTGCGCGGCCGCGGCGCCGCGGCCGACGAGCAGGCGCTGCGCGAGGGCAATACCGAGGCGGCGGCGGCGCTGGGCTTCGCCAGCGCGGTCGGCGCCTACGGCGGCTTCGCGATCCCGAAGCTGTGCGGCAGCTCGATCGCGCTGACCGGAGGCCCCGCCGCGGCGCTGCTGCTCTTCGCCGCCTTCTACCTGTCCTGCATCGCCATCACCTGGTGGCACTATGGGCGCCGCTTCGCGCCCGCGCGTTGTTGAACCGCTTGACCCGATCGCTGAACAAGGAACGAGCATGAGTCACTTCCTCGACCGACTGACGCACTTCTCGCTGCCCAAGGAGGCCTTCGCCAACGGGCATGGCGTGGCCACCGGGGAGGACCGTACCTGGGAGGACGCCTACCGCAACCGCTGGGCGCACGACAAGATCGTTCGCTCGACGCACGGCGTCAACTGCACCGGGAGCTGCAGCTGGAAGATCTACGTCAAGGGCGGCATCGTCGCCTGGGAGACGCAGCAGACCGACTACCCGCGCACGCGCGCCGACCTGCCGAACCACGAGCCGCGCGGCTGCGCGCGCGGCGCCAGCTACAGCTGGTACCTGTACAGCGCCAACCGGCTCAAGTATCCGCTGGTGCGCGGCCGGCTGCTGCAGCGCTGGCGCGCCGCGCTGCAGGTCGCCAAGTCCCCGGTCGACGCCTGGGCCAGCATCGTCGAGAACCCCGACGCGCGGCGCGACTACCAGAAGCTGCGCGGCATGGGCGGCTTCGTGCGGTCGAGCTGGGAGGAGGTCAACCAGCTCGTCGCCGCGGCCAACGTCTACACGATCAAGAAGCACGGCCCGGACCGTGTCGTCGGCTTCTCGCCGATCCCGGCGATGAGCATGGTCTCCTACGCCGCCGGCAGCCGCTACCTGAGCCTGATCGGCGGCGTGCCGCTGAGCTTCTACGACTGGTACTGCGACCTGCCGCCGGCCAGCCCGCAGATCTGGGGCGAGCAGACCGACGTCCCCGAGTCGGCCGACTGGTACAACAGCAACTACATCATCGCCTGGGGCAGCAACGTTCCGCAGACGCGAACGCCCGATGCGCACTTCTTCACCGAGGTCCGCTACAAGGGCACGAAGACGGTCGCGGTGACGCCCGACTACTCCGAGGTCGCCAAGCTGTCGGACCTGTGGCTGCACCCCAAGCAGGGCACCGACGCCGCGCTCGCGATGGCGATGGGGCATGTCGCGCTCAAGGAGTTCTACTTCGACCGCCGCAGCGCCTACTTCGACGACTACGCGCGCCGCTACACCGACCTGCCGCTGCTGGTGATGATGGAGGAGCGCAGCTTGCCCGACGGGCGCAAGGTGCTCGCCCCCGGCCGCTACCTGCGCGCGAGCGACTTCAACGGCAAGCTCGGGCAGAAGAACAACCCGGAGTGGAAGACGGTCGCCTTCGACACCGGCGGCAAGGCCGTGCTGCCGAACGGCTCGATCGGATTCCGCTGGGGCCCCGAGGGGCGCGCCGACGCCGGCCGCTGGAACCTCGAGGCCAAGGAGGCACGCACCGACGGGGACGTCGCGCTCAAGCTGTCGGTGCTCGAGGACGGTGCGCAGGAGCACGAGGTCGCCGACGTCGCCTTCCCCTACTTCGCCGGCGCCGAGGTCCCGCACTTCACGCCCAACAAGCAGCAGGGCGAGCTCAACATCGCGCGCGTGCCGGTCGTGCGGCTGCGGCTGGGCAAGGCCGGTGACGAGCGGTATGCGCGGGTCGCGACCGTCTTCGACCTGCAGGCCGCGCAGTACGGCATCGACCGCGGCCTGGGCAGCGGCGCCAAGGGCTACGACGACGACGCCCCCTACACCCCGGCCTGGCAGGAGAAGATCACCGGCGTGCCGCGCGAGCAGGTGATCACCGTCGCGCGCCAGTTCGCCGACAACGCCGACAAGACGCACGGGCGCTCGATGGTCATCATCGGCGCGGCGATGAACCACTGGTACCACGCCGACATGAACTACCGCGGCGTGATCAACCTGCTGATGCTGTGCGGCTGCATCGGCCAGACCGGCGGCGGCTGGGCGCATTACGTCGGGCAGGAGAAGCTGCGCCCGCAGACCGGCTGGACGGCGCTCGCCTTCGCGCTGGACTGGCACCGCCCGCCGCGGCAGCAGAACGCGACCAGCTTCTTCTACGCCCACACCGACCAGTGGCGCTACGAGAAGCTCGGCGTCGACGAGATCCTCAGCCCGCTGGCCGACAAGCAGGCCTTCGGCGGCAGCCTGATCGACTACAACGTGCGCGCCGAGCGCATGGGCTGGCTGCCGAGCGCGCCGCAGCTGCGGACCAACCCGATCCGGGTCGTCGCGGATGCGGCCGCCGCCGGCATGGACGCGCGCGACTATGTCGTCAAGGCGCTGAAGGACGGCACGCTGCAGATGAGCTGCGAGGACCCCGACGCGCCGGCCAACTGGCCGCGCAACATGTTCGTCTGGCGCTCCAACCTGCTCGGCTCGAGCGGCAAGGGGCACGAGTACTTCCTCAAGCACCTGCTCGGGACCGAGAACGGCGTCCAGGGCAAGGACCTGGGCGCCGACGAGGCCAGGCCGACCGAGGTCGAGTGGCACGCGCAGGCGCCCGAGGGCAAGCTCGACCTGCTCGTCACGATCGACTTCCGCATGAGCACGACCTGCCTGTACTCGGACATCGTGCTGCCGACCGCGAGCTGGTACGAGAAGAACGACCTCAACACCAGCGACATGCACCCCTTCATCCACCCGCTGTCGGCGGCGGTCGACCCGGTGTGGCAGTCGCGCTCCGACTGGGAGATCTACAAGGGATTCGCGAAGGCCTTCAGCGAGGTCTGCGTCGGCCACCTCGGCGTCGAGAAGGAGGTCGTGCTGACCCCGTTGATGCACGACACCCCGGCCGAGCTGGCGCAGCCCTTCGGCGTGCAGGAGTGGAAGAAGGGCGAGGTCGACCTGATCCCCGGCAAGACCGCGCCGCAGGTCACGGTGATCGAGCGCAACTACCCCGAGACCTACGAGCGCTTCACCTCGCTCGGCCCGCTGATGAACAAGGTCGGCAACGGCGGCAAGGGCATCGCCTGGAATACCGAGACCGAGGTCAGGCAGCTCGGCGAGCTCAACGGGGTCGATGCGGCCGGCCGCCCGCGCATCGTCAGCGACATCGACGCCTGCGAGGTCATCCTGCAGCTGGCGCCGGAGACCAACGGCCATGTCGCGGTCAAGGCCTGGGAGGCGCTGAGCAAGGCCACCGGCCGCGAGCACGCGCACCTGGCGCTGCACCGCGAGGACGAGAAGATCCGCTACCGCGACATCCAGGCGCAGCCGCGCAAGATCATCAGCTCGCCGACCTGGTCCGGGCTGGAGAGCGAGAAGGTCTCGTACAACGCCGGCTACACCAACGTGCACGAGCTGATCCCCTGGCGCACGCTGTCGGGCCGGCAGCAGTTCTACCAGGACCACCCGTGGATGATCGCCTTCGGCGAGGGCCTGAGCAGCTACCGGCCGCCGGTCGACCTCAAGACCACCGAGGCGATGCAGGGCCGCAAGCCGAACGGCAACCCCGAGATCGTGCTGAACTTCATCACCCCGCACCAGAAGTGGGGCATCCACAGCACCTACTCGGACAACCTGCTGATGCTGACGCTCAACCGCGGCGGGCCGGTGATCTGGCTGTCCGAGGACGACGCCAGGACGGCTGGGATCGAGGACAACGACTGGGTCGAGCTGTTCAACCTCAACGGCGCGATCTCGGCGCGCGCGGTCGTCAGCCAGCGCGTCAACCCCGGCATGACGCTGATGTACCACGCGCAGGAGAAGATCATCAACGCGCCCGGCTCGGAGATCACCGGCCACCGCGGCGGCATCCACAACTCGGTCACCCGCATCGTCACCAAGCCGACGCACATGATCGGCGGCTACGCGCAGTACAGCTACGGCTTCAACTACTACGGGACGATCGGCACCAACCGCGACGAGTTCGTCGTCGTGCGCAAGATGAAGAAGGTCGACTGGCTCGACACGCCGCGCGACGACCATCTCGCGAAGGCCTACCAGAGCCAGGGCGAGAACCCCTGAGCCGCCCGCACCGCCCCACGCATCGAGGACAAGGAGTCACCCCATGAAAGTCCGTGCACAGATCGGCATGGTGCTCAACCTGGACAAGTGCATCGGCTGCCACACCTGCAGCGTCACGTGCAAGAACGTCTGGACCAGCCGCCCCGGCGTCGAGTACGCCTGGTTCAACAACGTCGAGACCAAGCCCGGGATCGGCTACCCCAAGGAGTGGGAGAACCAGGACAAGTGGAACGGCGGCTGGGTGCGCAAGGCCGACGGCCGCATCGTCCCGCGCCAGGGCGGCAAGTGGACGCTGCTGATGAAGATCTTCGCCAATCCCAACCTGCCGCAGATCGACGACTACTACGAGCCCTTCACCTTCGACTACGACCACCTGCACTCGGCGCCCGAGATGAAGGCCGCGCCGACCGCGCGCCCGCGCAGCCTGATCACCGGGCTGCGCATGGACAAGATCGAGTGGGGGCCGAACTGGGAGGAGATCCTCGGCGGCGAGTTCTCCAAGCGCAGCAAGGACCGGAACTTCGACGATATCCAGAAGGATATCTACGGCCAGTTCGAGAACACCTTCATGATGTACCTGCCCAGGCTGTGCGAGCACTGCCTGAACCCGGCCTGCGTCGCCTCGTGCCCGTCGGGCAGCATCTACAAGCGCGAGGAGGACGGCATCGTCCTCGTCGACCAGGACAAGTGCCGCGGCTGGCGCATGTGCGTCTCGGGCTGCCCGTACAAGAAGATCTACTACAACTGGAAGAGCGGCAAGGCCGAGAAGTGCATCTTCTGCTACCCGCGCATCGAGGCCGGGCAGCCGACGGTGTGCTCCGAGACCTGCGTCGGCCGCATCCGCTACCTCGGCGTGCTGCTGTACGACGCCGACCGCATCCAGGAGGCCGCCAGCGTCGAGCACGACCGTGACCTGTACCAGGCGCAGCTCGACATCTTCCTCGACCCGAACGACCCGGCCGTGATCGAGCAGGCGCGCCGGGACGGCATCCCCGAGGCCTGGCTGGCCGCCGCGCGCACGAGCCCGGTCTACAAGATGGCGATGGACTGGAAGGTCGCGCTGCCGCTGCACCCCGAGTACCGCACGCTGCCGATGGTCTGGTACATCCCGCCGCTGTCGCCGATCACCGCCGCCGCCCACGCCGGGCAGCTCGGCAGCAACGGCGAGATCCCGGACGTCAACCAGCTCCGCATCCCGGTCAAGTACCTCGCCAACCTGCTGACCGCGGGCGACACGGTCCCGGTCGTGCGCGCGCTGGAGCGCATGCTCGCGATGCGCGCGTACCAGCGCGGCAAGCATGTCGACGGCGTGGACAACCCTGCGGCGCTGGAACAGGTCGGCCTGAGCAAGGCGACGGTCGAGGACATGTACCGCATCATGGCGATCGCCAACTACGAGGACCGCTTCGTCATCCCGACCACGCACCGCGAGTACGCCGAGAACGCGTTCAACGTCCGCGGCGGCTGCGGCTTCAGCTTCGGCAACGGCTGCAGCGAGGGCGTCAGCGAGACCAGCCTGTTCGGCAGCGAGAAGAAGCGCACCATCCCGATCAAGGCGGAGGTCTGAGCATGGCGCGCTTTGCATCCCCGCCGAAGGCGGCCTATACGCTGCGCGTGCTGGCGCACCTGCTGCGCTACCCGGATGCCGCGCTGCGCGAGCACCTGGGCGAGCTCGGTGATGCGCTGCACGCCGAGTCCGCGCTCGGTAGCGCGCGGATCGCCGAGATCGACGCGCTGATCGACCGCCTGCGCACGCAGCCGGCGCTCAAGGCGGAGGCCGACTATGTCGAGCTGTTCGACCGCGGCCGGCGCTGCGCGCTGCACCTGTTCGAGCATGTGCACGGCGACAGCCGCGACCGCGGGCAGGCGATGATCGACCTGGCGCGCAGCTACGAGTCCGCCGGGCTCGTGATGACGCCGGGCGAGCTGCCCGACTTCCTGCCGGTCGTGCTGGAGTTCGCCAGCACCCAGCCGCCGGCGCAGGCGCGCGAGTTCCTGGCCGAGACCGCGCACCTCGTGCGCGCGATCTTCAGCGCGCTGCTGGCGCGCCGCAGCCCGTACGCCAGCGTGCTGGCCGCGGTGCTCGACCTCGCCGGCGAGAAGGCCGAGCCAGTCGCGCTGCCCGACGAGCCCGATCTCGACGAGGCCTGGGCCGAGCCCGAGGCCTTCGCCGGCTGCTCCACGGCCGGCCAGCAGCGCCCCGACGCCGCCCGCCCCGTCCACGTCACCCGCCACAAATCGTCCGTGCCAACCGAAGGAGTGCAGGCATGAACACGCTCGATGACTTCCTGTTCGTCGTCTACCCCTACATTGCGCTGGCCGTCTTCCTGATGGGAAGCCTGGCGCGCTTCGACCGCGACCAGTACACGTGGAAGAGCGACTCCTCGCAACTGCTGCGCCAGCGCCAGCTGCGCTGGGGGTCGAACATGTTCCACTTCGGGATCCTGTTCCTGTTCTTCGGCCACACCGTCGGGCTGCTGACGCCACACTGGCTGTACGAGCCCTTCATCACCGCGCCGGCCAAGCAGATGATGGCGATCGTCAGCGGCGGCATCGCGGGCCTGGTGTGCTTCGTCGGGCTGAGCATGCTGCTGCACCGGCGCATCTTCGACCCGCGGATCCGCCTGACCAGCCATCGCACCGACCTGGCGATCCTGATCATCCTGTGGGTCCAGCTGGTGCTCGGGCTGATCACGCTGCCGTTCTCGTTCGCGCACCGCGTCGACGCCAGCGCGATGCTGATCCTGGCGAGCTGGGCGCAGGGCATCCTGACCTTCCGCCCCGACGCCAGCGCGCTGGCCGCGATCGACTGGCCGTTCAAGGTCCACATGGTGCTCGGGATGACGATCTTCCTGCTGCTGCCGTTCAGCCGCCTGGTCCACGTCTGGAGCGGGCTGGCCTCCGTCGCCTACGTGCTGCGGCCCTACCAGATCGTTCGCTCGCGCCGGCTCAACGTGCCGCCGGGGCAGAACCAGCCCGGCCGCGCAGTCTGAGGCGGGGGCTGGCGATGATCGAGACCGTCGACCTCAGCCTGCGCCCGGCCGCCACGACCGCGTCGGTCGGCGGCGTGCCGCTGCACGCCGCCGGCGAGCCGCTCGCCGACGCCGAGCTGCGCCAGCGCGCCTGCACCGAGCTGCTGCGGCAGGCGGCGCAGGCCGCCGGGATGCTCGCCGCCGACGACCCGGTGCCCGAGCAGGGCGCGATCAGCGAAGCCGCGGCGCAGGCGATCGAGGCCTACCTCGAGCGCGAGATCCGCGTCCCCGACCCCGACGACGAGGCCTGCCGGCGCCAGTTCGACGCCCATCCCGGGCGCCATGCGGTCGGCGAGCGCGTGCGGCTGCGCCATGTGCTGTTCGCGGTCACGCCCGGCGTCGACGTTGCAGCGCTGCGCCAGCGCGCCGAGGCCTGCCTGCTCGACCTGCGCAACCCGACCGCCGGCGAGGGCGAGCGCTTCGCCGAGGTCGCGCGCACGACGTCGAACTGCCCGAGCGGCGCCGAGGGCGGCGAGCTGGGCTGGCTCGCGCGCGAGGACTGCGCGCCGGAGTTCGCAGCCGAGGTCTTCGGCCGCAGCGAGGTCGGCGTGCTGCCGAGGCTGGTGCACAGCCGCTTCGGGCTGCACGTCGTCGAGGTGCTCGCGCGCCAGCCCGGTGCCGTGCCCGCGTTCGAGACCGTGCGCCCCGCGGTCGCGCAGGCGCTGCGCCAGCAAGCCTTCGCGACCGCGCTGCGCCAGCTGCTGCAGCTGCTGGCCGGTCGCAGCGAGGTCGTCGGCGTCGACCTCGACCGCGCCGCGACGCCGCTGGTGCAGTAGCCGGCAGGCGTCCGGCCGCAGGGCCATCGGCGGCAAGGCGCAAGGTGCAAGGCGATACGGCATGCCCGACGAACTGCTCGACCGCCTGCGCCAGTTCAAGGACAAGGCCTTCCCGACGCAGCGCGCGCTGTTCCGCCACCTCGTCGACTCCGGGCAACACCCGACGACGCGGTTCATCGGCTGCTCGGACTCGCGCCTCGTGCCCACCCTGCTGACCGGGGCGGCGCCGGGCGAGCTCTTCATGGTGCGCAACGTCGGCGCCTTCGTGCCGCCCTGGGACCAGGATGCGCCGCTGCTCGGTGCCGCCGCCGAGGGCGATGCCGCTGCGCAGGACCGGGTCGGGTTTCACGGCACCGCGGCGGCGATCGAGTTCGCGGTGCTCGCGCTGGACATGCGCCGCATCGTCGTCTGCGGCTACAGCCATTGCGGCGCGGTGCGTGCGATGTACGGGGGTGTGCCGGCGGCGGCACGCATCCTACGCCTGTGGCAGGCGCTGGGCCGACCAACCGAACGGCGAGCCGGGCGGCGGGATGAACCCCGGGCCAGCCGCCGGGGCTACGCCGCGTCGAGATCGAAGCTCACCCGCCGCCCCAGCGCGGTTGCGATATTGACCAGCGCGTCCAGCGAAAACCGTGAGACCCGGCCGCGCAGCAGGTCGTTGATCCTCGGCTGGGTCACGCCGCAGCGCTCGGCGGCTTCGACCTGCTTCCAGCCTTCGGCCCGGATCAGCGCGGCGATCTGCTGCATCAGCTCGGCCCGCGCACGCAGGTTCGCCGCCTGCTCGGGCGTGTCGGCAATCGCGTCCCAGACGCTCGGGTAGGCATGGGCGGGCTTGCTCATCGGCGTCCTCTCATCAGCTCGGCGTGGCGGTTCCTCGCGATTTCGACATCGCGCCTGCTTGTAGCCTGGGTCTTCTTCTGGAATGCGTGCAGGACGTAGACCGCCTCCGGCAGCCTGGCGATGCAGACCACCCGATACGTCCCGGTTTCGTCCCACACGCGCAGTTCCTCGACCCCCTTGCCCACCGACGGCATCGGCTTGAAATCGCTCGGTTGACGGCCGCGCTGCACCTGGTCGAGCTGGTAGCCTGCGTCGTGTCGGGCATCCAGCGGGAATTCGCGCAACGCGTCGAGCGAGTTGCCGAGGAAGCGGATGGGCTTCACTGGCGGATTATCCTGAAACGGATATATGTGTGCAACGGGCGCACGGGCGGCGCAGGCCCGGCCTGTACCATTCCTTCAACTGGTTCAAGGACGCCACCCGCGTCGCGGCCTAGGCTGGCGAGCTGGTCCGCAACAGGGAGCCGTTATTCATGGACGCCACCGTCGACAAGAGCATCTTCGTCCCCAGCGTGCCGCCGCCGCAGCGGCACGCGCTGATCTTCGCGACCTTCGACGCCCTGCCGGTCGGCAACGCGTTCGAGATCGTCAACGACCACGACCCGATGCCGCTGTACTACCAGTTCGAGCGCGTCCGCAACGGCCAGTTCGGCTGGAAATATCTGCAGGCCGGCCCCGAGCAGTGGCAGGTCCGCATCACCCGGGTCGCCGCCGGCGGCGGCGGCGCGGTCAGCGGCAGCTGCGGCGGCGGGGGCGGCGGCTGCGGTTGCAGTGGCGGCTGAGGCCGGCGTGCAGGGCGCGACGGGCACTACCGCGGCCGCGCACAAGCGGCCGCAGCTCGTCTGCCCGGCCGGGTCGCTGCGCGCGCTGCAGATGGCGGTCGACGCCGGCGCCGACGCCGTCTACCTCGGCCTGAAGGACGCGACCAACGCGCGCAACTTCGCCGGGTTGAACTTCGACGACGCGCAGGTGCGCGAGGGCGTGCGCTATGCGCACGCGCGCGGGCGCGAGGTGCTGATGGCGCTGAACACCTACGCCGATGCGCGCGACATCATGCCCTGGCAGCGCGCGGTCGACCGCGCCGCCGCGCTCGGCGCGGACGCGCTGATCGTCGCCGATGTCGCCGTGCTCGCCTACGCGCGCGACCATCACCCGCAGCTGCGCCGGCACCTGTCGGTGCAGGCCTCGGCGACGACCTGGGAGGCAGTCGAGTTCTACCGCGAGCGCTACGGCATCCAGCGCGCAGTGCTGCCGCGCGTGCTGACGCTGCAGCAGGTGCAGCATGCGATCCGCCATACCGGCGCCGAGATCGAGGTCTTCGGCTTCGGCAGCCTGTGCGTGATGGTCGAGGGGCGCTGCGCGCTGTCGTCCTACGTCACCGGGCAGTCGCCGAATACCGCCGGCGTCTGCTCGCCGCCGTCGGCGGTGCGCTGGGACGAGGGCGCCGACGGCAGCGTCGAGGCGCACCTGGGCGGGGTGCTGATCGACCGCTACGCGCCCGACGAGCCGCGCGGCTACCCGACGCTGTGCAAGGGCCGCTTCGTCGTCGGCGCGAGCCGCGAGCGCGACTATGCGATCGAGGAGCCGACGAGCCTGAACTCCCTGGCGATCCTGCCCGAGCTGATCGACGCCGGCGTGGCGGCGATCAAGATCGAGGGCCGCCAGCGCAGCCCGAGCTATGTCGCCGAGGTCACGCGCGTCTGGCGCCAGGCGATCGACCAGGCCGCCGGCGGTGGCCGCTACAGCGTGCAACCGGGCTGGAATGCGGCGCTGGCGCGCTGGGCCGAGGGCCAGCAGCACACCCTGGGCGCGTACGATAGACCCTGGCGCTGAAGGCGCGCGTGCGCCGCAGGGCCGGGTCGTCGATTCACGGCCGCTGACCCCGTGGCGGCGACGCGACGCAGCACCGCCACCCCCGATCCGCAACACCGACCTGTGATGACGACCGACCGACGCTTCGGCCTGACGGTGGGCCCGCTGCTTTACTGGTGGCCGCGCGCCGAGACGATGGCCTTCTACGCCGAGGTCGCCGACAGCGCGGCCGACACCGTGGTGCTGGGCGAGATCGTCTGCTCGCGCCGCAACGAGTTCAAGTTCGAGGACTGGCTGGCGCTGGCGCGCGACCTGCAGGCCGCCGGCAAGCGCGTCGTGCTGGGGACGATGGCGCTGCTGATGAGCGAGGCCGAGCTGCGCAGCGCACGCCGGATCGCCGAGCAGGACGAGTTCGCGGTCGAGGCCGGCGACGCGTCGGCGGTGGCGATGCTGGCACGCGCGCACGCGGCCGACCCGGCGCGGCCGCCGTTCTGGATCGGCCCGCATGTCAACGCCTACAGCCGCCCCGCGCTGGCCGAGTGGGCGGCGCTCGGTGCCGGCACCTGGGTGCCGGCGCTGGAGCTCGCGATCGACGCCATCGGCCGCATCAACCCGCTGGCCGACCCTGTACCTGGCGCCGGCGCCGGCGGCGCGCCGCTGGCGACCGAGGCCTTCGTCTTCGGCCGCATGCCGCTGGCATTCTCGGCGCGCTGCTACACCGCGCGCCACCACCGGCTGAAGAAGGACGAGTGCGAGTTCCGCTGCCGCGACGACGCCGACGGGCTGCTGCTGTCGACCGGCGACGGGCGGCCCTTCCTCGTCCTCAACGGCATCCAGACGCAGTCGGCGGCGCTGCAGTGCCTGATCCGCGAGCGCGACGCGCTGGCCGACGCGAATGTCTCGCGCATCCGGCTGTCGCCGACCAGCCGCGGCTTCGCGCGCGCGCTGGCGTTGTTCGACGAGGTCTTCAACCGCGGCGGCGACGCTGCCGCGGCGCAGGCCGAGCTGGCGTCGATCGGGTTGCCGGGCGGCCTGGTCGACGGCTTCGCGCACCGGCACGCCGGCATCGAGGAGCTCAGCGCATGAACGCTGCACCGCATTCCGCATCGCACTCCGCGCCGAACACGGCATCGCATGGCGCATCGCAGGCCGCGCCGCAGGGCGCCTCAGGCGGCCGCGCGGGTCATGCGCCGGAAGGCGCGCTGGCGTCGCTGCCGCCGCCGCTGCGCGCCGCGGCGCTGCAGCTGAGGTCGGTCGTTCGCCGGCTGCCGGTGCAGCCGCCGTCCTTCGTCGTCGCGCGGCTGCTCGACCAGCTGCTGTGGCCGCGGCTGGACGAGGACCAGCGCCGGCTGCTGGCCGACCGCTGCGTCGAGGTCGAGGTCGTCGAGACCGGCATCCGCGTGCGGCTGGTGCTGGGTCCGCGCGGCTTCCAGGTCGCGCGCGCCTCCGCGCCGCCCGCCGTCAAGGTGCGAGCCCAGGCGGCCGCGCTGTGGCGCCTGGTGCGCGGCGAGGACGACGCCGACCGCCTGTTCTTCGAGCGCGCCCTGGTGATGGAGGGCGACACCGAGTACGGGCTGGTGCTGAAGAATACGCTGGACGCGATCGGGCCGCTCTGGCGTTGAGCCGGGCGGGCGCGGGCCGCGAGCCTGCAGCGCCCCGAGATGCAGTCCCGGCCCTGGTGCGATCGCTCGGCTTGCACGAAGTCTGATGCCCACTTGTTCTTGATCGGGAACGTGCCGGCTGGCGGCGGTTGACGGCCATCGGTACGTTGCCGAATTTCGTCGAAGTCAGTCCTTCGATTTCTCTGGCGTTCGACGATCGCGCGTGCCAAGGCCGCGGTATTCGACCGTCGAGTACCAATTCGGTGGCCTGCCGAGGACGGCGGGTGCCCTTGACCGTAAGTAGAGGAGGAGCCAGCGGCCGAAGGCCGGTGGCGGGGGACATGGAGGGCAAGGGTACCCGCCGTCCTCGGCCCGCTCGGTCATGGCATGCGAACGAGAGACAGGTCCCGACGAGTGGCAGCAAGGGGCCGATGGCGGCCATTCGACGGCAGACACGTCTTTGTCGCTCGAACACAAGCCCGCATCGGCAGCGCCAGCGCGAACCCGACCTCGACGGCGCCACCACGTTGCCGCCACGCTTGCGGTCCGCGCGCGGGTCGAGGGCCGAGGCGGGCTGCCGCAACGGCTACGTGTCGCCGGCCGATTCCGCCTCGCCGCTATCGTCCACCGCGAGCAGCGCTGCAGCCCCGGCTGATACCACGCCCGCCGCGGCCAGCAGCTCGCCGATCTGCGCATCCTTGCGGTGCCACAGCTCCAGCAGCCAGCGCTGCACCTTCTTGCGGTAGCGCGAGTCGGCGACATAGTCGCCGTGCGCCAGCTCGTGCGGGATCGGCAGCCGCTGCGCGCGCACGACGATGCGCCGCACGTCGCCGCGCAGGAACTGCCCGAAGGTAGGCGCGCCGTCCGGGTAGACGATCGTGACGTCGAGCAGCGCGTCGAAACGCTCGCCCAGCGCATTCATCGCCATCGCCAGCCCGCCCGCCTTCGGCTTGAGCAGGTGGCGGTAGCGCGAGTGCTGCGCCGCGTGCTTGGCCGGCGTGAAGCGCGTGCCCTCGACGAAGTTCATCACGCTCGTCGGCACGAGCGCGAACTTGGCGCAGGCGCGGCGCGTGGCCTCGACATCCTCGAGCCGCTTCTCGGGGTGCTTGAGCAGCTCGGACTCGGAGTGCCGGCGCATGAACGGGAAGTCCAGCGCCCACCATGCCAGCCCCATCACCGGCACCCAGATCAGCTGCTGCTTGAGGAAGAACTTCAGCATCGGGATGCGCCGGTTCAGCAGGTGCTGCAGCACGAAGATGTCGACCCAGCTCTGGTGGTTGGCGACGACCAGATACCAGCCGCGATAGGCCAGGCCGTCGATCCCCTGCACGTCCCATGCCGTGCGCTGGGTCAGCCGCATCCATCCGCTGTTGCCGGCGATCCACGCCGTGGCGACGCGGTTGAGCCAGGGGTCCAGCACGCGCCGCACCGCGGTCCACGGCAGCAGCAGGCGGACGATCGCCAGCGCGAACAGCAGCGCGCACCACCACAGCGTGTTGAGCAGCAGCAGCACGGTGGCGACCGCGGCACGCAGCGGCGCGGGCAGCCAGCCCAGCGGCGGCCGGGAGGCCGGGGCGGCGAGGGAGCTTGCAGTCATCGAACGCGGGAGTCTAAGCCCGCGCGCCGGCCGTGCCGGCCGCGCCTGCGCCGCTCAGGCCGCTCGCGTCCCCTCGCCGGCGCGCTCCTGGCGCGCGACCATCGCCAGCATCGTCGCCACCGTGATCGAGCCGAAGGTCGCGATCGCGGTCTGGTCGATCTCGGACAGCACCTGCGCCAGCGCGCGGTCCACTGGCGTGCGCTCGGCGTGCGTGTTGGCGCTGTCGGCACCCAGGTCCTCGAACAGCCGGATCACGTCCAGCAGCGTCAGCCGGCGCGCATTGGCGGCGAAACGGTAGCCGCCGCCGACACCGCGCACCGATTCGACGATGCCCGCCCGCGCGAGCTCGGACAGCACCTTGGCCAGGTGGTGCGGCGACTCGTCGTAGCGCGCGGCGACCTCGGAGGCCGGCACCAGCTCGCCCGGGCGGGCGGCGAACTCGAGTACGCTGTACAGCGCCAGCACGGTGTTCTTCTGCAGCCTCATGCGCCATCCCCGTTGCCGGCGCGCGGCGCGGCCGGCGTCATCATGCCCGCGCCCCCGATGGCGATCTCCAGCGGGATCAGCCGCCCCGCGGTCATGCCCTGGCTGCGGAAGAACGACAGCAGCAGCGTGTTCTCGCGCGCCAGCAGCGTGCGCAGCATGTCGACGCCGACGCGCTCGAAGCGCTCGCGCATCCCCGCCAGCAGCCGCGTCGCGACCCCGCGCTGGCGCATGCGCGGGTCGACGTCGATCGCGAACACCCAGCCGCAGGGCGGCGAGCCGAACTCCCAGTCACGCACCTCGCCGATCACGAAGCCGACGACGCGGCCCTCGGTCTCGGCGACGAGGAAGTGGCGCAGCCCCTGCCCGGCGACCCCGTAGCGGCGGTAGACGCGCTGCCAGTAGTCGGCCTTGTGCAGCCCGGTCACGGTGGCGTCGAGCGCGATCACCTCCGGCAGGTCGGCCTGCCGCGCCGGCCGCACGCTCAGCGCGGTGCCGGCGGCGCGCGGCGCCGCGCGGCGGCGCGCGCCCG
>JACPVA010000064.1 GCA_016191995.1 Burkholderiales bacterium | reverse complement strand
GCGAGGTGGCTCACTCCCTGCCCGCCGCCCTGGGCGAGGCGGGCGTGGACGTGCGCGTGCTGGTCCCCGCCTATCCGCCGCTGCTCGCCGCCTTCCCGGCGGCGCGCCCCGTCGCCGAGTTCGCCCAGCCGGGCGGCCGGCTCGCCCCGGCCCGGCTGCTGGAAGCGCGCGCCGGGGACGGCCTGCAACTGCTGCTCATCGACTGCCCCGCCTACTACCGGCGCGCCGGCGACGCCTATCTGGACGCGGCGGGCCACGACTACGCCGACAACCACCTGCGCTTCGGGCTGCTTTCGAAGATCGCCGCCGTCCTCGGCAGCGCCGACAGCCCGCTTGCCTGGCGGCCCCGGATCGTCCATTGCAACGACTGGCCGGGCGGGCTGGCGCCGGCCTGGCTGCGGTTCGCCAAGGGGTCCAAAGCGGCGACGGTGATGACGGTGCACAACCTCGCCTTTCAGGGCCTCTTCGCGCCGGAGACGGTGGAGGAGCTCGGCCTGCCGCTCCAGGCCTTCGCCGTGGACGGCGTGGAGTTCTGGGGCCGCTTGTCCTTCATGAAGGCCGGCCTGCAGTGCGCCGACCGCCTCACCGCCGTGAGCCCCCGTTACGCCGAGGAAATCCAGGACGAGGCCTTCGGCTACGGCCTGGCCGGGCTGCTGCGCTGGCGCCGCGCCGACCTGACGGGCATCCTCAACGGCATCGACACCCGGGCCTGGGACCCGGCCGCCGATCCCTACCTGCCCCATCACTACGAATTCGCCCACATGCGCGGCAAGGAGGCGAACAAGGCCGTCCTGCGCCAGCGCCTGGGCCTGGCGACCGACTCCGCCGCGCCCCTGCTGGGGGTGGTGAGCCGCATCACCCACCAGAAGGGACTCGACCTGCTGGCGGACATCGCCGATGAGCTCGCCCGGCTTCCCGCCCAGTTGGCCGTGCTGGGCACGGGCGAGCGGGCCCTGGAGGCGCGGCTGGCCGGGCTGGCCGAGCGCCGTCCCGGCCAGTTTGCGGTGGCCATCGGTTTCGACGAGGAACTGGCCCACCTGATCGAGGCCGGGGCCGACATCTTCCTCATGCCCTCGCGCTTCGAGCCCTGCGGGCTCAACCAGATGTACAGCCTGCGCTACGGCACGCCGCCGGTGGTGCGGACCACCGGTGGGCTGGCCGACACGGTGGTGGATTGCAGCGAGACGGGGCTGATGGACGGCACGGCCAACGGCTTCCGTTTCGGGCCGCCCACGGGCGAGGCGCTGTTGCAGGCAATCCGCCGCGCCGTGTCGGTCTGGAACGACAGGACACGGTGGCGGACGCTGCAGAAGAACGGGATGGGCCGGGACTATGGCTGGGCGCAGACGGCGGCTCGCTACCGCGCCCTGTACGAGGAGATAGCTTAGCCTGCCCCTCGCTCCCCTCCCCGAGGAAGGGGATGACTTCGGCTCGCTGCGCTCGCGGTTCTATCCTTGGCCCGGCTTGGGGCGGCCCGGCGCCGGGCCTAGAGCAGTCCGCGCAGGCCGTGGACGATCGCGGCAAGCCCGCCCAGGGCCAGCACGCCGACGAGGAGGTTGTTGATGGCCGAATGGGGGTGGCGGTCGAGCCAGCGCTTGGCGCCGACCGCTGCGCCGATCACCCCGGCCAAAGCCGCGAAGGAGGCGAGGCTCGGCGCCTGGCTCAGATCGCGCACCATGCCCACCAGCCAGCCGTCCGGGCCGACCGTGTAGAACACCGCGCCGCCGATGCCGGCGATGAGGCAGGAGACGACCAGGAGCGTGAGGAACGTTTCCTTGGTTTCGTGCATCAGGCGTTCCATGGCGTCACCTCGAATAAAAAGAAGCCGGCGCAGGCAAGGCGCGATCGGTTGGCTCAGGACCGATCCCCGAGGGTAGAGGCATCCTTGCCTTACGGGCGGCCGGCATTCGTAAAAACCGTTCAGTCTCGTTGCGGCTCCGATCAACCGCGCGCCGCCAGTGCGCCGTTGATCAGCTTCACCTTGTCGCCGACAGCGAACACGGGCTGCGTCGGCTGGCTCACCGTGCGCGTCGTGCCGTCTTCCATGCGCACCGTGACGCGCCAAGCGGTGTGCTTCTTTATGCTCTTCTCGACCTCGTGGCCGGCATAGGCCCCCCCGGCAGCGCCGAGCACACCGAGCGCCGTGCGCCCGTTGCCCTTGCCGAGCTGGCTGCCCACCACGGCGCCGGCGACGCCGCCGGCGACGGCCCCCAGGCCGCTCGCCTCGCCCGGCGCCTCGACGGCGCGGATCGAGGCGATCACCCCGCATTGGGCACAGCTCGCCGCGGCCATCGGGCCCGGCTTGGCCGGGTCGACGGCGCCCCGGTTGGGCGCCGCGGTCTTCTCGGTTGCCGCAACGGCTTCCTGCTTCTCCGAGTGCGCCGAAGGAATGAGCCCCGTCACCGCCGCCACCGCTACCAGGCTGGCGACGATCACCGCCACGGCGGCAATGTTCATAAGCGGACTCGGCTTGCTGAAGGCGCTGGCGGTTTCCATGTCGCTCGTTGTCCTTGTTCGTTCTTGCGCTGCTCGTCCTTCCATAGGCAATCGCCATGCCAGCGTTTGGATTCCCTTCAGAATCAATGGATAACACCGAAACAGCAGGAGCCGGCGGCGATCCTGGCATCGGGCAAGCGTCGGGGAGCGGCGACAAGGCGCCGGGCGCTGAAACTAACTACCTGAATCGGCGCAACTAAGTCTTGTCGCCGGGAAACGACAGAACCGGGAAGCCCGACGATCAGGCCTTCTCGGTCTTGAACAGAGCCGGGCTGAGGTTGTGCCGCTGCAGCAGCTTGTAGAACTCGGTGCGGTTGCGCTGGGCCATGCGCGCGGCCTGGGCCACGTTGCCGGCAGTGGCGCGCAGCAGGCGCACCAGGTAGTCGTGCTCGAAGGCACGCCGCGCCTCGTCCAGGGACACCATCACCGTGTTGTCGTCGCGCAGGGCCTGCTGCACCAGGGAGGCGGGGATGAGGGGCGAGGTGGACAGGGCCACCGCCTGCTCCACCACGTTGAGCAACTGGCGCACGTTGCCGGGCCAGGAGGCATTCACCAGCAGTTCCAGGGCCTCGGGCGCGAAGCTGCGGGCCGGCTTGCTGTAGCGCGCCGCCAACTGCTCGATGAAGTGGGCGCAGAGCAGGGGAATGTCCTCGCGCCGCTCCGCCAGCGCCGGCAGGGCCAGCGCCACCACGTTGAGCCGGTAATAGAGGTCGGGGCGGAAGGAGCCGGAGCGGATGCTCGCGGCCAGGTCGCGGTGGGTGGCGGAGACGATGCGCACATCCACCGGCACCGTTTCCGTGGAGCCGACCGGGCGCACGGCCCGGTCCTGCAGGGCGCGCAGCAGCTTGGCCTGCAGGGCCAGGGGCATGTCGCCGACCTCGTCGAGGAACAGGGTGCCGCCGTGGGCCGCCTGGAACAGGCCGCGGTGGGCATAGAGGGCTCCGGAAAAGGCGCCCTTGGCGTGGCCGAACAGCTCGCTCTCCAGGAGGTGTTCGGGAATGGCCGCGCAGTTGACCGCCATGAACGGTCCCTTGGCGCGCATGCTGGCGCGATGGATCCCCTGGGCGAGCAGTTCCTTGCCGCTGCCGGATTCGCCGAAGAGCAGCACGCTGGCGTCGGAGGCCGCCACCAGCTTGGCTTGGCGCAGCACTTCCTCCATGCGCTGGCTGCGGGTGACGATGGGCTCGCGCCAGGCCTCGGGCTTGCCCGCCGTCTCGGGTCCGCCCGAAAGCTTGAGCGCCTGCTCCACCTGGGCGAGGAGGTCCTTGCCGTCGAAGGGCTTGGTGAGGAAGCTGAACACCCCGCGCTGGGTGGCCGCCACCGCGTCGGGAATGGTGCCGTGGGCGGTGAGGATGATCACCGGCAGCGTCGGCATCATGGCGTGGATGCGCTCGAACAGCGCCATGCCGTCCATGCCCTCCATGCGCAGGTCGGTGACGACCACCTGCGGGCGGGCCACGGCGAGCTGGGCCAGCGCCTTCTCGCCGCTCTCGACCGCCTGTACGGCGTAGCCGGCCGCGGACAGGCGCAGGCTGATGAGCTTCAACAGGTCGCGGTCGTCATCGACCAGCAGGATCTTCGCTTTCATCTCGTTCATGGTCTCTTCTTTCGGCCGCGCAGGCTGCGCTCGATGTCCACCATGGCATCCAGCTTGCGCTGCAGTTCCTCGGTACGCTGTTGGAGCTCGTCGGCGCGACGCTGTTCGCGCTGCCGCTCGGCCACCAGCTTCTGCAACAGGGCCACGAATTGGCGGCGCGGCGATTCGGACGGCCCGTTTCGGGCGGGGGAGGCTTCCAGCAGCGCGCCGGCAACCTTGACGTCATCGCGCGACACGGGCGTCGGCAGGCTGTGGAGCAGCACCAGCCTCAGGCGGCCGAACTCCGTCCTGTCCTTGCCGAACGCCGCAACGGCAAGCTGGTGCTCCCGTCGCAGGTCCTCGGCGGATAGCGCCAGCGCCCGGGAATAGTACGCCAGCAGCGCCACCACTTCCTCTCTTTCGTCGGCAAAATCCGGCTGCGCCGCGGGCGCCGGCGCGGGCGATGGCGCGGGCGACGGCGCCGGTGACGGCAGCGGCAGCGGCCACCAGGCGCAGGCGGCCAAGCCCAGCACCAGCATGGCGGCCGTCAGCATGCGCAGCATCAAGCGGCCTTCTTTTCCCAGTGCATCGGCAGGCTGATGCGGAAGTGCCCGCCCTTGCCATCCCCTTGGATCACCTCGATCCGGCCCCGGTGCGCCAGCACGTATTCCTTGGCGATCGCCAGCCCCAGGCCGTTGCCCTGCACCGTGCCGCGCCGCGCCCGCGTACCGCGGAAGAAGGGTTCGAAAATGTGCTCCCGCTCCTCGTCGTCCACGCCGGCGCCCTGGTCCGTCACGTCGATCACCGCACGCCCGTCGTGCCGGGCGAGTTCCACCTGCACGACCCCCTCGCGCGGCGAGAACTTGATGGCGTTGGTGACGAGGTTGTCCACCACCACCCGCAGCTTGTCGGCATCGCCCTCCACCAGCACCGGGGGCAGCTTGCGTTCGAAACGGATGCCGCGCGCCGCCGCGACCAACCGGTGGGTGCGCAACACCTGGGTGCACACCACGTCGAGCGCCACCGGTTGCGGGTCGATGGCGTTGGCGGCGAAGCCCGCCTGCTGGTAGTTGAGCAGCTCCTCGATCAGTTTCTGCAGCCGCAGACTGTTCTGGGTCAGGATGTCCACGATGGTTTTCTGCTGCTCGTTGAGCGGGCCGGGCACGCCTTCCCGCAGGAGCTGCGTGCCCTCGCGGATCGCGGTGAGCGGCGTCTTAAGGTCGTGAGACACGTGGCGCAGGAATCGGTTCTTCTGCTCCTCGAGCTCGGCGAGCCGGCGGCGCAGCCAGTCGAGGCGGCGGCCAAGGTAGGCGAGATCCTGGGGGCCCGCCACGGTGATGCCGTCCGCGTAATCGGCCCGGCCGATGGCGCGGATGGCCCGATCCACCTGCTCCAGTTGGTGCGAGATGAGCCAGCGGAACCACAGGGCGATGGCCAGCGCCACGGGCATGGCCGCGAGCAGCGGCCACAGCAGCATGCGCTGCGCGTCCTCCGCCGTCTGGCGCAGGCGCGCGACCTCGGCGTCGATGAGCCGGCTGTTGGCCGCCAGCACTTCCCGCGCCCCCTCGGCGATGTGGTCGAACTCCTCGATCGCCTGCCCGGCATCGGGGGGCGCACCACCGCCCAGCGCCTCGAACAGCCGCCGCTCACGGCCCAGCACTTCCAGCAGCTTGCCGCGTCCGCCCTCGTCCAGGGGCAGCCGGGCGTACTCGGCCGCCACCTGGGCAAACTCGCCGTGCAGGCGCCGGTAATCCTGCAGCAGCGCCTGCTCGCCCACCACCAGGTACTGGCGCAGCGCCCGTTCCATGCCCGTGAGGGACTCCAGGATCTCGCGGCCGGCGCGCGCCGTCACCGTCGCCTCGCGCACCGCCCGCTCGCTCTGTTCCACCAGCCGCTGCACGTTGTAGGCGGCGTTGCCGGCGGCAAAGATGAGCGGCAGGGACACCAGGCCGAAACCGATCAGGATCAGCCGAAGAAAGGATTTTGGATACAACCTAGAGCTCATCTCAGCAATATGCGCGGGTGCGACGGGGCCGCTCCGGGCGCAGGGCAAGGCGCGAGCGACGCGGTTTGGTTATTCCAAATAAGGAGCGAGCAACGCCGCCATGCGCCCGGAGCGGCCCCGTCCCGAAGGGTTGCGGCCAAAAGCGCCGGCTGCGTCGTTGCGCTCCTAGCCAAGGGGGCGGCCATTGGCGTCGTCGCGCGCCTAGCATCCGACGCTTTTGGCCGCAACGCATCTCGTGCATATTGCTGAGATGAGCTCTTCAAACAGGTCCCGCTTATAATTCAATTTCCGGGTTCGCGACGCGAATCCTTCCTTTTTAAAATATCACACCCATGCCTTCCCTGGACCCGGACGCCGCCCCGCGGCTCTCCCTCATCGCCGCCCTGGCGGCCAACGGCATCATCGGGGCCGGCAATGCCCTGCCCTGGCGCCTGCCGGAGGACCTGAAGCGCTTCAAGGCCCTGACCCTGGGTCATCCGGTGATCATGGGGCGCAAGACCTTCGAGTCGATCGGCCGGCCGCTGCCCGGGCGGCGCAACCTCATCGTCACCCGCAGTGCGGGCTACGCCGCCCCCGGCTGCGAGACGGCCGGCTCCCTGGAGGCGGCGCTCGCCGCCTGCCGCGGCACGACGGACGAGGTCTTCGTCATCGGCGGCGCCCAGCTCTATGCCCAGGCGCTGCCCCTGGCGCAGCGGCTCTATCTCACGGAGATCGCCGCGGAGTTCCCGGGCGATGCGCACTTCCCCGCCTTCGACAAGGCGGCATGGCGGGAATCGGCGCGGGAGCGGCATCGCGCCGAAGCCGGATGGGAATTCGATTTCGCCGTCTACGAGAGGCGGTGACGGCCTGCCCCGGGGGCGATCACTGGCTGGATTGAAGGAGCGCGGCGGGCCGCGCAGGGTCCGGCGCGCCGGTCTGGGCCTGCGCCTGGGCGAGGCCAGCCGGCACCAGCATGCTCAGGACAAGGAAGCCGAGAAACAGCAGGATATTCCGCATGGGCGCCCCGGGCACAAGGAGTTAGTTCGCCCGGATTTTAAGGGAACCTTACGGTTTGTCAATAAGTTGCCGTGTATTTCTGAGGCAATGTCTCAGATGAGGCACCGATCCGGCATCAAGATCCCTTGTAATGCGCCGAAGCACCCTTTCGGCGCAATGCGCTTCGCCCTTCGACAGGCTCAGGACAGGCTTATTGCGCCCTACCCTTGCCGCACGCAATCCACGAAGTAGCGCACCTTGCCGTTGGACTCGTCCTTGACCAGGCCGTGGATGTCGGTCTCGAAACCGGGGAAGCGCTCGTTGAAATCCCGGGCGTACTGCAGGTAGCTGACGATGGTCTTGTTGAAGCGCTCGCCGGGGATGAGCAGCGGGATGCCGGGGGGATAAGGGGTGAGCAGCACGGCGGTGATGCGGCCTTCCAGCGCGTCGATCTCGACGCGCTCGATCTCCCGGTGCGCCATGCGGGCGAAGGCGTCCGCCGGCTTCATGGCCGGCACCATGTCCGAGAGGTACATCTCCGTGGTGAGCCGCGCCACGTCGTTGGCCTTATAGACGTCGTGGATCTGCCGGCAGAGGTCACGCAGGCCTACCCGCTCGTAGCGCGGGTGCTTCTGGCAGAACTCGGGCAGCACCTTCCAGAGCGGGTGGTTCTTGTCGTAGTCGTCCTTTAACTGCTGCAGTTCGGTCACCATGGTGTTCCAGCGGCCCTTGGTGATGCCGATGGTGAACATGATGAAGAAGGAGTAGAGGCCGCACTTCTCGACGATGACGCCGTGCTCGGCGAGGTACTTCGTGACGATGGCCGCCGGGATGCCCCAGTCGGCAAAGTCGCCGTCCACGTCCAGGCCCGGGGTGATCACCGTGGCCTTGATGGGATCCAGCATGTTGAAGCCGTCGGCGAGCCGGCCGAAGCCGTGCCAGCGGTCGCCGGGCTTGAGCATCCAGGCCTCGCGCTCCTCGATGCCTTCCTCGGAGAGGTCGTCCGGCCCCCACACCTTGAACCACCAGTCGGCGCCCCACTCTTCGTCCACCTTGCGCATGGCGCGGCGGAAGTCCAGCGCCTCGGCGATCGACTCCTCCACCAGCGCCTTGCCGCCCGGCTCTTCCATCATCGCCGCGGCCACGTCGCAGGAGGCGATGATGGCGTACTGGGGCGAGGTGGAGGTATGCATAAGGTAGGCCTCGTTGAACACGTCCCGGTCGAGTTTGCGGTGCTCCGAGTCCTGCACCAGGATCTGCGAGGCCTGCGAGAGGCCGGCCAGCAGCTTGTGCGTGGATTGCGTCGAGAACACCATCGACTCCTTGCAGCGCGGCCGGTCGGCGCCGATGGCGTGGTAGTCGCCGTAGAAGTCGTGGAAGGCGGCGTGGGGCAGCCAGGCCTCGTCGAAGTGCAGGGTGTCGATCCGGCCGTCCAGCATCTCCTTGATCTCCTCCACGTTGTAGAGGATGCCGTCGTAGGTGGACTGGGTGATGGTGAGCACCCGCGGCTTGGCCTTCTTGTCGGCGGCGAAGGGGTTGGCGGCGATCTTCTTCTGGATGTTCTCCCAGGCGAATTCCTCCTTCGGGATCGGCCCGATGATGCCGTAGTTGTTGCGCGTCGGCATGAGGAACACGGGGATCGCCCCGGTCATGATGATCGAGTGCAGCACCGATTTGTGGCAGTTGCGGTCCACGACGACGATGTCGCCGGGCGCCACCGTGGAGTGCCAGACGATCTTGTTCGAGGTCGAGGTGCCGTTGGTGACGAAGAAAAGGTGGTCGCAGTTGAAGATACGCGCGGCGTTGCGCTCCGAGGCGGCCACCGGGCCGGTGTGGTCGAGGAGCTGGCCGAGCTCCTCCACGGCGTTGCGGACGTCGGCGCGCGGCTTGTTCTCGCCGAAGAACTGGTGGAACATCTGGCCTACCGGGCTCTTCAGGAAGGCCACCCCGCCCGAGTGTCCCGGGCAGTGCCAGGAATAGGAGCCGTCCGCCGCGTCGTGGGTCAGCGCGCGGAAAAACGGCGGCGGCAGCGAGTCCAGGTAGGCGCGCGCCTCGCGCACGACGTTGGGCGCGATGAACTCCGGCGTGTCCTCGAACATGTGGATGAAGCCATGCAGCTCGCGCAGCACGTCGTTCGGGATGTGGCGCGAGGTGCGCGTCTCGCCGTGCAGGAAGATCGGGATCTCGGCGTTGCGGCAGCGGATCTCCTCGACGAAGGCCCGCAGCCCGGCGATGGTCCGCTCCTCCTCGTTGGCCAGCTCCTCGTCGTCCACCGAGAGGATAAAGCAGGAGGCGCGCGACTGCTGCTGCGCGAACGAGGTCAGGTCGCCGTAGCTGGTGACACCGAG
>JACPVA010000063.1 GCA_016191995.1 Burkholderiales bacterium | reverse complement strand
CGCGGATCCGGCGCGGCGCCCGCGGCACCCTGCGTCGCCGCGGCAGCGCCGTCGCGCGCCGGGCCGGGCCCGGGCGCCTCGGAAGCCCGGGCCGCGCGGCGCAGCCGCGACGGCGGCATGCGGTAGCGCGCCGCAAAGGCGGCGTTGAAGCGGCGCAGGCTGGCAAATCCGCTCGCCAGCGCGACCTCGGTCACCGGCAGCGCGGTATCGCTGAGCAGCCGCTTGGCCAGCAGCAGCCGCTGCGTCGTCACGAAGTCCAGCGGCGAGACCCCATGCGCGGCCGTGAAGATGCGGCGCAGGTGGCGGTCGGTCACGCCCAGTCGCGCGGCGAGCGCCGGCAGCGGCAGCGCCTGCCCGGCGTGCACGGCGTCGACGAGCGCGCGCGCCGCGTGCGCGGCCAGCGCCGCCGGCGAATCGACGGCCGAAAGGCCGGGCGCGATCTCGGGCCGGCATTTCAGGCAGGGGCGGAAGCCCGCGGCCTCGGCCTGCGCCGCGAGGTCGAAGAACCGGCAATGCTCGCGCCGCGGCGTGCGCACGCGGCAGACCGGGCGGCAGTAGATGCCGGTGGAGCTGACGCCGACGAACAGCCGGCCGTCGAAGCGCGCATCGCGCGCCTTCAGCGCGAGGTAGGCGGCGTCGGTGTCCATCGCGGGCATGATAGGCCGCGCGCCGGCGCGCATTCGCCGTTTCCGGACCTGTCGTTCGGCGGCCCGGCCGGCCTGCGCCGCGGGGTCAGATCACCGGCAGCACGCGCGCGCGGCCGTCCACCGTCCGCACCTGCACCGCGCCGCCGAAGGCCGCCACCAGCTTCGCGTGCAGGGTGGGGTCGTCGGCGTCGGCGTGCGCCTGCACGCGGCCGGCGGCGAGCACCAGCACGCGGTCGGCGGCCAGCGCCAGCGGCAGGTCGTGCAGCACGGTGACGACGGTGTGCGTCGGCGCCAGCCGGCGCGCCAGCCGCGCCAGCGCGACCTGGTGCGGCGCATCGAGGTGCGTCGTCGGCTCGTCGAGCAGCAGCACCGGCGCCTCGGTCGCCAGCGCGCGCGCCAGCAGCACGCGCTGGCGCTCGCCGCCGGAGAGCTGCTGCAGCCGCCGGCCGGCCCAGGCGCTGCACTCGGTCAGCGCCATCGCGCGCGCGACCGCCGCCTCGTCCTGCGGCGTCATCGCACCGAACAGGCCGGTGTGCGGCAGCCGGCCCAGCGCGACCGTCTCGCGCGCCGTCAGCTCGCCCGTCGTATCCCCGCCCTGCGACAGCCAGGCCAGCGCACGGCCGCGCTCGTCCGCGGCCCAGTCCGCCAGCGCGCGGCCGGCCAGCGCGACCGAGCCGCGATCGGGCTGCAGCAGCCCCGCGAGCACGCGCAGCAGCGTCGACTTGCCGGCGCCGTTCGGGCCGACGATCGCGGTCCAACCCGGGTCGAAGCGTGCGCTGACGCCTTGCAGCACCGGCCGCCCGCCGAGCCGCGCGTGGATCTCGCTGGCCTGCAGCCTCATCGCGCCGATCCCTGCGCCGATCGCTGCGCCGACGCCTGTGTCGAACCCTGCGCCGAACCCTGCGCCGAACCCTGCGCCGAACCCTGCGCCGGCCGCGGTGCCAGCCGCGGCGCCGAGGCCTCGCCGCACACGGCGGTGGAAGAGGGTGGGGCGTCGAGCTTCATCGCTGTGCGCCCCTTCATCCCAGCCCGCGCCGATGCAGCAGCCACAGCAGGTAGCCGCCGCCGAGCAGCGCCGTCAGCGCGCCGACCGGAAGCTCCTGCGGCGCCGCCAGCGACCGCGCGAGCAGGTCCGACGCCAGCAGCAGCACGCCGCCGGCCGCCGCACTGGCCGCGATCAGGTAGCCGTGGCGCGACGGCGCCGCGCGGCGCACCAGGTGCGGCGCGACCAACCCGACGAAGGCCACCAGCCCGGCCTGCGAGACCGCCAGCGCGGTGGCCAGGGCGAGCAGCGCGACCAGCGCCAGCCGCACGCGCGCCAGCGGCAGCCCGAGCGTCGCCGCCGTATCCTCGCCCAGCGTCAGCGCATCGAGCGCACGCGCCAGCCGCAGCGCCGGCGGCAGCAGCAGCGCCAGCCCGGCGCCGAGCAGCGCGACCGCTGGCCACGCGAGCAGCGCCGTGCTGCCGAGCAGGAAGGCCTGCTTGCCGCGCAGCGCGTCGGGGACCCAGGTCGTCACGAGGTCGCTCGCCGCGCCCAGCGCGACGCCGACGACGACGCCGGCCAGCAGCAGGCGCAGCGTGTGCAGCGCGCCGCGCGCCAGCAGCAGCGTCAGCGCGACGCCGGCCAGTGCGCCGGCGAAGGCGGCGCCGACGATCCCGATCCGCGCCAGCCACGCGGCGTTGGCGATCGAAATCGCCTGCCCGGCGAGCGCGCCGCCGGCCAGCACCAGCACGACGCCCAGCGCCGCACCCGATGCGGTGCCGAGCAGGTAGGGGTCGGCCAGCGGGTTGCGCAGCAAGCCCTGCGCGATCGCGCCGGCCATGCCGAGCAGCGCCCCGGTGGCCAGCGCGCCGAGCGTGCGCGGGGCGCGGATCTGGCCCAGGATCAGCGCCGCCTGTCCATCGTCGGCGGCGCGCCAGGCCTGCCAGTCGGCATGCCAGGCCGCGAGCGACAGCCCTTGCGCGCCTGTCATCAGCCCGAGCAGCAACAGCAGCAGCGCCGCCAGCGCCAGCGTCCACGCGAGCTGGCGCCGGCGCCGCGCATCGCGGTCGACGACGCCGGCGCCGGCATGGCCGGTGCGCAGCAGCGCGCCCGGGCGGCTCATGGGTGGCCCTTCGCGCATCGTGCGAACCCGCCAGGCGGGGGCCATCGCCCGTTTCGCGGCGGCCGGGCGGGCGCGTTCATCGGGCACCCTGCGCCTCGCCGCGGCGTCGTGCGCCCGGCGCCGGCAGCGCCGCGACGCAGTCGGCGATGCGCGCCGCGGCCTCGCCCAGGCGCGGGCCGGGGCGGGTCAGCAGGTCGTAGGTCGCGCGCTCGAAACCGCAAGTACGGCCGTCGCGCAGCGCCGCCAGAGCGCCCCAGCCGGGCCGGCGCGGCATCGCCTCGACCTCGTCGTGCCGGGCGATCACGAGCTCGGGCTGCGCGCGCAGCACGAACTCCGGATTCAGCGCCGGAAATGGCCCGAGCCCGGCCGGCACGATATTGCCGATCCCGATCCGCGCCAGCGTCTGGCCGACGAACGAGGCCTCGCCGGCGGCGTGCGGGCCGCCGTCGACCTCGAAGTACGCGCGCCGGCCGCGCCAGGCCGGCGGCACGCGCGCTGCCGCCGCGGCGATCCCCTGCTGCACGCGCTGCCAGGCCTGGCGCCCGCGCTCGGGATCGCCCAGCAGCGTCGCCAGCGCCAGCAGGCTGCGCTCGACGTCGGCGTGGCGGTCGGAGTCGAAGGCCAGCACGCGCAGCCCGAGCGCCTCCAGCCGCTCGGCCAGCCGCGCCGAGCGTGCCATCAGCACGATGTCCGGGCGCAGCGCGACGACCGCCTCCGGCGGCGTATCGTCCAGCCCGCCCAGGCGCGGCAGCGCACGGATCTCGGGCGGCCAGTCGACATAGCGGTCGACGCCGACGAGGCGGTCGCAGCCGCCGAGCGCGCACACGGTCTCGGTCAGCGACGGCAGCAGGCTGACGATGCGCGCTGGCGGCTCGGGCAACCGCACGTCGACGCCGCGGTCGTCACGCACGCGGATCTCGGCCGCGGCGGCCGGCGCGGCGGCCAGCGCCAGCAGCAGCGCCAGCGCGCGCACCCAGCACGGCCAGCCCGGCGCCGCGTGCGCCGCGCCGTCCCGCCGGAGCCGCCGCCGCTGCAGCGGACGCGCCGGCGGCATCGTGACAGGCGAGAACTGCGCCATCGCCCGCATCCCGTCGTCAGCGTGCCCCGACGCGCAGCGTCAGAAACCACTCGCGGCCGGGCTGCTCGTAGCCGCGCACGGTCTCGTAGCGCTCGTCGGTGGCGTTGTTGACCGCCAGGGCGATCGCCCAGCCCGGTGGCAGCGGCGCCGCCGCCCATTCGGCGCGCAGGTCCAGCGTGCGGTAGCCCGCCAGCCGCACCGTGTTGGCGGCGTCGTCGAAACGGCGGCCGAAGGCGGCCAGCGTCGCGCCCAGGTCCAGCGGCCCGACGCGGCCGTCGGCCGCCAGCCGCAGGCTGTCCTCGGCGCGCCGCGGCAGCAGCAGCCCCTGCTGCGGGCTGCCGTCGGTGACGTTGCGCGGGTCGAGATGGTCCAGGCTCGCGCTCAAGCGCCAGCCGGCCCAGCGGCCCTCGGTGCTCGCCGTCCAGCCGCGAACGCGGGTGCGCGGCACGTTGACCGGCGCCGGCCCCGGCGTGATCCAGCCGCGGATGCGGTTGTCGAACCAGGCCAGCCGCGCGCTGGCCGACTGCCCGCTCCACTGCAGCGCGAGCTCGCCATGCTCGCCTTCCTCGGGCAGCAGGTCGGGGTTGCTCCAGCCCGGGTAGTACAGCAGGTTGAAGCTCGGGGCGACAAAGCTGGTGCCGGCCGAGGCGCTGGCGCGCCATGCGGGTGCGATGTCCAGCCCGTAGGCGAGCGCGCCGGTGCTCTGGTGGCCGAACTGCGAGTTGCGGTCGCGCCGCAGGCTGGCCTGCCAGTGGTGCGCGCCGGCGCGGCCGTTCAGCCCCACGGCGAGCGCGTCGATGCGGCGCTCGTCGACGTCGAACGGCGCACCCGGCTTGGCGACCGACTGCTCGACGCGCTCGGCGAGCAGCAGCAGCGTGCCGGCGCGCGTGGCCAGCGTGTTCTCCCACGCGAGCTGGCGCTGCACGGTGCCGATGGTGCCGATCTCGGCCCAGGGCGACGCGCTGGCCAGCGTCTCGTAGTCGTCGGTCGAGCGGCCGAGCTGGATCCGCGTGTGCCAGCCCGCCCGCGGCGAGCCGGCGACCTGCAGCGAGACGCTGCCGCTGCGCAGCCCGGCGCGCGGGTCGACGCCTGGGGCGGCGAGGCCGTCGTCGGTGCGGGTGACGCCGTCGGCGTGCAGCGCCTGCAGCTCGGCGCGCCAGCCGGGGGCGAAGCGCAAGCCGAGGCGAGCGTGGCCCGCCGCCTGGCGCCAGCCGTCGCGGTCGGGGTCGAAGCTGCCGAAGGGCTCGTCGGCATTGGTCGCCGAGAAGCCGTCGGTCTGGACATGCTCGATGCCGCCGGCGAAGTCCCAGTCGCCGCTGCCGCCACTGCCGTGCAGCGCCAGCGCGCGGTCCGCGTGGCTGCCGAGCGTGGCGCGCGCGCCCCAGGCCGGCGCGGCCGCGCCGGCGCGCGTGAAGACCTGCACCACGCCGCCGACGGCATCGCTGCCATACAGCGCCGACAGCGGGCCGCGGACGATCTCGATGCGATCGATCGCATCCAGCGGCAGGCTCTCCCAGGCCGGCGCGCCGACGGTGGCCGAGCCGACGCGAACGCCATCGACCAGCAGCAGCACGTGGCGCGACTCCAGCCCGCGCAGCGACAGCGAGCTGCTCTTGCCGGCGCCGCCGTAGGCCGAGAACTGAACCCCCGGCTGCTGCGCGAGCACCTCGGCCAGCGTGCGGCCGGCGGCGCGGTCGAGTGCGGCGCGGTCGATGACCGTGACCTCGGCCAGCGCCTCGTCGACGCGCGTCGGCGTGCGCGTGGCGGTGATGAGGATCGACGCGTCGGCACGCGGCGACCCGGCGGCGACGACGGCAGCGGTCTGCGCCGCCAGCGGCAACGCGGACAGGGCCAGGCATGCGGCCGCCAGCGGGCGACGCGGGACCCCGAACGAAGAACTGAGGATGGACATGGATGGACCCGGGTCGACGCCCGGCAGCAAGCCGTGCGCACCGGATCCCCCGCCGGCATGCACCTCATGGCGCGCCGCGCGCGGCACGCCCCTATGCTGGCCGGTATCCGGGCTGGCGGAGACGACCCGTGTGTCCTTCCCAGGTGCCGCCCCGTCGCCATGACGAGGCCGCGCGCCCAGTGGAACCCGACACGAGCGGGAGGGGCGCCGAAAAGCGCCGCCTCCGTCCGCTTACCGTTGCGGGGGCAGCTCAGGTTGGTTCACACGGCGCGAGGCCGCATGTCCCTCCTGATTCCCGTTGAACTGCACCGCCGGGAGTCGGCGGTGCGAGCACCAGCGCCTCGATCATAGCCTCGAGCGATGCGGGCGCCCTGGATCTCAGGCGCAGTTGCGTTCCATCGGCACCCGCCCTTCGATTCCGGACCTGCCCCTCGACTCGCTATGTCGGGGCATCGCCATCGTCTCGCAGGCAGCGGCAATTGGCGGTCTGACGGTGCGCCAACCCGCCACCGCCCGCACACGCCAGCCCTACATCGCGCGAAACAGCGGCACGTAGGCGCGGCTGACCGGCAGCTCTTCGGGCAGGCCGCGCAGGCGCAGGAACAGCCGGCTGGCATCGTCGCGCCGCGTGCCGGCGACGAAGCCGAGGTTGACCAGGGTCGAGCGGTGCACCTGGACGAACTGCGCCGGGTCGAGCTGCGCCAGCAGCTCGACGATCGGGGTGCGGATCCAGTGCTCGGCCTGCAGCGTGCGAACACAGGTGTACTTGTCGTCCGCGCGGAAGAAGACGACGTCGTCGACCGCGACCTGCTGCGTCAGCTCGCCGACGCTGGCGCGGATCCAGCGCAGCGGCGGCGCTGCGGCCACACCTGCTGTCGGCGGCGACGCCGCACCCAGCGCCGGCAACAGCCGCTGCAGCGCGGCGGCGAGCCGCGCGTCCTCGTCGGCCGCCGGCGGCGCGGCCAGCGCCTGCTGCAGCCGCCCGACGGTGCGCGCCAGCCGCTCGGGCTTGACCGGCTTGAGCAGGTAGTCCAGCGCCTGCTGCTCGAAGGCCTGCACCGCGTAGGCGTCGTAGGCGGTGACGAAGACGACGCGCGTCGCGCCCTCGATGCCCTGCGCGACCTCCAGCCCGGTCAGCCCCGGCATCTGGATATCGAGGAAGGCGACGTCGGGGTGCAGCGCGGCGATCGCCTCGGCGGCCTCGATGCCGTGGCGCGCCAGCGGCGCGAAGCGCAGCGCCGGCCAGGCCGCGGCGAGCAGTTGCTGCAGGTGGCGCGCGAGCGCCGGTTCGTCGTCGGCGATCAGGGCGAGCGTCATCTCGTTTCGTTCGCTTCGAGGGGAATGCGCAGCGTCGCGCGCGTGCCCGGCGCTGCCGGCGCCAGCGTCAGGCTGGCGGCGTCGCCCCAGCGGCCCCGCAGCCGCTGGCGCAGGTTGTCCAGCGCCACGCCATGGCCGCCGCGGCGCGGCGGCGCCTCGGGCCCGCGGCCGTCGTCGCACACCTCGACGAGCAGCGCGTCGCCGTCACGCCGCGCGCCGATGCGCACCGTGCCGCCCTCGACCTTGGGCTCCAGCCCGTGCTGGATCGCATTCTCGACCAGCGGCTGCAGCATCAGCGCCGGCAACCGCGCGTGCTGCAGACCCTCGTCGGCCTGCACCGTGTAGCGCAGGCGGTCCTCCATGCGCTCGCGCATCAGCGCGAGGTAGGCGTCGGCCAGCGCCAGCTCGGCGGCCAGCGTGCTGTCCTCGGTGCGCAGGCTGCCGACGGTGGCGCGCAGGTAGTCGGTGAACGACTCGAGCATGCGCTTGGCGCGGTCGGGCTCGGTGTCGATCAGCGTCTGCACGCCGGCCAGCGTGTTGAAGAGGAAGTGCGGCTCCATCTGCGCCTGCAGCAGCTTGAGCTGTGCCTCCAGCGCGCGCCGCTCGGCCACGACCTGCCGCGAGCGGGCGCTGAAGATCTGGAAGAAGACGAAGCTGAACAGCAGCGACATCAGCAGGATGCCGACGACGACGTCGCCGTCCACGCGCGCGAGCCAGTCGTCGGCGTCGCGCCGTACCAGCCAGAAGCCGGTCGGCCAGCCGATCGCCACACCGGCCAGCGGCACGCCGCCGAAGAACAGCGTGCGCCCGGTCTCGGACCAGCCGCGGATGCGCGCCTTGCCGATCGCCGGGATCAGCAGCACGAACATCGTGTGGATGAGAAGACCGATGACGCAGGAGACGACGAGGTTCTTGCCGAACCAGCGCAGCCACAGATCCGGGCGTTGCCAGATGCTGCTGCCGTCGATCGCGTTCAGCGCCACGCCCAGCACGGTGAGGCACAGCGCGACGACGGCGCAGAACAGCAGCGTCAGCAGCCACTGCAGCCATCCGGGGCCATGCGGATCGAGGTCGTTGCTGATCCAGGACTGCCAGGCCAGCGACAGCGTCCGGCGGGCGGTGTTCGAGGTCATGGGCGCCAGTGTAGGAAGCCCGCGGCCGCGCCGGCCAGCGCGGCGCGACGGCGGGCGGCGACGCGCGACGGATGGCGAGCCGGCGGCGCGGGTGGCGATCCCTACAATCCCGCCATCTCGCGCCGGCCCTGCCGCCGGCCCGGCCCGGCCCGTCCCGCCACCGACTGCCACCGACCGCCGCCACGCCGGCCATCCCGCATGAAAACCAACCCCTCCGTCTTCAAGGCCTACGACATCCGCGGCGTGGTCGGCAAGACCCTCGACGAGCGCTTCGCGCTGCACCTGGGCCGCGCCTTCGGCAGCGCCGCACTGGCCGAGGGCGAGCGTGCGGTGGCGGTCGGGCGCGACGGGCGCCTGTCCGGGCCGGCGCTGGCGGCGGCGCTGGTCCGCGGGCTGAAGTCGACCGGGCTGGACGTCGTCGACCTCGGCGCGGTGACGACGCCGATGGCCTACTACGTCGCCGCCACGCGCGGCGAGCACGGCTGCCGCAGCGCGATCCAGGTCACCGGCAGCCACAACCCCAAGGACTACAACGGCTTCAAGATGGTGCTGGCCGGACGTGCGATCCACGGCGACGAGATCCAGGCGCTGCGCCGGCGCATCGAGGCCGGCGACCATGCGGCCGGCAAGGGCCGCAGCGCGCGGATGGACATCGTTCCCGAGTACCTCGCGCGCATCGCCGGCGACGCGAAGCTGGCGCGGCCGATGAAGATCGTCGTCGACTGCGGCAACGGCATCCCGGGCGCGAGCGCGCCGGCGCTGCTGCGCGCGATCGGATGCGACGTGCGCGAGCTTTACAGCGAGGTCGACGGCGACTTCCCGAACCACCACCCCGACCCGAGCAAGCCGGAGAACCTGGCCGAGCTGATCGAGACCGTGAAGGCGACCGACGCGGAGCTGGGCCTGGCCTTCGACGGCGACGGCGACCGGCTGGGTGTCGTGACCAAGGACGGCCACATCATCTACCCCGACCGCCAGCTGATGCTGCTGGCGCAGGACGTGCTGTCGCGCAACCCGGGCGCGACGGTGATCTTCGACGTCAAGTGCACGCAACGTCTGGCGCCGGCGATCCGCGCCGCCGGCGGCGTGCCGCTGATGTGGAAGACCGGGCACTCGCTGGTCAAGGCCAAGATGCGCGAGGTCGGCGCGCCGATCGCCGGCGAGATGAGCGGGCACATCTTCTTCGGCGAGCGCTGGTACGGCTTCGACGACGCGACCTACACCGCGGCGCGGCTGCTGGAGATCCTGTCGCGCAGCAAGAACCCGAGCCGGGTGCTGAACGCGCTGCCGACCAGCCACAGCACGCCCGAGCTCAACGTGCCCTGCGCCGAGGGCGAGCACCACGCGCTGGTGGCCGAGCTGCAAGCGCGCGTGGCCGATGGGAGGCTGACGTTTCCCGGCGGCGAGGTCGGCACGATCGACGGCCTGCGCGTCGACTGGCCCGACGGCTTCGGGCTGATCCGCGGCTCCAACACGACGCCGGTGCTGGTGCTGCGCTTCGAGGGCCACACGAAGCGCGCGCTGAAGCGCATCGAGGCCGACTTCATGGCCGCGCTGCGCAGCGTGAAGCCTTACGCGCGGGTGGCGGCGGCGGCGCATTGAGCGCGGGCTGCGTCGCGGCGGTCGGCGGCGCCGGGGTGTCTGTCTTCGGCAGGCCGCTCCCACGCAAACCGTCGGCCTTCTATGGGGTGCGTGCCTCGACCGTGCAGGCCGAGGCCAGCGGGTGCCCTTTCCCTCCATGTCCCCCGCCGGCGGCTCGCGCCGCCGGCTCCTCCTTTACTTACGGGAAAGGGCACCCGCTGTCCTCGGCGGGTCGCCGAGCCGGTGTTCGACGGTCGAATACCGGGATCGTGGCAGGCCAAGGTCGGCGGGCACCCTCCCACGTAAGTGAAGGAGGAGCCGGCGGCGCAGCCGGCGGCGGGGGACATGGAGTGGGAGGGTGCCCGCCGGCCTTGGCACGCTGGCTCGTCGAACGCCAGGAAGGCGAAGGACTGACTTCGACGACCTTCGACGATGGGCGGATTGCGGAAGTCCGAAACCGCTTGCGGGTGCCACCCAGTTCAGCGTGCGTCGACTGGCGCGCCGTCCGCTCGAGCAGCGGCTGACCAGACCGGCCGGCGCGGCCCATGACCTTCCTCTACAGCCTCGCTGCGCACCTGTTGCGCGCAGTCGCCTGGCCGACGCTGTGGTGGCTCGGGCGCAAGACGCCGGCCTTCCACGCGCGCTGGGCCGAGCGGCGAGCGCGCGTCGACTATCCCGCTGCATGGCAAGGCGGCATCGTCGTGCATGCGGTGTCGATGGGCGAGGTGATCGCCGCCACCCCGATCGTCGAGGGCCTGCTCGCCGCGCATCCCGGGCTGCCGCTGGTGCTGACCTGCACCACGCCGACCGCGTCCGCGCTGATCGGCGAGCGCTTCGGCTCGCGCGTGCACCATGTCTACCTGCCGTTCGACACCCCGGGCGCGGTGCGGCGCTTCCTGGCCGGCACCGCGCCGCGGCTGCTGCTGGTGATGGAGACCGAGCTGTGGCCCAACCTGCTGCGGCTGGCGCAGCAGCGCGGCACCGCGGTCGTCGTCGCCGGCGCACGGCTTTCCGAGCGCTCGGCACGGCGCTACGCGCGAGTCGCCTGGCTGAGCGTCCGGATCCTGGCGGACATCGACCTGCTGCTGGTGCAGGACGAGGCCACGCGCGAGCGCTTCCTGATGCTCGGCGCCGCGCCGGCGCGCGTGTGCGTTGCCGGCAGCCCGAAATTCGACATCGCGCTGCCGCCGGACCTGCAGGCGCTGGCCACAAGATTCGGCGCCATGACGGCGGGCCGGCGCGTCTGGCTGGCCGCCAGCACGCACGAGGGCGAGGAGGCGGCGCTGCTGGACACGCTGGACGCGCTGCGCGCGCGCTGGCCGGCGCTGCTGCTGGTGCTGGTGCCGCGCCACCCGCAGCGCTTCGACGCCGTCGCCGCGCTGCTCGACCAGCGTGCCCTGCGCTGGCAGCGCCGCAGCGCGCTCGCCGACGACGAGGCCTGCGCCGGGGACACCGCGGTGCTGCTCGGCGACACCATGGGCGAACTGCGGGCCTGGTACGGCGCGGCCGAGATCGCCTTCGTCGGCGGCACCCTGGTCGAGCGCGGCGGCCACAGCCCGCTGGAGGCGATGCCCTTCGGCACGCCGGTTCTGCACGGGCCGCATGTCTTCAACTTCGCCGAGGTGTTCGCGGCGCTGCGCGAGGCCGAGGCCGCGCTGCCGGTGGCCGATGCGGGCGCGCTCGCGCAGGCCGTCGATCGGCTGCTCGCCGACCCGCAGGCGGCGCGCGCGATCGGCGCCCGCGCGCGCGACTGGGCCGGCCATCAGCGCGGCGCGGCGGGTCGCAGCGTGGCGGCGATCGGCGCGCTGCTGGCGCAGCTGCCGCCGGTGGTCGAGCGATGCGAGGGCCGCTCGGTCTGGCGCGCCGACGCCGAGCGGCTGCGCGACCCCGGGCCGGCGCTGCTCGACCCAGCGCACTGGCCGCGGCGCGAGCCGGTGGACGGCAGCGGGCGCGGGTCGGCGTGGTTCGTCGGCGGCAGGTCGGACGGCCGGACCCGGCCGGTCGGCGGTCGGCTCGCCCCCGAGCGCGGTGTGCCTGCCGGGCAGGGCGGTGCGCCAGGCGGGCAGTTCGGCTCGTCCGCCGCGCCCGGCTATGAGGGCCAGGACGGCATCGATGCGCTGCTGCGCCACTACCGCCGCGGCGGCTGGGCCGGGCGGCTGCTCGACGATCGCTTCCTGCACCGGCGCGCCGGCGCGACGCGCGCGCTGGCCGAGTTCGCGCTGCTGCGCCGGCTGCGCGCGATCGGCGTCGCGGTGCCGCGCCCGCTGCTGGCCGGCGTGCGCCGCAGCGGGCTGTTCGACCGCTGCGACATCCTCGTCGAGCGCATCGCCGGTGCGCGCAATCTGGTGCGATGCCTGCAGGACGCGCCGCTTTCGGCGTCGGCCTGGTCGCGCATCGGCGAGGCGATCGGCCGGCTGCACGCGGCCGGGGTCGATCACCGCGACCTGAATGCGCACAACCTGCTGCTGGTCGGCGACGCCGACGCGGGCGAGGGGGTCTGGATCGTCGACTTCGACGGCTGCCGCGGGCGCGCCTCGGGCGCATGGGTGCAGGCAAACCTGGCACGGCTGCGGCGCTCGCTGCGCAAGGAGGCGGCGCTCGCGCTGGCCCGCACGGCGCCGTGGCAATTCGACGAGGCGCGCGACTGGCCGGCGCTGCTGGCGGGCCATGCGAGGGCCTGGCAGGCGACGCCGATGCGCGCCGGGGCTTCCGGCGACACGAGGTCGGCGGGGTAAGCTCGCGCCCGCGGCGCCGAAGACGATGAGCCCGATCCGCGACGATTTCGTCCCGCCCGGCCGCTGGCAGCGCGGGCTCGACGCGTTGCGCTTGGCCTTCTGGCGCGCTGCCGCCAGCGGGCTCGTCCCCGCGCGCTGGTTCAACCGCGGCCTGCCACCCGAGGAGGCGCGCGCCGCGCGCCGCGGCGAGCTGTCGATCGAGATCGTCAGCCACTGCTGGAACTACGCCCACCTGCTCGTCTACCAGCTCAGCTCGCTCGCCAACTTCCCGCCGCAGCGCACCGACGTGACGATGACGGTGTATTTCGCCCCCGAGGACGAGCGCACCGCCGAGCTGCTGCGCTTCATCGGCGCGATCGAGCTGCCGCGCGTGCGCTGGAACTGGCAGCCGCTGCCACCGCCGTACCTGTTCCGGCGCGCCATCGGTCGCAACCGCGCGGCGCTGGCGAGCAGCGCCGACTGGGTCTGGTTCACCGACTGCGACCTGATGTTCCGCGACGGCTGCCTCGATGCACTCGCCCAGCAGCTGCAGGGCCGGCGCGACGCGCTCGTCTACCCGCGCGTCGAACGCTGCACCGACCTGCTCGCCGACGACGATCCGCGGCTGCGCCAGGACGCGCCGGCGCTGGCCGATATCGACGCCGCCGACTTCACGCCGCGCGAGCCGGGGCGTGCCACCGGCCCGCTGCAGATCACGCACGGCGACGTCGCACGCGCGCTCGGCTACTGCGCCCCGATCGCGTTCTACCAGCAGCCGGCGGCGGCATGGTGCAAGGCGCACGAGGACCGCGCCCACCGCTGGCTGCTGCAGACGCAGGGCACGCCGCTGGATCTGCCCGGGGTGTACCGGATTCGGCATGTGTTCAAGGGACGCTACGGCGAGGGCGGCTGGCTCGCGCGGCTGCGCGGCGCACTGCGCCGGCGCGAGTCGCGGCGGCTCGATGCGCGGGCGCGCGAGCGCGCCGCGGGGCCGGGTCGATGACCGCGATCCGCTTCCATATCGGTGCGCACAAGACCGCGACGACGCATCTGCAACTGACCCTGGCGCATTGCCGCCTCGCGCCCGGCACGCGCTACGTGCCGCTCGGCTGGCTGCGGCGCACGCTGACCTCGCCGGTGCGGCATGGCCGTCCGCACCTGCCGTGGCAGCGCTGGTACGGCGGCACCTGGTTGTTCTCGGACGAGAACATCCTCGGCACGACGGCGCAGGGCCTGAAGCTGTATCCCGATCCGGCGCGCGCGCTGCGTCACTTCGCCGACACCGGGCTGAGCGTCTTCCTGTGCGTGCGCCGCTACGACGAATTTCTGGTCTCGGCCTGGGGCGAGCGCCTGTGGCATCACGGTTTCGAGCCCTTCGCGGCCGAACTGCCGGCGCGACGCTGGACGGACCTCGTGCGCGACCTGCGGCGCGACCTGCGCGGCGTGCCGGTGCATGTCTGGCGCTATGAGGACTACCGGATCCATGCGCAATCGATCGCGCAGCACTACGCCGGCGGCGCGATCGAGGCCTTCGGTGCGCCGCTGGCGCAGGACCCGAAGTCGGGATTCTCGGCGCGCGCGGTGCAGGAGCTGGCCGACCGTGGCAGCCGGCGCGTCGGCAAGCGCGAGCTGCTGGCGCTTCGCGCCGCGCACCCGGTGCGGACCGCCTCCGAGCGCTACGACCCCTGGAGCGCGGCGCAGAAGGATGCGCTCGCGGCGATGTACGACGAAGACCTGGCGTCGCTGCGCAGGATGGCCGAGCTGTGGTTGCCGCCGGCGGCGCCGGGACAGGGCGAGGCTACTTCGCCAGCAAGCCGTTGACCGCCTCCAGATCCCCCTCGGCCAGCGTCCCCGCCGCCTGCCGCAGCCTGAGGCCCCCGACCAGCACCTCGTAGCGCGCACGCGCCAAGTCGCGCTGGGTCTGGAACAGCTGGGTCTGGGCGTTGAGCACGTCCAGGTTGACGCGCACACCGACCTTGTAGCCGAGCTGGGTCGCTTCCAGCGCCAGCTTGCTCGACGCCTCGGCGGCCTCGAGCGCGCGCACCTGCGCCGCGCCGGACTGCACGCCGAAGAATGCGGTCCGCGTGCCCAGCGCCACCGCACGGCGCGCGGTCTCCAGGTCGTTGCGCGCCTTCTCCTGCAAGGCCAGGGTCTCCTTGATGCGGTTGCCGGTCGCGCCACCGGTATACAGCGGCAGGTTGAACTGCAGCCCGACCGACGCGTTGCGCGTGAAGCCGGCCGTGCCCTGCGGGTAGTTGCCAGCGTAGTTGGCGCCGCCGATCGATCCCACCGCGTCCAGCGTCGGTCGCTCGGCCGCGCGCGCGCGGTCGACCTCGAGCTGCGCGATGTCCAGCCCGGCGCGCGCGCGCTCGATCGCCGGGTGCCGGCCCTCGGTGCCGCCGACCCATTCGTCTGCGCTGGCCGGCTCCAGCGCGGGCAGCAGGACCGGCGTGCGCAGCGCCTGCGGCGCGACACCCTGGCGTCCGACGAGCTGGTCGAGCGCGACGCGCTTGACGCGCAGCTCGTTGTCGGCCGCGATCTCCTGCGCCTGCGCGAGGTCGAATCGCGCCTGCGCCTCGCGCGTGTCGGTGATCGTCGCCGTGCCGACCTCGAACGCGCGCTTGGCCGATGCCAGCTGCTCGGCGATCGCGGCCTTGCCGGCGCGCGCGGTCGCCAGCGTATCCTGCGCCGCCAGGACGTCGAAGTAGGCCTGCGCCAGGCGCACGATCAGGTCCTGCTCGGCGCCGGCGAGTTCGGCCTGCGCGGCCGCCAGCGCGCGCTGCGCCTGCTCGATCTGGACCCGGTTGGCCTGGTTGTAGATCGACCAGCGGCCGGCGAGCGCCGCCTGCACGGTATTGCTGTCGCCGGCGCTCAGCTTCGGCGGGTCGATATTGGCCGCGGTCGCGCTGGCGGTCAGCGCCGCCGACGGCCTGACCAGCGCGTCGGCCTGCGCGGCGCGGAAGGTCGCCGACTCGGCTTGCGCGCGCGCGGCCAGGTAGCCGGCGTCGTAGGCGCGCGCCGCCTCGTACAGGCTGCGCAGATCCTGCGCGATGGCACCCTGGGCGAGCGCGGCGGCGAGCGCGGCGGCCAGGGCGAGGGCGGTGGTTCGCATGCGGCGCATGGGCGGATCCTCGGGGCTTCGGGTTGGTTGCGGTCGCAGGAAAAGCGGCGCGCCGGTTCGTCAGTAGCGCGGCACCGTCGGGTCGACCTGGGTCGACCAGGCGTCGATGCCGCCGGCCAGGTTGACGACGCGGTCCCAGCCGTGGTGGATCAGGAACGCGGCCACCTGCGCGCTGCGCACGCCGTGGTGGCACAGGCAGACGACGGGGCGGCCGCGCGGGATCTCGTGCAGCCGCGGCGGCACGGCGCGCATCGGCAGGTGCATCAGCTCGACGCCCGGCGGCTCGATGCGCGCGCGCGCCAGCTCCCAGGGCTCGCGCACGTCGAGCAGCAGCGGCGGCGGCAACTGCGCCGCGAGCGTGCCCAGGTCCTGCGGCTCGAGCTGCGGGACGTCGATCATGCCGGCGTGCGTCCGGGTCGGCCCGGCGTCAGAAGCGGAAGCGCGACGGCTCGGGGAAGCCCGCCAGCCGCGGCGCGACGGTCTCGAACAGGTCGGCCTCCGACCACGCGGCGTCGCCGCTGCGCGTGTACAGGCGCGCCATCATCACCGGCTCGTCGCCGACGATCGCGGCCAGCCGCCCGCCGACGCGCAGCTGCTCGAGCAGCGTGCGCGGCACCTCGGCCACCGAGCCCGACAGCAAAATGGCGTCGAACGGCGCCTCGCCCGGCAGACCGCGCGCGCCGGCGTCGGCACTGACCGTCCGCACCGCGACATTGGCGAGCCCGGCGCGCTGCAGCTTGTCGACGGCCGCGCGCGCCAGCGCCGGGTCGCATTCCAGCGTGATCACGCGCAGCGCGCGGTGGCCCATCAGCGCGGCCATGAAGCCGCTGCCGGTGCCGATCTCGAGCACCGTCTCGTGCGGCTGCAGCTGCAGCTCCTGCAGCAGCCGCGCCTCGACCTTGGGCTCCAGCATCGCGCCGCCGCCGGGCAGCGGGACCTGGGTGTCGACGAAGGCCAGCGCCTTGTACGCCGGCGGCACGAAATCCTCCCTCCGGACCCGGGCCAGCAGCTCCAGCACCGCACCGTCCAGCACGTCCCACGGCCGGATCTGCTGCTCGATCATGTTGAAGCGCGCGCGTTCGACGTCCATCTCGATACCCATCATGGTATATCTTGGCAAAACCCCTGGGATTCTAGGTGGCGGCGCTGACGCCGCGCCGATGCCAGCGCCGCCGCGCCCAGGCCGACAGGTCGTCCAGGTAGGCGTAGACCACCGGCACCACGACCAGCGTCAGCAGCGACGAGGTGACGACGCCGCCGATCACCGCCTGCCCCATCGGCGCGCGCTGCTCGGCGCCCTCGCTGATCGAGAACGCCAGCGGCACCATGCCGGCCACCATCGCCAGCGTCGTCATCAGGATCGGCCGCAGCCGCACGCGGGCGGCGAACAGCAGCGCCGCGCTGCGCGCCATCGGCGCCGCGGTCGTGCCGTCGGGCTGCGGCAGCCCGGCGCGGGCGCGGATCGCGAAGTCGATCAGCAGGATCGCATTCTTCGTCACCAGCCCCATCAGCAGCACGACCCCGATGACCGAGAACATGTTCAGCGTCGAGCCGAAGACGAGCAGCGTCAGCACGACGCCGATCAGCGTCAGCGGCAGCGAGCTCATCAGCGCCAGCGGCTGCACGAAGCTGCGGAACTGGCTCGCCAGGATCATGTAGATGAAGACCACCGCCAGCGCCAGCGCGCCGAGCGCATACTCGAACGACTCGGTCATGTTCTTCGTCGAGCCGCCGAAGACGACGCGGTAGCCCGGCGGCAGCCCGACCGCGTCGAGCACGCGCCGGATATCGGCCGAGACCTCGCCGGTGCCGCGGCCGAACGTGTTGGCGTCGTAGTTGATCTCGCGGTTCAGGTCTCTGCGGTTGATCTGTGCCAGGCCGGTCGTCTCCTCGATCGCGGCGACCTGGGCCAGCCGCACGATGCGCGGCAGGCCGTCGCTGCCGGGCGCGAGCACCAGCGGCAGCCCGGCGAGGTCGGCGAGCTCGCGCCGGGCGTCGGCGCCGAGCTGCAGCCAGACGTCGTAGGACTCGCCGTCCGGCGCGCGCCAGTTGCCGATCGCGCGCCCGGCCAGCAGCGTGCGCAGCGGCGCGGCGACCGCATTGGCGTCCAGCCCGAGGTCGGCGGCGGCGTCGCGCCGCAGGCTCAGCGCCACCGTCGGCTTGTCCGGCTGCAGCGTGCTGTCGAGGTCGGCGAGCCCCGGCACGCCCGCCAGGCCCTGCTCGATGCGCCGGCCCAGCCGCGCCAGCTCGCCCAGGTCCGGCCCCTGCAGCGAGAACTGCAGCGTCTTGCCGCCGCCGAGGTCGCGCTGGCCGATGTTGGTCACCGTGATGCCGGGGATGCGCGCCAGCGCCTCGCGCATCGGCACGACGAGCTCGTCGGCGCTGCGCGTGCGCTGGTCGCGGTCGGCCAGCCGCACGTAGACGCTGGCGACATGACGCCCGCGCGCATAGCCGCTGTTGATCGTGACCACCGTGTCGCGCACCTCGGGCAGCGCGCGCAGCGCGGCGTCGACCTGGCGCGCGCGCGCCTCGGTCAGCTCGAGCGAGCTGCCCACCGGGGTGCGGAAGTTGATCAGCGTCTCCGAGAAGTCGGCGCGCGGCACGAACTCGGTGCCCAGCACCGGGATCAGCAGGAAGCTGCCGACGAAGGTCGCGAGTGCCAGCGCGACCGTCGCCACGCGGTGCCGCAGCGACCACGCGAGCACATGCTGGTACAGCTCGGTGAGCCAGTCGGTCAGGCGCGAAAAGGCGCCGGTGACGCGGCCGACGCTGCGGTCGTACAGCGTGCGCCGGCCGCCTGCGCCGCGGCCCTCGCCGCCATGCCCGGCCTGCGGGTCGTGCCAGACCGACGACAGCATCGGGTCGAGCGTGAAGCTGACGAACATCGAGATCAGCACCGCGGCGACCATCGTCAGCCCGAACTCGTGGAAGAACTTGCCGACGATGCCGCCCATGAAGCCGACCGGCAGGAAGACGGCGACGATCGACAGCGTCGTCGCCAGCACCGCCAGCCCGATCTCGTCGGTGCCCTGCAGCGCGGCGTCGTGCGCGTTCTTGCCCATCGCGATGTGGCGCACGATGTTCTCGCGCACGACGATCGCGTCGTCGATCAGCAGCCCGACGCTCAGGCTCATCGCCATCAGCGTCAGGTTGTTGATCGTGAAGCCGAGCAAGTCCATGAACAGGAAGGTGCCGACGAGCGCGATCGGCAGCGTCAGCCCGGTGATGACGGTCGAGCGCCAGGAGTTGAGGAACAGGAAGACGATCAGCACCGTCAGCGCCGCGCCCTCCAGCAGCGTCGTGCGCACGTTGGCGACCGCGACCCGGATCGGGCGCGAGGCGTCGCGGTTGACCTCGGCGACGATGCCCGGTGGCGTCACGTCGGCGGCATCGGCCAGCGCCTGCCTCAGCCCGTCGACCACCGCCACCGTGTTCTCGCCCTGGCTCTTCTGCACCGAGACCAGCACCGTGCGCTGGCCGTTCAGCAGCGCGACGCTGTCGGCCTCCTGAGGCCCGTCGACGATGTCGGCGAGCTGGCGCAGCCGGATCGCGCTGCCGCCGCGCTGCGCGACGACGATGTCGCCGAAGTCCTCCGGCCGCGCCTGGCGCGCATTCATCTGCACCCCATGCTCGCGCTCGGCGCCGTGAAGGCTGCCCAGCGGCAGCTCCTGGTTCTCGCTGCGCAGCGCGGCGGCGATCTGCGCCGCGCTGATGCCCAGCGCCTCCATCGCCGGCGGCCGCGGGTGGACGTGGATGCGGCGCTCGACACCGCCGATCACCGACACCGCACCGACGCCGCGCACGTTCTGCAGCCGCTTGGCCAGCACCTGGTCGGCCCAGGTAGTCAGCGCCTGCGCATCGTGGCGCCCGTCGGGCGCGCGCACCGCGATGTCGAGGATCGGCGCGCTCGCGGGGTCGAAGCGCGTCACGCGCGGCTCGCCGACATCGTCGTCCAGCAGCGGGCGCAGTGCCGACAGCTTCTCGCGCACATCCTCGGCCGCCGCGCGGCCGTCGATGTGCAGGTCGAACTGCACGACGACGACCGCGCTGCCCTCGTACGAGCGCGAGTAGACGGTGTCGATCCCGGCTACCGTGTTGACCGCCTCCTCGACCTTGCGCGTGACCTCGCTCTCGACGATCTCGGGCGACGCGCCGGGGTAGTCGATCGAGACGACGACGGTCGGGAAGTCGACGTCGGGGAACTGGTCCACCGACAGCCGCTGCAGGCTGAACAGACCGAGCACGACGAAGGCCAGCATGACCATCGTCGCCAGCACCGGGTTGGCGATCGCCACGCGGGTGAACCACATCGCTCGGGCGCGTCCTCGACGGGGTCAGGGCGGGGTAGGGCCGGGCCTGGGGTGGCGGCGGACGCGGCGCAGCGTCAGCGCGCCGGCGGCAGCGTCGCCGGCGTGCCGTCGCGCGGCGTGCCGGCGCTGCCTCGCAACACGAGGCTGCCGGGCGGCAGCCCGGAGACGATCTCCACCGCCGGCTCGGCGCCGGCGCCGAAGTCGGCCTCGCCGCGGCGGCCTGGATCGACCTCGCGCGCGCGCACGCGGCCGTCCTGAAGCGCCAGCACCGTCGGGCGGCCGGTCTCGGTGCGCAGCGCGCTCAGCGGCACCGCCAGTGCCTCGACGCGTTCGGTCAGCACGACGCCGCGCGCGAACAGGCCGTCGCGCAGCCCGGCCGCGGCGTCGACTTCCAGGTATACGGTGATGCTGCGCGTCCCGGGCTGCGCGCGCGGGTTGATGCGCGCCACGCGCGCGCTCACCGGCACGTCCAGGCCATCGACTTGCAGCCGCGCCGGCTGCCCGGGGGCGAGCCGCGCGGCGTCGGCCGGCGCCAGCGCGGCGGCCAGCTCGAGGCGCGACAGGTCGACGATCGTCAGCAGCGGCGCGTTGACCGCGACGCGCTCGCCCGGCTCGACATGGCGGCGCGCGATGCTGCCGGCCAGCGGCGCGACGACGACGGTGTCGGCCTGCGCCTGCGCCGCCAGCTCGGCCGCCGCCTGCGCCGCGCGCAGCGTCGCCTCGGCTGCGGCCAGGCTGGCCGCCGAGTTGGCCAGCGCGGTCGTCGAGACGAATCCCTGCGCCGCCAGCGCCTGCTGGTCGGCGTGGGTGCGGGCGGCGATCTCGCGCTGCGCGGCGGCGGCGGCGGCCTGGTCGCGCGCCTGGCGCAGGCGCCACGAGGTCTCGCGCTCGTCCAGCGCCAGCAGGCGCTGGCCGGCACGCACGGTCTCGCCCTCGCGCACCAGGACCTCGCGCACCGGCGCGGCGACGCGCGCATTGACGACCGCGCTGCGCAGCGCGACCAGGCTGCCGCTGACCGCGACCTGCTGCACCAGCGCGCGCGGCGCGGCGGTGGCGAGGTCGCCCGCGGTCAGCTCGAGCGCGGGATTCGCCGGCGCGGCAGCCGGTGCGGCAGCCGGCGCTGCGCGGCGGCCGCCGCCGCAGCCGGCCAGCAGCGCGGCTAGCGTCGCCGCCAGCGCCATGCGGGTGGCAGCCCTGG
>JACPVA010000062.1 GCA_016191995.1 Burkholderiales bacterium | reverse complement strand
GCCGCGCGCACGTTCGGACTCGGCGCGGCGCAGGGCATCGAGGACGTAGGACATGGCGGGGATCAGTCCATTGCGGCGGGCCGCGGCAGCCGCGCGCGCGCGGCGGGCAGCGGCCGGAGCGTGCGCGCGCCGCGCCCGCGCGCGTGCTGCGCCGCTGCATTCATCGCGGGCCGCGCGGGAGACATCGCCGGGTGGCGTCGCATCGTCAGCGCACCCGCTCCAGCCGTGGCTCGTCGGCGCCGGCCGCGCGCGCGAGCTGCATCAGCGTCAGCGCGCCGGCGATGCCATCGGGGTCCAGCCCCTGCGCGCGCTGGAAGGCCTCGATGCGCTGGCGCAGCGGCAGGTCCAGCGGCAGCGCACCGGCCTGGTAGGCACCGAGCTGTTCCAGCAGCCAGCCGGCCAGCGGCCCGCCCGGCTGCACGCTGCCCTGCGTATAGCCGGGCGGCGTTCGCCACAGCGTCGCGAAGTCGCCCTGCCACAGCGTGGCCAGCGTCGCCAGCGAGACGCGGATCGCGCCGTCCGGCCCGCGCAGCAGCGCCGCGCCGTCGCCGAGCCCGGTCAGCAGCACGATCGTCCGTGGCCCGCCCGCGGCCTGCAGCGTGAGCCAGCCGGGCCGATCCAGCTGTCGCACCAGCGCGAGCGTGGCCTTGCCCTGCCAGCAGCCGACGCCTGCGCGCGCCAGCTGCACGCAGGGATCACCGCTGCCGGCATCGACCGGCCAGACGGCGGCCAGCGCGCGCCAGGCGTCGGCCGGATCGGACCACAGCGAAGCGGCCTGGCCGGCCAGCATCGCCGCATCGAGGGCCGGGACGACGGTGCCGTCCGCGACACCGGGATCGGCCCCCGGCGGTGCCGACGCCACGACGGCAGCGGGTGCGGGCGTGGCGCCGGGCACGATCGTGTCGGCAGCCTCACCGGCCGGTGCGGCGACCGCGGATCCGGCCCCGGCCGTCGGCGTGGCGGCCGCCTGCGCCCCGGCTCCGGGGGGCAGTGCAGCAGCGGTCGCGCCGGCAGCGCCCGGAGCCGGCGCGCCCGACGCGTCCCGCCCCGCCACAGAGGCGCCCGGCGCCGCAACGTCCACCGCCGCACCCTCGCCTGCGCCCGGCCCCCAAGCCTGCCAGCCGAGCACCGCCGCCAGCGCCAGCACTGCACCGGCTGCCGCAGCGGCGGCGATCGGGACTGCGCGCAGCCTGCCGGTGTGCGGCGAATCGTCCTTCGCCGCGCCGAAGACCTCGCGCGCGGCCTGCTCCAGCGTGGCCGCCGAGACTGCCGACTGCCCCTGCGCATAGGCGCCCAGCAGCGCACGGTCGCACAGCAGGTTGATGCGCCGCGGCACGCCGCGCGTGTGGCGGTGGATGCGGCGCAGCAGCGCATCGTCGAAGGGCATCGGCCCTTGCAGCCCGGCGACCGCGAGCCGATGCCGGACGTAGGCCGCGGTCTCGGGCCCGGACAGCGGCTCGAGGTGGTAGCGCGCGATGACACGCTGCGCGAGCTGCTCCATCCCCGGCGCGGCGAGCATCTCGCGCAGCTCGGGCTGGCCGATCAGCACGATCTGCAGCAGCTTGCGCGTGTCGGTCTCGAGGTTGGTCAGCAGCCGCAGCTGTTCCAGCACCTCGGGGGCGAGGTTCTGCGCCTCGTCGATGACGAGCACGCTGTGGCGGCCGGCGGCGTGCGCGGCCAGCAGGTGCTCGTTGAGCGGGTCGACATAGCGCTTGACGCTGCCCTGCTCGGGTACCGCGATGCCGAACTCGTGGCACGCGGTCTGCAGCAGCTCGGTCACCGACAGCTTGGGGTTGAAGACATAGGCGACCTCGCAGCCCGCCGGCAGCTGGCCGAGGAAGCAGCGGCACACGGTGGTCTTGCCGGCCCCCACCGCACCGGTCAGCAGCACGAAGCCGCCGCCGGCGGTGACGCCATACAGCAGGTGCGCGAGCGCCTCGCGGTGGCGCTCGCTCATGTAGAGAAAGCGCGGGTCCGGCGCGATCGAGAACGGCTCGCTCGTCAGCCCGAAGCGCTGCGTGTACATGGGGCGAGGATAACTAGGCTGCGGCGGGTCACGGCAGAGCCCGTCTGGGCCGGGTTGCGGCGCGGTGCAGTGACGAGCTCCCCGTGTGCGGGCCGAGGGCGGCGGGTGCCCTTGCCCTCCATGTCCTCCGCCGCCGGCTCTCGCCGCCGGCTCCCCCTTTACTTACGGGCAAGGGCACCCGCCGCCCTCGGCAGGCCACCGTGCCTGTACTGGACGGTCGACACCACTGCGGCCTCAGCAGCCGGCCGCGACCACAGCCGCAGCATCAGCTCGCGCAGCAGCAGCGTCGCCTGGTCGACCAGCGGGCCGCGCGGGCGTTGCGCCGAGGTCGCGATCCACTGCGTCGTCACGAGCCGCGGCGCGCCGCGCGCCGGTGCGATCGGCCGCACCGTGAAGACATCCTCGTGGCCATGGCTGCGCACGCCGTTGAGCGTCAGCACCGCGTGCATCGCATGGTGCTGGACCAGGTCGAGCATCGCCGGCACGCTCTCGATCTCGACCCCGACGCGCGCCTTGTGGCCCTCGGCGACCAGCGCCGCGTCGAGCAGCATGCGGATCGAGTGCGGCCGCCCCGGCACCACCAGCTCATGGCCCGCGAGCTCGGCCAGCGCGACCGGCGGCCCGACGCGCGGCCCGCCGGGCGCGCGCGCCGAGACGAGGTAGAGCTCCTCGTCGAGCACCGGGACGAGGTCGATCGCCGGCCCGGGGGTGACGTTGTAGACCACCGCGCAGTCGATGCGGCCGATCTGCAGCCACTCCAGCGCATACGCCGACAGCCCCTCGACGACGGTCACCGTCGCACGCGGGAAGCGCGCACGGAAGGCCGCCACCAGCGGCGCGGCCAGCACCCGGCTGACGCTCGGCGGCAGCCCGACCGCGAGGTGGCCGCTGGCCACACCGCGCGCCTCGTCCATATCCTGGCGCGCACGCTGCACCTGCAGCAGGATGCCGCGGCCATGCGCGAGCAGCCGCTTGCCGCCCTCGGTCAGCGTCACGCCGCGGCCGTTGCGCTCGAACAGCGGCTGGCGCAGCTCGACCTCGAGCGCGCGCACCTGGCGGCTCAGCGCCGGCTGCGCGATGCCGAGGAAGGCCGAAGCGCGCGTAAAGCTGCCGAGCTCGGCGACATGGACGAAATAGTCGAGCTGCCTGAGGTCCATGCTCGCATTGTCGCGCCCCATGCCGGATCGTTCTAGCAGCTAGTGCGGGAATCGCATTGCCGCATGGCTGCGGCGGACGAAGAATGCGGCTTCGCTTGTCGGGCCGCCGGTCCGACGCACGCCGACCCCCTGCCATCCCGGCACTTCACAGCAGCCCGACCACCCGCCATGCCCGCTGCACTGACCGGCATCTCGTCGATGGCAACGCGCCAGTTGCTGGCCGAACTGGCGGCGCGCTGGCAGCAGCATGCGGGAACGCCGCTGGCGATCGAGTCGACCGGCGGCGTCGATGCCGCGCGCCGCGTGCAAGCCGGCGAGGCCTTCGACGCCGTCTTCCTCGCCGCCGGCGCGATCGACAAGCTCGTCGCCGCCGGCGCCGCGGTCGCGGGCAGCCGGGTCGACCTGGTGCGCTCGCCGATGGCGGTCGCGGTGCGCGCCGGGGCCGCGCGGCCCGATATCTCGACCGAGGCCGCGCTGCGCGACGCGGTGCGCGCCGCCGGCCGCGTCGCCTACTCGACCGGCCCGAGCGGCGACCACCTGCTGCGGCTGGTCGACCGCTGGGACCCGGCCGGCGCGCTGCGCGCACGCTGCCTCCAGGCGCCGCCCGGGGTGCCGGTCGGCGAGCTGGTCGCGCGCGGCGACGCCGAGCTCGGATTCCAGCAGCTCGCCGAGCTGATAAACCTTCCCGGCATCGAGCTGCTCGGCACGCTGCCGCCGCCTTGCGAGCACACGACGGTCTTCGCCGGCGCGGTCTGCACCGCGTCGCGGCGCGCCGGCGAGGTGCGCGCGCTGCTGGCCTGGATCGCCTCGCCGGCGGCCGACGACGCGATCCGCCGCCATGGCATGCTGCCGGCGCGCGACACCACCCCGACCACCCCCGACGCCAAGGAGCCGCCGGCATGATCATCGACATCCACGGCCACTACACGACCGCGCCGGCGGCGCTCGGCGCCTGGCGCGACGCGCAGATCGCCGGCATCGCCGACCCGTCGAAACGCCCCGCGGCGTCCGACCTGCGGATCTCCGACGACCAGATCCGCGAGACGATAGAAACCAACCAGCTCGCCAAGATGCGCGAGCGCGGCAGCGACCTGACGGTCTTCAGCCCGCGCGCGAGCTTCATGGCGCACCATATCGGCGACTTCGAGGTCTCCGCGACCTGGGCCGCGATCTGCAACGAACTCTGCCACCGCGTCGCGCGGCAATTCCCGGCGCACTTCGTCCCGGCGGCGATGCTGCCGCAAAGCCCCGGCGTCGACCCGCGCAGCTGCATCCCCGAGCTGGTCCGCTGCGTCGAGGACTACAGCTGTGTCGCGATCAACCTCAACCCCGACCCGTCGGGCGGCCACTGGCGCGAGCCGCCGCTGACCGACCGCTGGTGGTACCCGATCTACGAGAAGATGGTCGAGTACGAGATCCCGGCGATGATCCACGTCAGCACGAGCTGCAACGCCTGCTTCCACACCACCGGCGCGCACTACATCAACGCCGACACGACGGCCTTCATGCAGCTGATCCAGGGCGATCTGTTCCGGGACTTCCCGACGCTGAAGTTCGTCATCCCGCACGGCGGCGGCGCCGCGCCCTACCACTGGGGGCGCTACCGCGGGCTGGCGCAGGAGCTGAAGAAACCGCTGCTGTCGGAGCATCTGCTGGGCAATGTCTTCTTCGACACCTGCGTCTACCACCAGCCTGGCATCGACCTGCTCGCACGCGTGATCCCGGTCGACAACATCCTGTTCGCCAGCGAGATGATCGGCGCCGTGCGCGGCATCGACCCCGAGACCGGGCACGCCTTCGACGACACCAAGCGCTATATCGAGGCCTCGGCGCTGTCGGAGACGGACAAGCGCAAGATCTACGAGGGCAACGCCCGGCGCGTCTACCCGCGTCTGGACCGGATGCTGAGGTCGCGCGGCATGTAGACCGAGACCGCGCACGAGGAGACCACGACATGTACGAACTCGGCGTCGTCCACCGCCGCATCGACCGCACCCCGTCGCACCTGGCCGATGCGCTGGCGCATTTCGGCTGCGCCACCGTGCACGAGGCAATGGGGCGCGTCGGGCTGATGCAGCCGACTGTGCGGCCGATCTACGCCGGCGCGCAGGTCTCGGGTACCGCGGTGACGGTGCTGCTGCAGCCCGGCGACAACTGGATGCTGCACGTCGCGGCCGAGCAGATCCGCCCCGGCGACATCGTCGTCGCCGCCGTCACCGCCGAATGCAGCGACGGCTACTTCGGCGACCTGCTGGCGACCAGCTTCCAGGCGCGCGGCGCACGCGCGCTGGTGATCGACGCCGGCGTGCGCGACGTCAGGACGCTGGCCGAGATGCGCTTCCCGGTCTGGAGCAAGGCGATCAGCGCCAAGGGGACGATCAAGGCCACGCTCGGCTCGGTCAACATCCCCGTCGTCTGCGCCGGCGCACTCGTGCACCCGGGCGACGTCATCGTCGCCGACGACGACGGCGTGGTCTGCGTGCCGCGCGCGATGGCACAGGCCACCCTCGACGCGGCGACCGAACGCGAGGCGCGCGAGGCCGACAAGCGCGCCAAGCTCGCCGCCGGCGTGCTGGGCTTGGACATGTACGCGATGCGCGAGCCGCTGGCCAAGGCCGGGCTGCGCTATCTCGACTGACCGAGACGCGCGCGCCCGCCGTCGTCACACGCCCCTTGAAGCATCGCATGCCAGCCCAGGACGACCCGCTTCCGGCCTTGCGTCGCATCGCGCTGATCGGCTACGGCGAGGTCGGCCGCATCCTGGCCGAGGACCTGCGCGCGCGCGACGCCGCCGTCGTCGCCTGCGACATCAAGCTGCGCGCCGAGGCCGGCGAGCCGCTGCGCGAGCATGCGTTGCGCTTCGGCGTCGCGCTCGTCGCGTCGCACGCCGAGGCGGCCGCCGGCGCCGACCTGGTCGTCAGCGCGGTCACCGCGAGCCAGGCGGTGCCTGCCGCCGAAGCCTGCGCGCCGGGGCTGGCGCCGGGTAGCTTCTTCCTCGACCTCAACTCCGCCTCGCCCGGCGCCAAGCAGCGCGCGGCCGAGTTCGTCGTCGGCGTCGGCGGCCGCTATGTCGAAGGCGCGGTGATGACCTCGGTGCCACCGTACCGCATCGCGGTGCCGCTGCGGATCGGCGGGCCCGATGCGGCGGCGCTGGCGCCGGCGCTGGCGGCGCTCGGCTTCGAGCCGAGCGTGGCGAGCGAGCGGCTCGGCGTCGCCTCGGCGACCAAGATGTGCCGCAGCGTGATGATCAAGGGGCTGGAGGCGATGGTCGTCGAGAGCTTCACCGCCGCGCGCCGCTACGGCGTCGAGGACGAGGTCGTCGCGTCGCTCGCCGAGACCTTCCCCGGCATCGACTGGGAGCGGCAGGCGGCGTACTTCTTCCAGCGCGTGATCGAGCATGGCCGCCGCCGCGCCGAGGAGATGCGCGAGGTCGCGCAGACCGTGCGCGAGGCCGGGCTCGACCCGTGGAGCGCGGCCGGCAGCGCCGAGCGCCAGGCCTGGGTCGCCGACCTCGCCGACGCCGGCGTCTTCGGCGCGCGCGGCAAGCCCGGATTCGCGCGCAGCGCCGACTGGCGTGTCGAGGCCGACCGCATCCTGGCGCGGATCGCCGGCCCGCAGGACACGCCACCCCCGGAGGACCGCGAATGAGCAAGCCGACCAGCGGAGCGTTCGAGAAGACCCCCGGCTGGCTCGACTGGTACGCCGGGCCGAGCAAGCCGCGCTTCGTCCTGCCGCCGGGCGCGGTCGACGCGCATTGCCATGTCTTCGGCCCCGGGGCCGAGTTCCCCTATGCGCCCGAGCGCAAGTACACGCCCTGCGACGCGTCCAAGGGCGAGCTGTTCGCGCTGCGCGACCAGCTCGGATTCGCGCGCAACGTGATCGTGCAGGCGACCTGCCACGGCGCCGACAACCGGGCGCTGGTCGACGCCTGCATCGCCTCGGGCGGGCGCGCGCGCGGCGTCGCGACAGTGCGGCGCAGCGTCAGCGACGACGAGCTGCGCGCGCTGCACGCCGCCGGCGTGCGCGGGGTGCGCTTCAACTTCGTCAGGCGCCTGGTGGACTTCACGCCGAAGGACGAGCTGGCCGAGATCGCGGCCCGCATCGCGGTGCTGGGCTGGCATGTCGTCGTCTACTTCGAGGCGCAGGATCTGCCCGGGCTGTGGGACTTCTTCACCACGCTGCCGACGATCGTCGTCGTCGACCACATGGGGCGGCCCGACGTGACGCAGCCGGTCCACGGCCCCGAGTTCGCGCTGTTCCTGAGGCTGATGCACGAGCACCCGAATATCTGGAGCAAGGTCAGCTGCCCGGAGCGGCTGTCGGTGGCGGGGCCGCCGGCGCTGGCAGGCGAGCAGGCACCGTACCGCGATGTCGTGCCGTTCGCGCGCCGCCTCGTCGAGACCTTCCCCGACCGCGTGCTGTGGGGAACCGACTGGCCGCACCCGAACCTGAGGGGCCACATGCCCGACGACGGGCTGCTGGTCGGCTTCATCCCGCATATCGCGACGACGCCCGATCTGCAGCGAAAGCTGCTGGTCGACAACCCGATGCGGCTGTACTGGCCCGAGGAAGGCTGAATGCAGACCCGCACCTGCACGCGCCCGATGCGGCGCGAGCGCGCACCGGCAGCAACGATGGAGACCTGACCATGGCCCTGGACAAACCCTATCTCGACATCCCCGGCACGACGATCTTCGACGCCGACCAGTCGCGCAAGGGCTACTGGCTGAACCAGTTCTGCATGAGCCTGATGAAGGCCGCGAACCGCGCGCGCTACCTGGCCGACCGCCGCGCCTACGTCGGCGAGTGGCCGATGAGCGACGAGCAGAAGCGCGCGGTGCTCGACGGCGACCTCAACCGCTGCATCGCGCTCGGCGGCAATATCTATTTCCTGGCCAAGATCGGCGCCACGCACGGCAAGAGCTTCCAGCAGATGGCCGGGTCGATGACTGGCATGACCGAGCAGGAATACCGCGACATGATGATCGCCGGCGGGCGCTCGATAGCCGGCAACCGCCACCTCGGCGAGGACGGCAGCGCCCAGCCGCAGCACCAGCCGCAGGGCCACGGCAGCGGCCGGCTGCTCTGAGCCTGAGCCGCGCCCACGACGAACCGGAAACCTGAGATGGCCCGCATCACCGCCTCCGTCTATACCTCGCATGTGCCGGCGATCGGCGCCGCGATCGACCACCACAAGACCGGTGAGCCGTATTGGCGCAAGGTCTTTGCCGGCTACGACTTCTCCAGGCAGTGGATCCAGTCGAACCGCCCCGATGTCGTCTTCCTCGTCTACAACGACCACGCGACGGCATTCAGCCTCGAGCTGATCCCGACCTTCGCGATCGGCACCGCGGCGCAGTTCCGGCCCGCCGACGAGGGCTACGGCGCGCGCCCGGTGCCGACCGTCGTCGGCCACCCCGAGCTCGCCAGCCACATCGCGCAAAGCGTGATCCAGGACGACTTCGACCTCACGATCGTCAACCGGATGGACGTCGACCACGGGCTGACGGTGCCGCTGAGCCTGATGTGCGGCGAGCTCGACCCCGCGAAGCAGGCCTGGCCGTTCAAGGTCATCCCGTTCGCCGTCAACGTCGTGCAATACCCGGTGCCGTCGGGGCGGCGCTGCTTCGCGCTCGGGCAGGCGATCCGCAAGGCGGTCGAGAGCTTCGACGAGGACCTGAACGTGCAGATCTGGGGCACCGGTGGCATGAGCCACCAGCTGCAGGGCGCACGCGCCGGGCTGATCAACGCCGAGTGGGACAGCCGCTTCCTCGACCGCCTGATCGCCGAGCCCGCGACGCTGGCGCAGCTGCCGCACGTCGAGTATGTGCGCGAGGCCGGCAGCGAGGGCATCGAACTGGTGATGTGGCTCATCGCCCGAGGAGCGATGGCCGATATCGCCGGCGGCGCCGCGCCCAGGGTCGCGCACCGCTTCTATCACGTGCCCGCAAGCAATACCGCCGTGGGACACCTCATCCTGGAGAATCAGGCATGACGATCAAGGTCGCGCTCGCCGGCGCCGGCGCCTTCGGCATCAAGCACCTCGACGCCATCCGCAATATCGCCGATGTCGAGGTGATCTCGCTCGTCGGCCGCGAGCAGGCGAAGACGCAGGAGGTCGCTGATCAGTACGGCATCGCGCATGTCGCGACCGAACTGGCCGACAGCCTGAGGATCGCCGAGGTCGACGCCGTCATCCTGTGCACGCCGACGCAGATGCACGCCGCGCAGGCGCTGGCCTGTCTCGACGCCGGCAAGCATGTGCAGGTCGAGATCCCGCTGTGCGACCGGCTCGCCGACGGCGAGGCGGTCGCACGGCGCCAGCGCGAGACCGGGCTGGTCGCGATGTGTGGCCACACGCGCCGCTTCAACCCCAGCCACCAGTGGGTGCACCGGCGCATCACGGCCGGCGAGCTCGCGATCCAGCAGATGGACGTGCAGACCTACTTCTTCCGCCGCAGCAACATGAATGCGCTCGGCCAGCCGCGCAGCTGGACCGACCACCTGCTGTGGCACCACGCGGCGCACACGGTCGACCTGTTCGCCTGGCAGGCCGGCAGCCCGGTCGTCCAGGCCAACGCGATCCAGGGGCCGATCCACCCGCAGCTGAAGATCGCGATGGACATGTCGATCCAGCTCAAGGCGGCCAACGGCGCGATCTGCACGCTCAGCCTGTCGTTCAACAACGACGGCCCGCTGGGCAGCTTCTTCCGCTATATCGGCGATACCGGCACCTACCTCGCGCGCTACGACGACCTGTTCGACGGCCGAGACGAGAAGATCGACGTCTCCAGGGTCGACGTGTCGATGAACGGCATCGAACTGCAGGACCGCGAATTCTTCGCCGCGATCCGCGAGCGGCGCGAGCCGAACGCGAGCGTCGCCCAGGTGCTGCCGTGCTACCAGGTGCTGCACCGGCTCGAGCTGCAGCTGCAGGGCTGAGCCGGCGTTGCGCTTACCATTCCGACCCCCACTAGAGCAAGGAGACAACTCCGTGACGATCACCCGCAAGGCCTTCCTCGGCGCGCTGGCCGGCGCCGCCGTCATCGCCACCGCACCGGCGGCGCTCGCGCAGCAGACCGTGACGCTGCGCTTTCACCAGTTCCTGCCGCCGCAGGGGACGATCCCGAGCAAGGCGATCAAGCCCTGGGCGCAGCAGGTCGAGCGCGCCAGCGGCGGGCGCATCAAGGTGCAGCAGTTCGACGCGATGCAGCTCGGCGGCAAGCCGCCGGAGCTGTACGACCAGGCCAAGGATGGCGTCGTCGACCTCGTCTGGACCGTGCTCGGCTACACCCCGGGGCGGTTTCCGAAGGCCGAGGTCTTCGAGCTGCCGTTCTCGGTCGGTTCCGCGGAATCCGGGTCGCGCGCGTACTGGGAGTATGTGCAGACCTACGCCGCCGACGAGTTCAAGGATGTCAAGGTCATCGCAGTGCACCTGCATGGCCCGGGACTGATCCACAGCAAGGACCCGGTCGCCAAGCTCGAGGACCTCAAGGGCATGAAGGTGCGCGGCGGCTCGCGCGTCATCAACATCATGCTCGAGCAGCTCGGCGCGGTGCCGGTCGGCATGCCGGTGCCGCAGGTCGGCGAGGGGCTGTCCAAGGGCGTGATCAACGCGACGACGATCCCGTGGGAAGTCGTCCCGGCGCTCAAGGTGCAGCAGATCGTCAAGAACCACACGACCTTCAGCGGTTCCAAGGGGCTGTATACGCAGACCTTCGTCGTCGCGATGAACAAGGCGCGCTACGAGTCGCTGCCGCCGGACCTGAAGAAGGTCATCGACGACGCCAGCGGCATCGAGACCTCGGCGATGTTCGGCCGCGCGATGGACGAGGGCGACAAGACCGGGCGTCAGGCCGCCGAGGCGGCCGGCAACCGCATCGTCGCGCTCGACCAGGCCGAGACCCAGCGCTGGCAGCGTGCCGCCGCCGGCGTGCGCGCGACCTGGTACCGCGAAGTCGCCGCCAAGGGCCTCGACGGCCAGAAGCTGGCCGCCGAGGCCGAGAGACTGATCGCGAAGTACGCGGCCAAGTGAGGCAGTCGCCCGGGCACGCAATCGCCTGCCGCGGCGCGTGCACCGGGGGCGTCGCCCGATACGACCCGCCGCGCCACGCCGCCCGTCGCGAGCGCCGCGGCGCGTCGCCCCGCACCACCACCGCCACGGCCCGACGATCATGAGCAGCTTCATCTACGGCACAAGCCGCGTGCTGGCCTGGCTCGGCGGCCTGGTGCTGACCCTCATCGCGCTGATGAGCGTGACGAGCATCGGCGGTCGCGCGCTCAGCGGCATGGGCCTCGGGCCGGTGCCGGGGGACTTCGAACTCGTCGAGGCCGGCACCGCGCTGGCGGTGTTCTGCTTCCTGCCCTGGTCGCACCTCAAGCGCAGCCACGCGATGGTCGACCTCTTCTGGGGCGCCTACCCGCCGCTCATGCAGCGCGCGCTGACGCTGGCCGCCGACCTGCTGATGTTCGCCGTCTGGGTGCTGCTGGTCTGGCGCATGGGGCTGGCGATGCTCGAATACCGCGCCAACGCCGAGGTCAGCTTCATCCTGCAGATGCCGGTGTGGTGGGGCTACGCGGCCTCGATGCTGCCGGCGGCCTTCGGCTGCCTGGTCTACGCGTGGCGGCTGCTGGAGGATCTGGGCCTGGCCGCGCCGCCGGCAGACTTCAGCTTCGCCGCGGCGGATCATTGAAATGAAGCCCCCACGCTCACTGCGTTCGCTGCCCCCCGCGCGGGCGCTTGCTGCGGACCGGCAGAGCCGGATCCGCGCAAGTGCTTGGCTGGGCCGGTTTCATGCGTCGCGGGTGGCGTGGTCGCGTCATGGATAACTGACATGGAACCGCTGCAGCTCGCCGCCTGGTCGTTTCCGCTGCTGCTGGCGCTGATCTTCCTGCGCGCGCCGATCGGCCTGTCGATGCTGGTCGTCGGCCTGGGCGGCTCGTGGCTGGTCTACGGCAGCGCCGCGCCGCTGCTCAACCAGATGAAGACGCTGGCCTACGGCACGTTCTCGAGCCACTCGCTGTCGATCGTTCCGCTGTTCCTGCTGATGGGCCAGTTCGCATCGCTGGGCGGGATGTCGCAGGCGCTGTTCAAGGCCGCCGAGGCCTTCATCGGCCACCGAAGGGGCGGCGTCGGCATGGCCGCGATCGGCGCCTGCGCAGGCTTCGGGTCGATCTGCGGCTCCTCGCTGGCGACCGCGGCGACGATGGGGCAGGTGTCGCTGCCCGAACTGCGCCGCGCCGGCTACTCCGGCGCGCTGGCCAGCGGGCTGCTGGCCGCCGGCGGCACGCTCGGGATCCTGATCCCGCCGTCGATCGTGCTCGTCATCTACGCCATCCTGGCCGAGCAGAATATCGCCAAGATGTTCGCCGCCGCCTTCGTGCCGGGCATCCTCGCGGCGCTGGGCTACATGGCGGTGATCGCGATCGTCGTGCGCGTGCGGCCCGACTGGGCCGGCAGCGTCGAGCCCAGGCCCTGGCGCGATCGGCTGGCCGCGCTCGGTGCGGTGTGGCCGGTGCTGCTGATCTTCGTGGCCGTCGTCGGCGGCATCTACGGCGGCATCTTCACCCCGACCGAGGGCGCGGCGGTCGGCGCGGTGGGCACCGGCGTGCTCGCCTGGCTGCGCGGCGGGCTGTCCGGCAGCAAGCTGCGCGAGGCCTTCGAGCTCACCGGCGGCGGCACCGCGATGGTCTTCATGATCGTCATCGGCGCGGCCGCGTACAACAGCTTCCTGGCGCTGTCGATGCTGCCGCAGGAGCTGGCGGCCTGGGTCGGCGCGCAGGGCTTCGGGCCCTACCAGGTGCTGGCGGCGATCCTCATCTTCTACCTGATCTTCGGCTGCGTGATGGACTCGCTGTCGATGATCCTGCTGACGATCCCGATCTTCTTCCCGATGGTCTCGGGGCTGGACTTCGGCCTCACGCCCGAGGAGACCGCGATCTGGTTCGGCGTGCTGGTGCTGATCGTCGTCGAGGTCGGGCTGATCACGCCGCCGGTCGGGATGAACCTGTTCGTCATCCAGTCGATGGCGCCCGATATCAAGATGCGCGACACCTATGTCGGCGTGATGCCCTTCGTCGCCAGCGACCTCCTGCGCGTCGTCGTGCTGGTGCTGTTCCCGGTCATCTCGCTGGCGGTGCTGAGGTTGTAGCGGTGCGGCCATGAAGACCCGCCGCATCGCCGGCATGGCGGTCTCGGCGCTCGGCCTGGGCTGCATGAACCTCAGCCACGCCTACGGTGCGCCGCCGGCGCCGGCCGACGCCGAGCGGCTGCTGCGGCAGGCGCTGGACGCCGGGGTGACGCTGTTCGACACCGCCGCGCTGTACGGCTTCGGCGCCAACGAGGAGCTGGTCGGCCGCGTCCTCGCGCCGGTGCGCGACCGCATCGTGCTGTGCAGCAAGGGCGGCATGGCCGGCGAGCCGGTCGGCGAGGGCGGCGCGCTGCAGCGCGTCATCGATGGTCGCCCACAGACGATCCGCCGCCACGTCGAGGCCAGCCTGCGCCGGCTGCGCACGGATGTCATCGACCTGTACTACCTGCACCGCCGGGACATGCAGGTGCCGGTCGAGGACAGCGTCGGCGCGATGGCCGACCTCGTGCACGCGGGCAAGCTGCGCCACCTCGGCCTGTCGGAGGTCTCGGCGGCGACGCTCGAACGTGCGCACGCGGTGCACCCGATCGCGGCGGTGCAGAACGAGTATTCGCTGTGGACGCGCAACCCCGAGATCGCGCTGCTCGAGGCCTGCCGCCGGACCGGCACCGTCCTCGTGGCCTTCAGCCCGCTGGCGCGCGGATTCCTGACTGGGCGGCTGCGCGACGTCGCCGCGCTGGCGCCGAAGGATATCCGCCGCGCGATGCCGCGCTTCGAGCCAACGGCGTATGCCGCCAACCTGCGCCTGCTCGGCCCCTACGAGCAGCTCGCGCGCGAACTCGGCTGCACGCCGGCACAGCTCGCGCTGGCCTGGCTGCTGGCGCGCGGCGAGGACATCGTGCCGATCCCCGGCACGACGAACCCGGCGCACCTGCGCGAGAACCTCGCGGCGGCCGATCTGGCGCTCGACGCGGCGACCGTGGCCCGGCTCGGCGCGCTGATCGACGAGCGCGGCGTGACCGGCGCGCGCTACAACGCCGCCACGCAGGCCGAGATCGATACCGAGTCGTTCTGACGGCCCGCCGGACGGGGGCAATGCCCTCGTGCGACGCGGCCGCAGGCCGCGGGATACGCTCGACCCCGATGAGTTCGATCCAGCTCGGCCCGCTCGCCTTCCCCGTGGCACCGCTGCTGTGGCTCGCGGCCCTCGGCGCCGCGCTCGCGCTGGCGCGCGCCGGGGTGCGGATCACGGCACGGCGCGTCGGCGCGGGTGCCGCCGAGGCGGCCGCGCTCACGCGCGCGGCCGACGATGCGCTGTGGCACGCTGCGATCGCGGGCTTCGTCGTGTCACGGCTGATGTTCGTGCTGCCGGCCCTCGGCGACTACGCATCGCGCCCATGGACGCTGCTGGACATCCGCGACGGCGGCTGGTCGCCGGCCTACGGCGTGCTCGCCGCCGCCGCGGTGCTGGCGTGGCACGCCGGCCGCCGCGCCGCATTGCGCACCCCGCTGGCGGCAGCCGGCGCGCTGGCGCTGGCGCTGTGGGCAGCGGGCTCGACCGCGCTCGGGCTGCACCGCCAGCTGCCGGTGCCCGACCTGGCGCTGGTCGGCGTCGACGGCCGAAGCGCGCGGCTGCCCGAGCTCGCCGCCGGCCGGCCGCTGGTGCTCAACCTGTGGGCGAGCTGGTGCGCGCCGTGCCGGGTCGAGCTGCCGGCTCTGGCCGCCGCGCAGGCGGCGCACCCGGCGGTGCGGTTCGTCTACCTCAACCAGGGCGAGGATGCGCCGGCCGTGCAGCGCTTCCTGGCCGGGTTGCCGTTCGCGCTGGACGGCGTATGGCTGGACCGGCGCGCTGCCGCCGGCCCGGCGGTCGGCAGCGAGGGGTTGCCGACGACGCTGATCTTCGACGCCGAGGGCCGGCTGGTCGAGCGCCACTTCGGCGTCATCAGCGAGGGCGCGCTGCGCCGCCATCTGCGCCCGTGGCGCGATCGCGAGCGTTGAGGACCGCCTCCACGCCAGCGGACGGGAGCGATGCGAAGCCGTCTCGGCGCGCACATCCGCGGCACTTGCCTTGCGCCGGCATCGACTGCGCCGGCTACGCCGTGCGGCGCCACGTGCCTCAGGGCATGCCGCTGATGTAGGCCGCCACGGCCTTGATCTCGAGCGTCGTCATCTTGCCGGCCACCGCGTGCAGCACCGGGTTGCCGGCTGCGGCCTCGGCCTGCGCCGCGCGCCCGAGCTGCTTCTCGACATACTCCGCGTGCTGCCCGGCCAGGCGCGGCAGCCTGTCGCTGCCATGCCCGTCCTTGCCATGGCAGCTGGCGCACGCCGGCACGCCGGCATACGGGTTGCCGCGCGCGTAGACGAAGGCGCCGACCTGCGCCAGCTGCGGATCGGCGACCTCATGCCAGCGCGCGGGCTTGGACTCGAAATAGCGGCCCAGCGCCGCGAAGTCCTCCTCCGTCAGGTCGACGACCATCGGCTGCATCGTCTCGCTCGCACGCTTGCCGCTCTTGTAGTCGGCGAGCTGGCGCGCGACGTAGCTGGCGCGCTGCGCCGTCAGGCGCGGGAAGACCGGGCTCGAGCTCTCGCCGTCCATGCCGTGGCAGATGAAGCACCGGCCCTGGACGATCTCCTCGGCGCGCGCCTTCTGCGCGTCGTCGGCGCGCGCGGGCAGCGGCAGCACGAGCGCGACCGCGGCCGCCAACGCGACGGCAGCCGCCGCGGCCAGCGGCAGCCGTCTGGCGCGGCAAGGCCAGGCACAGGGCCGCGGCCGGGCCGGCAGGCCGGCGGTCGGTCGGAGGCGGAACTCGCTCATGCGCTTGTCCTCGGGCAGCGACGATGCGCAACCCCGGCAAGGCCGCGCAGAAACGACTCTAGGTGCGCGAGACGCACCCGCCCTTGACGGCGATCAGCCTGCAGGCCGAATACCCGTCAGGGTTTGATATAGGCCGCGCCCGCGTGTTGAAGTCTGGCGATCTGCACCACGCCCGAAGGCGTGAACTCGGCCTCCAGGATGAACTGGTCCTTCTTCAGCCCGCGTTGCTGCAAGGTCAGCTCGCAGACCTCGAAGCGCACGCCACGCGCTACCAGCGCCGACACCAGGCTGGCGTACTCGTTGCCGTTGCGGTCCTTGCTGCCCGTCATCAGGAAGTCGACGCCATCGGCGTGCGTGACGACCGTGATCCTGGCCTTCTCGTCGGTGTCGAGGTGATTGCGGATGCTGCGCACCGCGCGCAGGGCCTGAACGCCGGCCTCGTCGATGTGGTAGACGACGACGCCCTGGGCCAATGCGGCCAACGATGTCGCGGCCAGCAGCGCGGCGACGACCAGACGGTGGGCGATGGACATGGCGCTACGCCTCCGGGCAGGTGAGGGGGTCGGGATTCGGCCGATCGACGACGCAACAGGATGGCGATCAGGCCACGCCCGGGTTGCCATCGACGCCGATCAGCCGCGGCAGGTTCGGCTGGCGCGGCGCGACGCGGCCCTTGGCCTTCAGCCAGGACTCCAGCACATCCCAGACCATGCGGTGGCCGGCGTCGCGCGCCTGTTCGGCCACCGGCGCCCAGCCGGCGACCTTGTAGACGCGGTCGGCGTCGATCGGCTTGCCGCCCAGCCGCATGTCCTGGATGCGGCGACCCATCGGCGCGCCGGGCTCGCAGGCGTAGCTCAGGCCGCCGACACGGACCATGTCGCCGCCCTGCTGGTAGTAGGGGTCGGGGTTGAAGAGGTTGTCGCAGACGTCTTCGAGCACGGTCTTGATCGTCGCGCCGCTCATCTCGGTCACGGTGGCATAGCTGTAGGTCGTCGCGACCTGGTCCATCAGCAGCTCGCGCGTGATCGGGTCGCCGGGCAGCAGCGTCGTGCCCCAGCGGAATCCGGGCGAGAACGCGATCTCGGCGCCCTGCACCTCCATCAGCGCGTCGCAGATCAGCTGGTCCCAGCTGCCGTTGAAGTTGCCGCGCCGGTACAGCAGGCCGTCGCTGACGGCGAGCTGCTCGGCCAGCCTGGCCTCGTGCGGCGCGCGCATCCTGGCGATCAGCGCGTGCATCGCCGGGTCGGGGGGCAGCAGCTCGGCGAACACCGGCAGCAGCCTGTACTGCCAGCGCGCGATGCGGCCGCCCTTGACCTCGAAGTCGATCACGCCGAGGAACTTGCCATTGCTGCCGGCGTTGGTCACGAGCGTCGTGCCGCCGGGGTTGGCGACCGGCACCGCCAGCGGCACGCCGTCGTGCGTATGGCCGCCGAGGATGGCGTCGATGCCGCGCACGCGCGAGGCCATCTTCAGGTCGACGTCCATGCCGTTGTGGCTGAGGAGGACGACGAGCTGCGCCCCCTTGGTGCGCGCCGCGTCGACGGTCTTCTGCATGCGCTCGTCCTGGATGCCGAAGGTCCAGTCGGCGACCATGTAGCGCGGATTCGCGATCGGCGTGTACGGGAAGGCCTGGCCGACGATCGCTACCGGCACGCCGGCGATCTCGCGCAGCACGTAGGGCGCGAAGACCGGGTCGCCGAAGTCGGCGGTGGCGACGTTCTGGGCGACGAAGTCGACGCGGCCGGCGAAGTCCTTGTCGACGATCTCGCGCACCCGCTTCATGCCGAGCGTGAACTCCCAGTGCCCGGTCATGACGTCGACACCGAGCGCCTTGCAGGCGTCGACCATATCCTGGCCATTCGTCCACAGCGCGGTCGCGCTGCCCTGCCAGGTGTCGCCGCCGTCGAGCAGCAGCGCGCCGGGTCGGCTGGCCTTCATGCGCTGCACGAGAGTCGCCAGGTGCGCGAAGCCGCCGACGCGGCCGTAGCGGCGCGCCGCCTGCTCGAAGTCGAGGTAGCTGAAGGCATGCGCCTGCGGCGTGCCGGGCGCGATCCCGGCCGCCTTCAGCAGCTGCTCGCCGACCAGGTGCGGCAGCCGGCCGCGCATGTCGGCGATGCCGAGGTTGACGCTCGGCTCGCGGAAGCGGATCGGCTTCAGCTGCGCGTGGCAGTCTGTGAAGTGCAGCAGCGAGACGAAGCCCGGCCCGCGCCCGAGCGGCGGCAGCTCGTACAGCGCCTCGCCGGCGGTCGCGGCGTCGGCATCGGCCCAGCGCGCCAGCCCCATGCCGGCGGCGGCTCCGGTGGCCAGCACGTGGAGGAACTCGCGTCGGCTCAGGCTCATGGTCTTGCTCGGTCCCGGGTCACGGTCGACAGCCCGAGACGGCCGCCGCGGCAGGCGCCGGCATGGCGGCCGACCAGGCCACGACCGGCACCCGGCCGGGTCGGCCGCAGGCCGCGCGGCGCCACGGGCAGGATCACTGGTTGACCGGCGAGCGCGGATCCAGCAGCAGCGACATCAGGTTGCGGATCTGCCCTTCGTCGAGGATGCCCTGGTGCCCGAAGCGCGGCATGTTGGAGCAGGCCGCAAAGGCATGGCTGTTCCACAGCCGGCCCCAGGTGTACTGGATCACCTCGGCGGCCTTCGGGTCGCTCAGGTCCTTGACGCCGCGCAGCTTGCCGTAATTCCACAGGCTGGGGCCGATGGTCCCGTAGGACAGCTCCTTGCGGTCGATCTGGTGGCAGTTGTAGCAGTTGCCGCCGTTGTCCTTGGGCGCGGCGGACTGGTTGTTCCACGCCATGCCGACGCCGCTTTGCGCCAGCTTCTCGCCGGCGGCGAAATCGCCGAAATACTGGCCGCCGCCGGGCCACTTGATGGTGGCCATCGCCTCGCCCTCGAGCCGCCTGGCCTGCGCCTCGGGGGGCGGCGCGCCCGACGAGCATGCGGCCTGCGCCGCATCCTGCATCAGCCGGTCGGCCTTGGCGATGCCCTCGTCGCGGAACGAGGCCTTCATCATCGCCGCGAACTGCGCGTCCAGGTCGGCCGGGCTGGGGCCGGCGGCACAGCCGGCCAGCAGCGCGGCGGCGGCCGCGGCGACGATCTTGGGCTTGGCTTGCATCTTCGCGTCCTCCAGGGTTTCAGCGCTTGATCGCCGGCACGATCGACTCGGCGCCGCGCGCGTTGATGCCCATGTACGAGCCCAGCGCGATCGTGACGTCGGAGCCGAATCCCGGGTAGGGGAAGCGCTGCTGGCGGTAGCAGTCGTTCAGCCGCAGCTGCATGCTCCACATCTGCCCGTTGGAGACGCGGTACGCCGGCCAGGCGGCGAAGCCGATGCCGTCGCCCGGGTTCTTCGTCAGGTTCGGCAGGTCCTGCAGCCGGATGCGCTGGCCGTCGACCGCGTGGCAGGTCGCGCAGGCGAAATCGTGCGGCCCGGCGCGGTAGAAGAACGCGCGCTTGCCGAGCTCGTAGAAGCGTTTTTCCTCCGGGTGGCCGGCCGGCAGGGCGAATCGCATGCCGCGCGACTGCGCCGCGATCCAGGTCGCCAGCGCCGTCACGTTGGCCATCTCGCCCTTGCCGAACGGGGTCTTGGCGATCTCGGCGGCGTCGAAACCCTGCAGCGTCGCCATGCAGCTCACGAGGCGCGACTCGAGATCCTGCACGCGGTCGGTATCGGCGAAGTAGCGCGGCAGCTCGACGAAAGCCCCCTTGACGACGCCCGGCCCCTTGCCGAGGTCGCAGCGCTCGAGCGAGGTGTTCCTCGGCCCGCGCGACTTCTTCCACAGCTCCTCGCCCTTCATCTCGTAGAGCTCGGCCGGGTTGCCATCCTCGAGCATCTTGCGGTACTCGGCGATGCCCTTGGCCGCGTCCTGCGCCATCGCATGGCCGCCGGCGGACAGTGCCAGCGCGAGCACCGCTGCGTGCAGGGTCGTCTGCTTCATCGCTGTCTCCTCTTGTCGTGTTCTGCGCCGGGGGGATCCGCGCCCCGCGCCATGGCGTGTGGGGCGCCTGCACGGGCTGCGCGCCCCGGCGCGAGCGGCCGCTTCTTCAGGCGACCGTCGCCTCGTCGCTGCGCTTCTCGCCCTTGTTGTCGACCCAGCTGACAGTGATCTTGTCGCCGGCCTTGGCGCCCTTGACGGTGCACTGCATGAAGGGGTTCTTCGATACCGCAGGCCCCCACTGCGCGGTCAGCACGGGGTTGCCGTTGTGGGCGACGCTGACTTCCTGGATGAACCAGGCCGGGATCGGCTTGCCAGCCGAGTCCTTGCGCTGGCCGGTCTCCATCTCGTGCGCCATGAGGACGCGGACGGTGGTCTTGTCGCCGGCGGCTTGGGCGCGGATGCGCATCGGGTCTGCCATGGGGTGCTCCTGCTTGCTGAATCGTCGGGGTTCGATCGACTACGGCGATCGGGCCGTGGCGCGCGCCTGCAGCGGCGCTCAGCCGCCGCAGCCGCCCAGCGTGACCTTGATCTCCTTCTTCGCGTACAGCATGCGGCCGTCGGCCATCATCGCCACCGCGTAGACATCGGAGGACTGGCCCATCTTGACGCGCGTGGCGACGTTGGCCTCGACGGCGTCGGTCAGGTCGAAGGCCGCGGCCAGCATGTTGGGGTTCTTCTCCACCAGCAGCAGCAGCCGCTTGACGCCGGCGGCCGAAGACGCCGCGCCGACCGGCACCACGGCGCCGTTCTCGGCGATGTCGGGCCCGGTCAGCGTGATCTCGGCGCTGGCCTGCGGCGCCGAGCCGCCCAGCGCCTTGGCGACGTCGGCCAGATTCTTGGCCTCGAACGCCGCCTTGTTCCACGCCGCCAGCGCGGTCGCGGGCAGCATGCCGGCGGCGGCGAGCAATCCGGCGACGGTGGCGCTTTGCGCCAGCATCTCTCGGCGGGTTTGCATCATTGGCTCCTTATATGCTGAATTACAGTCATTCAGGGCGCAGATCGGCCCCACGCAGATCCCGCGCCGATCCCACCTGACGGGCGCAAGAGAAGGCGATGACACCCTCCCCGACGCCGAGGCATCGGCGGGTGCGGCGGAACAGGGCCGCATCTTCCGGCCGCAGCGGCCGGGATGGCATAGGGATTCCCCCGAATACGGACCGCCGTACCTTAGGCCTGGCCGACCACCGACGCGGTCGCGACGAGCTCGTCGAAGAGGGCCATCGACACCGCGCCCGAGACCGCGAACGGGTCCAGCGTCGCGGTCTCGGAGTACTTCAGCAGCAGCGCGCGATTCAGCCGTGCCATGTTGACCTGGCCCATCGACCAGCCGGCGAAGCGCCGCTCGCCGATCTCCTGGTAGCTCAGGAGCTGGACGCCGGTGTGGCGCGGGTCGGCGACGATGCGGTTGTACAGCCGGTTGACCTGCTCGCGCCCGCCCTCCAGCGCCTGCAGGAAGATGCCGTCGGACAGGCACAGCACGCCGGTGATGCCTTGCGCCGGGTTGTTGGCCTTGGACTTGCGCAGGATGGCCAGCAGTTCGTGCTCGTCGACCGAGGCGGTGGCACGGCTGGCGTAGAGCAGGCGGACGAGCATCTCGGGCTCCGGGTTCGGGGTGGCGGTTCGGCGTGCGGGGTTGGGCTTCGGTGCCGGCGGCGGCGGTCGGCCGCCGGCGTCAGGTCTGCTTGCGCGACAGCAGCGCGAGAAATTCGCGCCGCAGGTTCGGGTCCTTCAGGAATGCGCCGCGCATCACGCTGTTGACCATCGCCGAGTCGGTGTCCTTGACGCCGCGCCAGTGCATGCAGAAGTGATCCGCCTCCATCACGATCGCAAGCCCGTCGGGGTGCACGCGCTCCTGCAGCTCGTTGGCCAGCATCGTCACCGCCTCCTCCTGGATCTGCGGCCGGCTCATGATCCAGTCGCAGATGCGCGCGTACTTCGACAGCCCGATCAGGTTGGAGTGCTCGTTCGGCAGCAGCCCGATCCAGACTTTGCCGAAGATCGGGCACAGGTGGTGGCTGCACGCGCTGCGCACGGTGATCGGGCCGACGATCATCAACTCGTTGAGCCGCTCGACGTTCGGGAACTCGGTCACCGACGGCATCGGGTGGAAGCGGCCGCGGAAGACCTCGTCGATATACATCTTGGCCACCCGCTTGGCGGTCTCCTGCGTATTGTGGTCGCCCTCGGTATCGATGACGAGCGCGCGCAGCAGCGCGTCGACCTTCTCGCGCACCTCGGCCTTGAGCTCGTCGAGCTCGCCTGCGCGCACGAAGCCGGCGATATTGTCGTTCGCGTGGTAGCGACGCTCGGACGCGACCAGCCGGTAGCGGATGCGCTCGGACGCGGGCAGCGCGGCGAGCTCGTCCTCGCTGCGGAAGATGCGGCCGGCGCGCTCGGGCGCGTCGGTCGGGCTCGGCTCGGGCATGGGCGGTCTCCCTCGAAGTTCCGGCGCATTCTGCATGCATCGGGGTCGTGCTGCAGCCAAAGGGTCTGCTCCGGCAACGGCAGGCGCCGCGCAGCGGCGTTGCGGCCGGGCCGGCTTGCCATGCGGCCCCTGGCACCGCCGCCTCCTACACTGCCGGCGTGCCGACCCGCAAGCCGAGCCGCAAGCCGACCCCCGCACGCACGCCGTCGCCGCCGGGCCTGCCGTCCGCACCCGCGCCGCATGCCGGGCCTGCCGCCAGCTCGCCGCCGCTGGCGCAGCTGCTCGGCCACGCCG
>JACPVA010000061.1 GCA_016191995.1 Burkholderiales bacterium | reverse complement strand
CGCCATGGGCGCCCTTCCCGCCGCGCCCCCATTCCCCACCCCGGCCCCCACGATGAAACTGACCCACCTGCAACGCCTCGAGGCCGAGAGCATCCACATCCTGCGCGAGGTCGTCGCGACCTGCGAGCGCCCGGTGATGCTCTACTCGGTCGGCAAGGACAGCGCCTGCATGCTGCACCTGGCTAGGAAGGCCTTCTGGCCGGCGCCGCCGCCGTTCCCGCTGCTGCACGTCGACACGACCTGGAAGTTCCGCGACATGTACGAGCTGCGCGACCGCATGGCGCGCGAGATGGGCATGGAGCTGCTCGTGTGGCGCAACCCCGAGGCCGAGCGGCTGGGCATCAACCCCTTCGACCACGGCTCGCAGATCCACACCGACCTGTGGAAGACGCAGGGGCTGAAGCAGGCGCTGGACCACCACGGCTTCGACGCCGCGTTCGGCGGCGCGCGCCGCGACGAGGAGAAGAGCCGCGCCAAGGAGCGCATCTTCAGCTTCCGTGACGCGCGTCACCACTGGGACCCGAAGCACCAGCGCCCCGAGCTCTGGCACCTGTACAACACGCGCAAGCACAAGGGGGAGTCGATCCGCGTCTTCCCGCTGAGCAACTGGACCGAGCTCGACGTCTGGCAGTACATCCATCGCGAGCACATCCCGGTGGTGCCGCTATACCTGGCGCGCGAGCGGCCGGTGGTCGAGCGCGACGGCACGCTGATCATGGTCGACGACGCTCGCATGCCGCTGCGCGCCGGCGAGGTCCCGGTGATGCGCCGGGTGCGCTTCCGCACGCTGGGCTGCTACCCGCTGTCCGGCGCGATCGAGAGCGACGCCGATACGCTGCCGGCGGTGATCGGCGAGATGCTGAACGCGCGCACGAGCGAACGCCAGGGGCGCCTGATCGACCACGACCAGGCGGCATCGATGGAACGCAAGAAGCAGGAAGGGTATTTCTGACATGGACCGAAGCACCGACACCCAGGCCGCCGAGATCGAGCGCTGGCTCCAGCAGCACGAGGACAAGAGCCTGCTGCGCTTCATCACCTGCGGCAGCGTCGACGACGGCAAGAGCACGCTGATCGGCCGGCTGCTGTACGACAGCAAGCTGCTCGCCGACGACCAGCTCGCGGCGGTGCAGGCCGACAGCCGCAAGTGGGGCACGCGCGGCGGCGAGGTCGACCTCGCGCTGCTCGTCGACGGCCTGGCCGCCGAGCGCGAGCAGGGCATCACGATCGACGTCGCCTACCGCTTCTTCCATACCGAGCGGCGCAAGTTCATCGTCGCCGACACGCCCGGGCACGAGCAGTACACGCGCAACATGGTCACCGGCGCGTCGACCGCCGACGCCGCGGTGATCCTGGTCGACGCGCGCAAGGGGCTGCTGACGCAGACCCGCCGCCACAGCCATCTCGTGCGGCTGATCGGCATCCGGCGCGTCGTGCTGGCGGTCAACAAGATGGACCTGGTCGGCTGGTCGCAGGAGGTGTTCGATCGCATCGCCGACGCCTACCGCGAGTTCGCCGCGCGGATCGGGCTGGAGCAGGTGACGGCGATCCCGCTGTCGGCGCTGGACGGCGACAACATGCTCGCGCACAGCGAGCGCACGCCCTGGTACCGCGGCCCGACGCTGATGGCCTGGCTGGAGACGGTGGAGGTCGACGACGAGCGGCTGCAGGCCGGCCCGCTGCGCATGCCGGTGCAGTGGGTCAACCGGCCGCACCAGGACTTCCGCGGCTATGCCGGCACGATCGCGCGCGGCAGCGTCGCCCCGGGCGACCGCGTGCGTGTGCTGCCGTCGGGCCGCGCGACCGCGGTGGCGGCGATCGTGACCGCCGACGGCGAGCTGGCGCAGGCGGTGGCCGGCCAGTCGGTGACGCTGACGCTGGCCGACGAGGTCGACGTCTCGCGCGGCGACGTGATCGTCGCCGCCGACGATCCGCCCGAGGTCGCCGACCAGTTCGAGTGCACGATCGTCTGGATGGCCGACGAGCCGCTGCTGCCGGGGCGCCAGTACGAGCTGAAGACCGGCACGCGCAGCGTCGGCGCGAGCGTGACCGACCTGAAGTACGCGCTCGACGTCGACACGATGGACCATATCGCGGCCAAGCAGCTCGGGCTGAACGGCATCGGCGTGGCCAACCTCGCGCTGGACCGCCAGATCGTCTTCGAGCCCTACGAGACGAGCCGCGAGATGGGCGGCTTCGTGCTGATCGACAGGATGAGCCACCACACGGTGGGCGCCGGGATGCTGCACTTCGCGCTGCGCCGCGCGAGCAACATCCACCTGCAGCATGTGGACGTCGATCGCGCCGCGCGCGCGCGGCTGAAGGGCCAGCGCCCCGGGGTGCTGTGGTTCACCGGGCTGTCGGGGTCGGGCAAGTCGACGATCGCCAACCTGGTCGAGAAGAAGCTGCACGCCGCCGGGCGCCACACCTACCTGCTCGACGGCGACAACGTGCGCCACGGGCTGAACAAGGACCTGGGCTTCACCGAGGCGGACCGGGTCGAGAATATCCGCCGCATCGCCGAGGTCGCCAAGCTGATGGCCGACGCCGGGCTGATCGTGATGACGGCCTTCATCTCGCCGTTCCGCGCCGAGCGCGACATGGCGCGCCGGCTGCTGCCCGACGGCGACTTCGTCGAGGTCCACGTCGACACGCCGCTGGAGGTCGCCGAGGGGCGCGACGTCAAGGGTCTGTACCGCAAGGCCCGGCGCGGCGAGCTGAAGAACTTCACCGGCATCGACTCGCCCTACGAGCCACCCGAGCAGCCCGAGATGCGCATCGACACCGTCACCCTGAGTGCCGAGGATGCCGCCGAGCGCGTCGTCGGCTACCTGCGGGCGCAGGGGATGGTCGGTTGAGGGGCTGATGCGCCGCGCGGCGCGGTGCGCGCGCATTCTCGTGTGACTCGACCGCGGCACGGGCGGCGGACTCCTATACTGCGCCGGATGAGGATCACGGCCGACGAAAGAGCGACGATCGTCGCCGCGGCGCGCGAGACCTGGGGCCCGGCCGCGGTCGTCAGCCTGTTCGGGTCCCGAGTCGACGACCTGGCGCGCGGGGGCGATATCGACCTGCTCATCGACCTGCCCGAAGCGCCGACGCCTGCGCGCTGGGTCGCCGACCGGCGGTCTTTCGTCGCCCGGCTGTACCGGCGGCTCGGCGAGCGGCGGATCGATGTCATCCTCGGCAGGCCCGTGGCCGGAGTACCGGCCAGCGTTTTGCAGTCTGCGCGGCGGCAGGCCCTGCCGCTGACGGCCCGGTGAGCGGCACGGCCGGCGACCGACTGCGATGGGCCCGTTGGGAGGCCGATCGGCATGCCGCCGTGCTCGACGACGCGCTACGTGACTGGAAGGTGCTGCCCGCGCCCACGCCGGAGCAGATCGAGGCCGATCGCGGGCTGCGGCTGCTGACGGACCAGATCCTGTTTCGATTCACGAAGCTCCAGGACAGCCTTGGCGAACGCCTGATCCCGGCCACGCTCGAGTCGCTCGCGGAGCCGTCGGAGCAGTGGCCGATGCGGGATCGGCTGGACCGGCTCGAGAAGCTGGGCTATCTCGACGTCGATGCCTGGCTGCAATGGCGCGAGATCCGCAACCGTCTGGCGCACGAGTACCCCGACGCACCCGGGATCAGGCACGCGCAACTGCTGGCTGCCATCGAGGCGGCCGCCGCGCTCGTCGAAGCCTATCGCGCGTGGGATGCAAGGCTCGACGCTGCTGGGCGAGGCAGCAGCGGCTGAGCTACGAATGCGTGCGCCGCGTCGTACGCGGCAGCCGTTTCAGCCCGGCAACCCGATCTGCCCGGCGCCGTCGAAGCGATTGCCCTCGGCCAGCACCTCCAGCGGCCCGGCCAGCCGTTCGGGCCAGAGGTGGACGAAGCGCGACGGCGCCTCGGCCGAACGGGCGCGACGGTCGACGAAGTGATTGCCGCGCAGCAGCAGCCGGTGCGGCCCGGCGCCGCCGCCTTCGGCACCCATGCTCAGCATCGCCGGGTTGTCGCTCGCCGGCGACTGCGCGATCCGGTTGCCCAGCACCATCGCGTCGCCGCCGTTCGGAAATTCCAGCTCGTAGGACGCGCCGCCCGCCTCGCCGTCGTCGAATTCGTTGAACAGGATGCGACTGATGCGCGCGCGGCTCTTGAGCAGGTGGCCGCGCCAGCCGCCGCCGAAACGGCTGTGCATGACGACGCAGTGCCCGATCGCGCCGACGTAGAGCAGGTGGTGCAGCATGCCGCTGTCGTGGCGCGGGGCGTCGCCGAAGTGGCAGTGGTAGACCGCCAGCGCCATGTCCGGGCGGCCGGCGGTCAGCACGCCCATCTCGTTGTCGACGAAGCGGCAGCGGTCGAGCACCAGCGAGCCGGATTCGAATCGGATCCCGGCGCCGTTGCCGGCCGGAACGCGCGCGGCGCGGAATTCGAGGTTCTCGATCCGCACATCGGGCGCGCGAACGACGAGGATCGCCTTGCCCTCGGCGTGGCGGCCGTCGGCGCGCAGCACGGCGCCGGGGCCGGGGCTGGTGATCGTCAGGCCGGGCTGGGTGACGATGCCGACGTCGCCGGCGTAGCTGCCCGGGGCGAGGACGATGGTGCCGCCGGGGCCGGCAGCGCGCAGCGCGGCGGCCAGACCCCCGGTCTGCGGGCTTGTGATGGGCATGGGCAGACCGTAGCATCGCGCAGTTCAGTCGAGGAGATCTTGCGATGAGGACCCTTCTTGCGCCGATGGCGGCGCTCATGCTGGCGGCTGCGCCCGGCTTGGCCGCGGCCCAGGCCTGCCCCTGCGGCGGCGGCACGCGGATCCAGCAGCCGAACGACGTCGCCACCTTGCTCGGCAACAAGTGGGTCTGCGCGACGGCCGGCGGGGATCGCTGGCAGGAGTTCCACGCGGGCAATACCGCGGCCGGCGGTGCGCTGACCGACTACAAGAAGGGTTCCGGCCATGCAACCGACCCGACCAAGGTCGTCGGAAGCTGGCAGGTTACCGGCAACGGCGCCAATACGCGTGCCGAATACAACTATGGCCCGGGCCATGTCTACGCCTACATCGTTTGCGAGGACGGTGCCTCGGTCAACTTCTGCGGCGCGACGAATGTGCTCGGCGCGACGCTGAACCCTGCCGGGGTGGCGGCCGTGACGCCCTGCGGCCCGGTCTGACGCCGCAACGCCATCGCGACGCATCCGAGTCCCGCCGCAGCGCGGCGGGAGCCGTCGGCGAGTGATCCCGAACCGCGCCAACCGGGGGCGGCGCGCGTGAAGGCGGCCGACGCGGCGCGCCGGCGGCTGTCGGCGCGGGTGTTCGCCGGGTGGCTCGCCTACACCGCCTTCGTCGTCTACGGCAGCCTCGTCCCGCTCGACTACCGCCCGCTTGCGCCCGGCGAGGCCTGGACGCGATTCCAGCAGATCCCGTTTCTCGATCTCGGCGCCGGCTCGCGCGCCGACTGGATCGCCAATGGCGTCCTCTATGCGCCGCTGGGATTCCTCACCGCGCTGGCGCTGCTGGTGCGCGGGTGCTGGCGCGTGCTGGCGCTGCCGCTGGCGGTGGCCTTCGGCTGCGGGCTGGCGCTGGCCGTCGAGTATGCGCAGCTGTTCTTTCCGCCGCGCACGGTCTCGCTCAACGACTTGCTGGCCGAGGCGATCGGCAGCGTCGCCGGTGCGCTCGCCGCGGCGGCGGTCTGGGGCCGGCGCGCGCGCTGGCAGCGCGTTCCGCGCGCCGGGGCGAGCTGGCTGCATGCGCATGCGCTGGCGCTGTATGCGGCGGCCTACCTCGCCTACAGCCTGTTTCCGTACGACCTGCTGCTCTCGGCCGCCGAATTGCGCGACAAGCTGGCATCGGATCGCTGGGGCTGGGTGCTCGCCGGGGGCGAGCCGCGCCCGCTCGTCACGCTGCTGCGGCTGCTGGCCGAGACGCTGCTTTCCGCGCCGCTGGGGGCGTGGCTCGCGCAACGCCGAATTGCGGGTCGGTCCCCGCCGATGCCGCAGCGCGCGGGGTCACCGGGATCCGTGCGGCAGGCGGATGCCGATGCCGCCCGCGCCGGCATGCGCGCCGGGTCGGTCGCCCTGGTCGGGCTGGTTTGGGGTCTGGCGATCGAGGCGGCGCAACTGCTGATCGTCTCCGGCGTGACGCAGGGCGCCTCGGTGCTGACGCGGCTGGTCGGCGTGATGCTCGGTGCCTGGGCGTGGCCGCGCCGCCACGCCTGGCCCCCCGAACGCGTGCGTGCCGCCGTGGCAAGGGCTGCATCGTGGGCGGCGGCACCTTATCTGTTGTTGCTGCTGGGGGTCAACGGCTGGTGGACGCACGCCTGGGGCGGGGCGGCTGGCGCGACGACGACCTTGGCGTCACTGCGCTGGCAGCCTTTCTACTACCACTACTACACGAGCGAGGCGCAGGCGCTGCTGAGCCTGACCGGCGTGGCCCTCGCCTACGCGCCGATCGGGTTGTGGGCCTGGGCGCGTCGGCGGCCGGCGGCGGCCGCTGCGCTGGCGGCGGCGCTGGCCTGTGCGGTGGTCGAGGGGGGCAAGCTCTTCCTCGTCGGCCTGCGACCGGACCCGACCAACCTGGGTATCGCGGCCGCGGCCGCGGCGCTCGTGGCGGCGGCCGCGACGCGCTGGCAGCGCCGTCGCGCGACCGTCGCCGCGGCTGATGAAGAGGGGCCGCCGGCCGCGGCGCAACCGCCGCAGCGTGTCCCGCGCCGCATGGCAGCGGTTGTGCAAGCGGCGCAGGTGTCCGCCGGAGCGCCGGTGTCGTGGCCGCTTGCGGCGCTGGCGCTGGCGGCGCTGGGCTGGCAGCTGCTGAGCGTCCCGCCCGGCGTCGCGTGGACGACGCTGGCGGTCGGCATCGCGGAGGCGGCTGTCGCCTGGCGGCCGGCCTGGTCGATGGTCCTGATCGTCGCCGCGCTGCCGCTGTTCGATTTCGCACCCTGGACCGGGCGCCTGCTGTGGGACGAGTTCGACCTCTTGCTGGCGCTCGCGCTGGCCGTGGCCTGGGCGCGCACGCCGGCCCCGTCGGCGCCGGCGCCGGCACTCTGGCGCCTCGGCTTCGGGCTGGTCGCGCTGTCCGCCGCCGTGTCGGCGGGGATCGCGCTGTGGCCGATCCCGCCGCTGGATGCGAACGCGCTGGCGAGCTACCACCACCCGTTCAACGCGCTGCGCATCGCCAAGGGCCTGCTGTGGGCGGCGCTGCTGGCGGGGTTGTGGCGGCGCTTGCAGGCGGCCGGGCACGAGGTGGCGCCGCTCCTCGCGCGTGGCATGACGCTCGGGCTGGCCGGCGTCGTCGGCTGGGTGCTGTGGGAGCGCACGGTCTTCGTCGGCTGGGCCGACCTGGGGGCCGACTACCGCGTGACCGGGCCGTTCTCGGCCATGCATCGCGGCGGCGCCTTCGTCGAGTGTTACCTCGCGCTCGGTGCCGTGTTCGCGGCGCGGGCGCTGCGGGTGGCGCGCGGGACCGTCGCGCGCGCGGCGGCGCTCGCGCTGCTCGGCGCGGCGAGCCTGGCGCTGATGTTGACCTTCTCGCGCAACGGCTATGCGGCGCTGGCGGCGGGGCTGGTCGTGTTCGCGCTGCTGGAGCTTCGCGCGCGCGGACCGGAGCGCGGCCGCGCCGCGGCGATGCTGGCGCTGGCGATCGCGGTCGCCGCCGCGGCATCCTGGCCAGTGCTGCGCGGCGGCTATGCGCAGGAGCGACTCGCTCATTGGCAGCGCGATCTCGGGCAGCGCAGCGCGCACTGGCAGGATGCGCTGGCGCTGCGCGGCGACAGCTGGGGGACGCTGCTGTTCGGCATCGGGCTCGGGCGCTTTGCGCAGGCGCATTTCTGGGGCAGCCAGGAACCGAGGCGGGCGGCCCTGCTGCATGTCGGCAGCGACGCCGGCGATGCGGGTGGCGGGCGCTGGCTGCGCCTCGGCGCCGGCGCGCTGACCTACCTCGACCAGATCGTGCGACCGGCAGCGGCCGATCCGCATGTCCTGACGCTGCGCCTGCGAGGCCGCGATCCCGCACCGTCGCTGGCGGTCAGCGTGTGCCAGAAGTGGATGCTGACTTCGGCCGACTGCGTGCGGGGCGTCGCCAGGTCCGCCGACGCCGGCGCCGAGCGCTGGGGCCGGGCGGAACTGAAGCTGGACCTCGCGCCGCTGCGGGCCGCCGGCGCCGGCCGGCCGATCAAGTTCGCGCTGCACACGCCCAGCGCCGGCGAGGCGGTCGACGTCACCGACCTCAGCCTGCGAGCGCCCGATGGCCGCGAGCTGTTGCGCAATGGCGACTTCGCGCGCGGGTTCGACGGCTGGTGGATGTCGACCGATATCGACCCGCCGTACCACGTGCACAGCTTGCCGCTGGCGGTTCTGCTGGAGCAGGGCGCATTCGGCGCGTTCGCCTGGGCGCTGCTGCTCGGCTCGGCGCTGGCGGCCGGGTTCGCGGCGGCGATCCAGGGGCGAGCCGGTGCCAGCTCGGCGCTGGCCGCGCTCGTCGCCTTCACGGTCTGCGCCAGCGTCAATACGCTGATCGACGACCCGCGATTCCTGCTGCTGCTGTTGCTGCTGGCCTGGGCGGCGCTGGCGGCGCAGGCCCCGGCGCGATCTCGCGCGGCAGCCGTCGGCGGCGGATGAGGCTGGAGTCCGGCGGCGCCGCTCCCGACGCGCGCTCGCGCCGGCCGGGGTTTTCGGCGCTTCGGCGTGATGACCCGGCCGCGGACCGTGCAGGCACCGACATATCCGTGCAAACCCTCGGGCCGGCAGCCCGCATGCGATACTTCGCCGCTACAAGACCAACACGACCGTCGCGCCGCCAGCGACCTGCGCCGCCCGGCCGCGCCCGGCTGCGCGCAGCGTCGCGGCCGCGCCGCCCACGCGCTTGAGCCCCGCCGATGCCCTGATCGAGATCGACCGCGTCACGTTCGGCTACGACGAGCGGCGCACGATCCTGGCCGACATCTCGCTGCGCTTCGAGCGCGGCAAGGTGACGTCGATCCTCGGCGGGTCGGGCTGCGGCAAGACGACGCTGCTGCGGCTGATCGGTGGCGTGCACGCGGCCACGAAGGGCCGCGTCGTGTTCGACGGCCGGGCGCTCGACGTCGGCGACAAGGTGCAGATGCACGCGCTGCGCAGGCGGCTGGGGATGCTGTTCCAGTTCGGCGCGCTGTTCACCGACCTGACGGTGTTCGAGAACGTCGCCTTCCCGCTGCGCGAGCACACCGACCTGCCCGAGGCGATGATCCGCGACATCGTGCTGATGAAGCTCAACGCGGTCGGGTTGCGCGGCGCGGCGTCGCTGCGCATCGCCGAGGTCTCCGGCGGCATGGCGCGCCGCATCGCGCTGGCGCGCGCGATCGCGCTGGACCCCGAGCTGATCATGTACGACGAGCCCTTCGCCGGCCTGGACCTGATCTCGATGGGGGTGGCGGCCAAGCTGATCCGCACGCTCAACGATGTCACCGGCGCGACCTCGCTCGTCGTCTCGCACGACGTGCCCGAGTGCATGGCGATCTCGGACTGGGTCGTGCTGATGGCCACCGGCGGCCGCCTCGTCGCGCAGGGGACGCCGAAGGAGCTGATGGAGAGCCGCGACCCCGAGGTGCGGCAGTTCGTGCGCGGCGAGCCCGACGGTCCGGTCAAGTTCCACTACCCGGCGCCCGAGCTCGACGAGGATTTCGGGCTCGCCGCTGCGGGGGACGGTGCGGGTGGGGCCGGCTCCGGCGCGACGGGTGCTGGCGCGGAGGCAAGGCGATGAACCTGCTCGCCGAGCTCGGCGCGCGCACGCTGCGGGTGCTGCGCGGCTTCGGCCACGCGGCGCTGTTCTTCCTCGACCTGCTGCGCGTGCTTCCGGGGTCGCTGCGGCGCTTCTACCTCGTCGTGCACCAGATCCACGCGATCGGCAACCGCTCGCTGCTGATCATCGTCGCGTCCGGGGTCGCGGTCGGCTTCGTGCTGGCGCTGCAGATGTACTACGCGCTGGTGACCTACGGCGCGGCCGAGAGCCTGGGGCTGATCGTCAACCTGTCGCTGGTGCGCGAGCTCGGGCCGGTGGTCACGGCGCTGCTGTTCGCCGGCCGCGCCGGCACCTCGCTGACGGCCGAGATCGGGCTGATGAAGGCCGGCGAGCAGCTCGCGGCGATGGAGCTGATGGCGGTCGACCCGCGCCAGCGTGTGCTGGCGCCGCGCTTGATCGGCGGCATCGTCGCGATGCCCCTGCTGGCGGCGATGTTCTCGGCCGTCGGCATCCTCGGGGCCTGGGTGGTCGCGGTCGGGCTGATCGGCGTCGACGCGGGCAACTTCTGGTCGGTGATGCAGAACGGGGTGGACTGGTGGCGCGACGTCGGCAACGGCATCGCCAAGGCGACGGTGTTCGGCGTCATCTGCACCGCGGTGGCGCTGTACCAGGGCTACGAGACCGAGGCCACGCCCGAAGGCGTCGCGTATGCGACGACGCGCACCGTGGTGGTCTCGTCGCTGGCGGTGCTGGGCATGGACTTCGTGCTCACGGCGCTGATGTTCACGACGCCTTGACGACGCCTTGACGACACCCTGGCAACGCGCCGACGCGACACGCTGCAACCGCTAGCTACCCTGCGACGACTGGCAAGGATTCAAACCATGGCGAGAAAAGGTATCGAGACCCTGGTCGGGCTGTTCGTGCTGCTGGGCATGATCGCGCTCGTCTTCCTGGCGATGAAGGCGGCCAACCTCGGCAACTTCGAGGCCGGCAATGGCTATGAGCTGAGTGCCCGCTTCACCAATATCGGCGGCCTGAAGGCGCGCGCGCCGGTGCGCAGCGCCGGGGTGCTGGTCGGCCGCGTGACCTCGATCGGGCTGGATCCGGTGACCTACGAGGGCGTGGTGACGATGAGTATCCGCAGCGAGTTCCAGTTTCCGAAGGACACCTCGGCCAAGATCCTGACCTCAGGGCTGCTCGGCGACCAGTACATCGGCCTGGAGCCCGGCCCGGACGAGACGATGCTCGCCGACGGCGGCCGCATCGTGCAGACGCAGTCGGCGGTGGTGCTGGAGAACCTGATCGGCCAGTTTCTCGCCAACAGCGCGGCCGGTGCCGGCGGGGGCGGGCAATGAGCACTGGCGCTGCTCCGCGCCGCCGCACCGCCGGCGCGCTGCTGGCGCTGGCGGCCGCACTCGGCGGCTGCGCGAGCGTGCCGCACCCGAACCCGGACGACCCCTTCGAGGGCTACAACCGCAGCATGCAGCGCTTCAACGACGCCGTCGACGACGCCGTGCTGGCGCCGGTGGCGCGCACATGGCGCGACCATGTGCCGTCGTTCGTCCGCACCGGCGTCGGCAACTTCTTCGGCAACCTCGACGATGCCTGGTCGGCCGTCAACCACCTGCTGCAGGCCAAGCCCGAGCCGGCGCTGACGATGACGATGCGGGTGGCGGTGAACACCGCCCTCGGCCTCGGCGGCTTGCTGGACATCGGCACCGAGGCCGGGCTGGAGCGCCAGCGCGAGGACTTCGGCCAGACGCTGGGCCGCTGGGGGCTGCCGGCGGGGCCCTACCTGGTGCTGCCGCTGCTCGGGCCGTCGAGCCTGCGCGACACCGCCGGCCGCCCGCTGGACATGGCGGCGACCTCGACCGCGCGCATCGGGCTGGACGAGGGCGAGATCGCCGCCGCGGGCGTGCTGAACGTGGTCGATGCACGCGCCCGGTTGCTCGGCGCCAGCAAGCTGCTCGAGCAGGCGGCGCTGGACCGCTATATCTTCCTGCGCGACGCCTACCTGGCGCGCCGGCGCAACCTGGTCTACGACGGCGACCCGCCGCCGCTGCCCGAGCCCGACCTGGAGGAGCCGGCCGCGCGCTGAAGCCTCCCGGTGCACCGCAGGCGGCGGTGCGACGTTGAAGCGATGCGCGCGCAGCCGGTGATCCGGGCGCAGCGCACGAGCGATGCGCCGGCGAGCTGCCGGCGCGACGAAAGGACGATGACGATGACGAGACGCCTCTTCCTGTCCCGCGCAAGGGCGCTGGCGACGCTGGCCGCAGCGGCTGCGCTCGTCCTGCCGGCCGCGCCCGCGCAGGCCTCCGGCAGCGCGCCGGATGCCTTCGTGCGCGAGGTCTCGGCGCGGCTGCTCGATGCGGTCAAGGCCGACCCGGCGATCCAGGCTGGCGACATCCCGAAGGTGATCAGGCTCGTCGACGCGGAGTTGCTGCCGCACCTGAACTTCCCGCGCATGACGGCGTCGGCGGTCGGCGTGCGCTGGCGCCAGGCCACCCCCGCGCAGCGCGAGCGGCTGCAGACCGAGTTCAAGACGCTGCTGGTGCGGACCTATGCCGGCGCGCTGTCGCAGGTCAAGCCGCAGACCGAACTGGTGCTCAAGCCGCTGCGCATGCGCCCCGACGATCCGGAGGTGGTCGTCCGCAGCGAGGTACGCGGCGGCGGCAACGAGCCGATCCAGCTCGACTACCGGCTCGAGCGCAATGGCGACGGCTGGCGGATCTACGACGTCAATGTGCTCGGCATCTGGCTCGTCGACCAGTACCGCAGCAGCTTCGCGCAGGAGATCGCCAGCGGCGGCATCGACGGCCTGATCGCCAAGCTCGCCGAGCGCAACGCGGCGCCGGCGGACAGGCCCGCCAACGCTGCCGCGAATGCGCCCGCCAAGTGAGCACGACCGCACGCGGCGAGAACGCGCCGGCGGCGGCGGCGCCGGCCGGCTTCGCGCTGCCGGCCACGGTGACGATGGACGAGGCGGCCGCCGTGCTGCGCGGCGTCGAGCAGGCGCTGCGCGTGTTGCCGGCCTCGGGTGCCTTGCGCATCGACGCGTCGGCGCTGGCCGTGCTCGATACCGGAGCGATCGCGTTGCTGCTGCAGGCGCGACGGTTGGCGACGTCGCGCGGGCTCGGGTTCGAGCTTGCCGAGGTGCCGGACAAGCTCGCCGCACTGGCCCGGCTGTACGGGGTGGCGCCGCTGCTCGGGATCGCCGGCGACGACAAGGCCGCGAGCAGGGCCGCGGCAGCCGGCTGAGCCCCCGCCCGGCCTGCGCGCCCGGCACGCACCGATCCCGCGCGCCCGGCGCGACTCGCACGGGATGGCGTTCGAGCTTTCGAGTGGCGCCCGCGGTCGAAGGGCCGGAGGCGTCAGGTAGCTGCCGGTCACGGAAGTCGGTTCTTCGCTTTCTCTGGCGTTCGTCCTGCGCGCGTGCCAAGGCCGGCGGGCACCCTCCCACTCCATGTCCCCCGCCGTCGGCTTGCGCCGCCGGCTCCTCCTTTACTTACGTGGGAGGATGCCCGCCGACCTTGGCCTGCCACCACTCCGGTATTCGACCGTCGAATACCAACTCGGTGGCCTGCCGAGGACGGCGGGTGCCCTTGACCGTAAGTAAAGGAGGAGCCAGCGGCCGAAGGCCGATGGCGGGGGAGCGAGCCCGGACACAAACAGTCCTGCGGACTGTTTGTGCCTGGCGAGCGCCCGGGGCACTGTCCCCGGGCATGGAGGGCAAGGGTACCCGTCGTCCTCGGCCCGCTCGATCATGGCAGGCAAACGAAGGACAGGCCCCGACGAGTGGCGGCAACGGACCAAACGCGGACGATCGCCGACAGCGCAGTCCTTGGCGATCGAACGCAAACGCGATTCATCGCTGCAGCGCCCCAGGCGACCACGCCGCCGGCGATGCCAGCGGGCGGGTCCCGATCGGCAAGCTGAACTCGGCCGTCGGCAACGATTCGTCGCCGGCCAGCGTGCGCGGGTCTTCGGCGCTGCCGCGCAGCCGCGAGTCGCGCGCGAGCTCGAACGCGAGCGCGCCCGGGCCCTCGAGCGCGGAGGCGAAGGACCAGCGGTTGCCGTCGAAATCGCCCGACGCGCCGAGCGCGAACAGCCCGGCACCGACGGTCAGGTTGTTGACGGCGCGGATCGTCGTGCCAGCGCCGAGCTTGTCGGGCCAGGCGCGCAGGAACCACGCCAGCGGGAAGTCGCTGACCAGCGTGTTGTGCGACAGCAGCAGCCGGTTGCGCTCCCACACCCGGCCCTCCGCGCCGTAGGCGATGACGACCGGATTCTGCGTCTGGCGGCTCTGCGCGACGATATTGCCGACGATCAGCGCGTCGCCGCCGTTGGCCAGGTCGATCTCGTAGCTCGCGCCGCCGCCCTCGCCGTCGACGATCAGGTTGTAGGCGAGGTGCGTCGTGCGCGCGCGCGACTTGATCAGGTGGCCCTCGAAGCCCTGGTGGAAGCGGCTGCCAGTGACCTCGAGCCGCCCGATACGCCCGGCATACAGCAGGTGCGGCAGGCTGCCCTCGACCTGCGGCGCGCGTGCGAACTCGCTGTCCTGGATCACGAGCTCGGCCGCGCTGTCGTTGCCGGTCAGCAGACCGTTCTGGTTGTCGACCAGGCGGCAGCGCCGCAGCAGCAGGCGGCCCTTCTCGAAGCGGAGTGCGGCGCCGTTGCCGTCCGGCACGCGCGCGCCGCGAAACTCGACGTTCTCGATCGTGATGTCGCCGTCGCGCACGACCCAGATCGCCTTGCCCTCGGCGTGCGCGCCGTCGGCGTCGAACACCGGCCGCTCGCCGACGCCGCGGATCGTCAGCCGGCGCTGCGCGACGACACCGACCTGGCCCTTGTAGGTGCCGGGCGCGAGCTCGATCGTGTCGCCGTCGGCGGCGCGCGCCAGCGCCTGCTGGAAGCTCATCGGCGCGCCGTCGGGGCCGGCGGGCCAGGTCGCGGCGGACGCCGCGCTGGCGGCCAGCGCGAGCAGGAGGGCAACAAGGGATTTCATCGCAGGGCGGTTTGTAACAGGCCGCCGCGCTCGACGCCACCCCCGAGCCGTGGCGTCGCAGGTGTCACTTTTCGCGCCGGCGCCTGTGGCGCGGGATCGAGTCTAATCGCGGCATGCTGCTGCTCGACGCCCTGAAGGCCCACTCCGCCGTCGTCGCGACGACGGCCGACGCCGGCGTGATCGCGCAGCTCGCACCGCGCGATGCGTCGATCGGCGATGCCGCCGTGCTGCACGAGCTGCGGCAAGGCGCGCTCGCACCACGGCTGTCGCAGGCGCTGGCCGCGCATGCCGGCGAGCCGCCGGCCGACCTCGCCGATGCGCTGCGGGTGCAGCTCGGATGCGCGGTGCTCGAGTCGCTGCCCGGTTGCATCGGCACCGATGTCGATGCCAGGCTGGCATTCGACACCGCCGGCAGCGTCGCGCGCGCGCGGCGCCTGGTGCATCTGTACGAGAAGGCCGGCATCGACCGCGCGCGCGTGCGGCTGCGCATCGTCGCGACCTGGGAGGGCATCCAGGCCGCCCGCGCGCTGGCGCGCGAGGGCATCGGGTGCGAGGCGACGCTGGTGCTCGGCCTGTGCCAGGCGGTGCTTTGCGGCGATGCCGGCGTGGCGCGCATCGCCTGCCCGGTCGGGCGCATCGGCGACTGGCAGCGGATGGCGCCGCAGCGTGCTGCCGCGGCCGCCGCTGCGTCCCCCGGCGCCGCCGACGCCGGGTGCCCGGCGGCGGCCTTGGCCGAGCCGATCGATCCGGCCGCCGGCGATCCGGGCGTGCAGACGCTGACGCGGCTGTGGCGCTACCTGCGCCACTACGGCTTCGCGACCGAGGTCGTCGGCGCCGAGCTGCGCGACGCCGCGCAGGCGCTGGCGCTGGCCGGCTGCGAGCGGCTGGCGATCGACGCCGCGCTGCTGGCGCTGCTGCACGCAGCCGCGGGCGAAGTGCCGCGCAGGCTGGTGCGCGGCGACGCCGAGGCGGCGACGATGCATGCCAGCACCTTCAACGAGGCGAGCTTCCGCTGGTCGCTGAACGAGGACGCGATGGCCACCGAACTGCTGGCGGCCGGGATCCGGGAATTCGCGGCGGCTGCGGCGGCGCTCGACCGCGCGATCGCGGCGCGGCGCGGCGGATGAAGAAGGCAGGGCGGGCGATGGACTTCCCGCGCGGCGACCGCACAGGGGCCTGGGCGGGCCTGGCGCGCCACTTCGACACCAGCGGCCGCACGCTGGACTTGCGCGAGGCCTTCGCCCGCGACGGCGGCCGCTTCGACGCCTTCGGCGTGCAGGCGCCGGAGGTCTTCGCCGACCTTTCGAAGGCGCGCTGGGACGCCGCCACGCGCAGCCTGCTGGCGGACCTGGCGCGCGAGTGCGGCGTCGCGGCGCGGCGCGACGCGATGTTCGCCGGCGAGCCGATCAACGCCACCGAGGGCCGCGCCGTGCTGCACACCGCGCTGCGCGCCCCGCGCGGCGCGGCCACACCGTTCAACGCCGAGGTGCACGCGGTGCTGGACGCCATGCTCGACTTCGCCGACCATGTGCGCGAGCCGGCGCGCGGGATCACCGATATCGTCAATATCGGCATCGGCGGCAGCGACCTCGGCCCGCAGATGGTGGTGCCGGCGCTGGACGCCTTCGTCCACCCGGACATCCGCTTTCACTTCGTCAGCAACGTCGACGGCCACGATATCGCGCCGGTGCTGCGCCGGCTGCGCGCGAAGTCGACGCTGTTTGTCGTCGCCAGCAAGACCTTCACGACGCAGGAGACGATGGCCAACGCGCAGGTCGCTCGCGAGTGGTTCCTTTCGCAGGGCGGGCAGCACCTGGAGCGCCATTTCGTCGCCACGACGACGAATGTCGAGGCGGCGGCCGCGTTCGGCATCGACACGACCTTCGGCTTCTGGGATTGGGTCGGCGGGCGCTACTCGCTTTGGAGCGCGATCGGGCTGCCGATCGCGATCGCGGTCGGCAGCGAGCATTTCCGCGAACTGCTCGCCGGCGCGCACGCGATGGACCGCCATTTCGCCGAGGCGCCGGTCGGGTCCAACCTGCCGCTGCAGCTCGGGCTGCTCGACGTCTGGTACCGCAACTTCCACCGCTTCCCGACGCGCTGCATCGCGCCCTATCACCAGGGCCTGAAGCGGCTGCCGGCCTACCTGCAGCAGCTCGAGATGGAGAGCAACGGCAAGTCGGTCGATCTCGCGGGCGAGCCGCTGCCCTACGCGACCAGCCCGGTGGTCTGGGGCGAGCCCGGCACCAACGGCCAGCACGCGTTCTTCCAGATGCTGCACCAGGGCAGCGACGTGGTGCCGGTGGAGTTCATCGTCGTGCGCCGGCCGACCCACGGCCACGCCGACCTGCACCGCAAGCTGCTGGCCAATGCGCTGGCGCAGTCGCAGGCGCTGATGCTTGGCAAGACGGCCGATCAGGCGTTGCGCGAGAAGCCGCCGACCGCCGCGGCCGGCATGGACCCGGCGGTGATCGCGCGCCACCGCAGCTTCCCCGGCAACCGGCCGAGCACGACGCTGCTGCTGGACGCGCTGACGCCGCGTTCGCTCGGTGCGCTGCTGGCGCTGTACGAGCACCGCGTCTTCACGAGCGCCGCGGTCTGGGGCCTCAACGCCTTCGACCAATGGGGCGTCGAGCTCGGCAAGGCCCTGTGCAACGAGCTGCTGCCGCGCTTCGAGAGCGGCGACATGGCGGGGCTGGATGCTTCGACGGCGGGGTTGCTGGCGAGGCTGCGGCGCTGAACGAACGGAGGCGACCCAGGGGCGATCTCGTGCAACCTGGGAAGCAAAACGGCCCCGAAGGGCCATTTTCGTGTGTCTCGGGGCGGCTGCGCGTCATCGGCAGCAGCAGCCCCGTCCGAGGCGATGCAAGGCTGAGCGAGATATATCGCTCAGCGCGACTCGCGCCGGGCTGCCGCACGGCGTGCCTTGGTCAGGCCCAGAAGCGCGAGTCCGACGAGCGCGAGCGTCCCGGGCTCGGGGACTCCGGGGCCTGGCCCGGGGCCGCCGGTCGTCGGCTCGCCGAGGATGGCGAGTCCCCAAACGCCGTTCGTGTCGCTGACGGTCCAGGAGCTCAGCACCGTGCCGGTCGCGATGTCGAAGCGCGCGATCAGGCCGTCAGTCGTCGCGCTCCAGAACGACGTGCCATCCGGGTCGAGGTTGAGCGCGAACCAGAGGCCAGCTCCGGCGATGTCGTAGCTCGCCGTCTCGGCTCCGAGCCCGTTGAGATACTCGATTTCGGCGCCGTCGGCGACGATCACATCGCCGTTGGAACGGATGCGCAGCGCGAAGGCCTGCTCGACGTCGGTGGAGAAGTCGGTCAGCGGGGTGTCGGTCGATACGTCGACGCGCTTGACTTCGCCGCCCTCCTGCGTGAAGTACATGGTTTTCTGATCGGCAGCCAGATCCATGAAATCGACCCGCGTCCCCGCAATCGACGAGGACTGGAACGCGCCTGCCGAGTCGAACTTCCGAATGCCGCCGCCGATGCTGCCGACGTAGACGTTGTTCGACGCGTCGATCACGACGCTCTCGGGCGTCGAGTAGCCACCGCCAAAGTTGCCGAGGTCGGCGCCTGCGGAGCTGAACTTCTGCACCAAGTTGTTCGAGAAGCGCGTGGCGTAGAAGTTGTTGCTGCCGTCGAACGCCGAGCCGGTGATGAAACCTGTCCCGACGCTCAGCGTCTGCACCAACGTCCCGGTTGGTGTGTATTCGAGCACTGTGCCGATCCCCGACGACACAAAGACGTTGTTTAGCGTGAATGGCGCCGCCGATGCCACCACCGACGCCCCAGCGACGGCAGCCACGATCAGGGCCTTCAGCGGCTTGGTGAGGATACTCATGAGGTTCTCCGGTAAGAGACCAGCCAAGTGATCCGCCGCATCCGCGTGCGGCAGGCAAGAGGTCTTTGCAAGACACGGGCCAATCAACGAAATGCCCAACAAATCAGCGACATAGCGACGGCAGCGGATTGAACGGCTGGCGAGCTGTAAAGATTTCCGACAGCGTTGCAGCGCCAACCGCAAGCAGCAGCCGGCGGCGTTCCACGGTGACAGGAATGGGGCTGTACCGTGAGCACGAAGCGCTGCGCCCAAATGCAGGCTGCAATGCGCGGCGTGGCCCCTAATCGCCGCCCATCCCCCGCACCGCCTCGCGCACCGCCTGCAAGCCCTGCTCGACGACGCGCGCCTTCCATTCGTCGTCGTCGACATAGAAGGTGTCGCGCATGCGGCGGCGGATCGCCTCGCGCTGCGGCTGCGGAGCCTCGGGGTGCAGCGCCAGCCAGTGGTCGGCGCGCAGCGCGTCCAGCACCGCGGGCAGCGGCAGCGTGCCGTACTCCAGCGCCATGCCGGTGATCTGCGCCCGCGGGCATTCCTGCCAGGCCGCGAGCCACATCAGCCCGCTCAGCCGCGCCGAGCTCGAGCTGCCGTCGTAGATCGAGGTCACCGCGCCGCCCCACCAGGCACGGGCGCGCGCGAGCGTGTCCGCATCGTCCGGGCCGGCGAAGATGCGCTCGCCGTGGCCGCTGGGCCCGAGCCCCGTGTGCAGGTCGATCCAGCCCAGCCGCGCGCAGCGCCGGCCGTGGTCGTGCAGCACGTGGCGCAGCGTCTGGTGGCTCCAGGTCGGTGCGCGCCCGCCGTAGAACAGGCCTTCCGGATGCGCATACTGGCCGCGGCTGATCGCCTCCTGCAGCGCGCGCGGGCCATGCGCGTCGGCGTAGGCCGAGAGCCTGGCGTCGGCCTCGGGGCTGGGCCAGTCGCGCGGCACGATCCAGGTCGCCAGTTCGTCGTAGCCCGGGTTGGGCGGCAAGGGTGCGTGGAAGTCGACGAAGTTGCGGTTCAGGTCGACGTTCTCCTGCGTCACGCGGCGCCACCACGAGAATCCCCAGGGATTGAGCGCGTGGACGTATAGCAGCGCGACGCCGGCGGCGCGCGCCTCGGCGTGCAGGCCAGGGTCGGCCAGCAACGCGCGCTGCACGCCCGAGCCGCAGAAGCCCTCGACCCCATGGCAGGCGCTCGAGACGATCAGCAGCGCCCGCGCGTCGGCGGCCCCGAAGCGCGCGACGTCCATCGCCAGCGCCTCGCCGTCGCTGCCGAGCATCGGGTGGGCGTGGCCGTGCACGGCGAGCCCCGCCTCGGCGGCAGCGGCCAGGAAGCCCGCGCGCGCCTCGGCATAGCTCTGGGCGAAGAAGCGGGAGGCGTCGGTCATCTTGCGCGGTCCTTTCTTGCGCGAAGGCGTCGGACGTGGGGCCGGCCGCGTCGAGGGGCCTCCGCCGCGCTCAGCGCCGCGGTGTCGCGAGCCACTTCTCGGCCAGCCGCACCCAGGCCGTCGCACCCAGCGGGATCAGCTCGTCGTTGAAATCGTAGCTCGGGTTGTGCAGCATGCACGGCCCCAGCCCGTGGCCGCCGGCGCGGTGGCCGCCATCGCCGTTGCCGATCAGGAAGTAGCAGCCCGGCTTGTGCTGAAGGTAGTAGCTGAAGTCCTCGGCGCCCATCGTCGGCTCGAACGGCAGCACGTTGCCGGCGCCGGCGACCTCGGCCAGCAGCTCGCGCGCGAAATCGGTCTCGGCGGCGTGGTTGATGGTCGGCGGGTAGTTGCGCCTGAACTGGAACTCGACGCCGCACTCGAACGCGGCTGCGGTCGCCTCGGCAACCGCCTTCATGCGGCGCTCGACGAGGTCCAGCACCTCGGTCGTGAAGGTCCGCGCCGTGCCTGCCAGGGTGCAGGTGTCGGGGATGACGTTGGTCGCCTCGCCGGCGTGGATCACCGTCACCGAGATCACCGCGGTATCCAGCGGGCGCTTGTTGCGCGTGACGATGGTCTGGAAGGCCTGCACCATCTGGCACGCCGCCGGCACCGGGTCGATGCCGAGGTTGGGCATCGCGCCGTGCGCACCCTTGCCGCAGAGCGCGATCTCGAAGTCGTTCGAGCTCGCGAACACCGGCCCCGGCGCGAGCGCGAACTGACCGACCGCCAGCCCGGGCCAGTTGTGCGCGCCGAAGATCGCCTCCATCGGGAAGCGCTCGAACAAGCCGTCCGCGATCATCTCGCGCGCGCCGCCGCCGCCTTCCTCGGCGGGCTGGAAGACGAGGACGACGCTGCCGTCGAAGCGGCGGTTCGCCGCCAGATGTTTGGCCGCGGCCAGCAGCATCGCCGTGTGGCCGTCGTGGCCGCAGGCGTGCATGCGCCCGGGGTGGCGGCTGGCGTGCTCGAAGCGGTTGTGCTCGGTCATCGGCAGCGCGTCGATGTCGGCGCGCAGCCCGACCGCACGGTTCGAGCTGCCGCCGCGAACGACGCCGACGACGCCGGTCTTGGCGAGGCCGCGGTGCACCTCGATGCCCCAGTCGGCCAGCGCGCGCGCGATCAGCTCGGACGTGCGCTCCTCCTCGAAGCACAGCTCGGGGTGGGCGTGGATATCGCGCCGCATCGTGGCGATGGCCGGCGCGTCGGCGAGGATGGATTCGATCAGCTTCATCGTGCGGACCCCGGGGCGAGGCGGACGGAGCAACCCAGTTTAGGGGCCCTGCGATGCCCATGGGCGGCGCGCCGTTTCCGCGCCGCGGGGGGATCGGGATGCCTGCGGTGCACGACGGCCGCGCCCCGATACGATAGCGGCATGAGCGCCGCCGCTGTCGCCACCGCCCCCGTGCAGGGCTTCTGCCCGCACGACTGCCCCGACACCTGCGCCTGGCGCGTGAGCGTCGAGGGCGGGCGCGCGGTGCGCATGGCCGGCGACCCCGACCACCCGACGACCCAGGGTGCGCTGTGCACCAAGGTCAGCCGCTACCCCGAGCGGACCTACCACCCGGAGCGCGTGCTGACACCGCTCAGGCGCACCGGCCCCAAGGGCGCCGGCCGTTTCGAGCCGATCGGCTGGGACGAGGCGTTGGGCCTGGTCGCGACGAAGCTGCGCGCGATCGCGGCGCGCGACGCGCAGGCGATCCTGCCCTACAGCTACGCCGGCACGATGGGGCTGGTGCAGGGCGAGGGCATGGCGTCGCGCTTCTTCAACCGGCTCGGCGCGTCGCGGCTGGAGCGCACGATCTGCTCGACCGCCGGCGGCGAGGCGCTGACCGCGACCTACGGCGGCAAGCTCGGCATGCACGTGCAGGATTTCACCGCCAGCCGGCTGGTCGTGATCTGGGGCAGCCACTCGATCGCGTCCAACCTGCACTTCTGGACCTTCGCGCAGCAGGCCAAGCGCGCCGGCGCCAAGCTGTGGGCGATCGACCCGCGGCGCACCGAGACCGCCGACAAGTGCCACCGCCACCTCGCGCTGCGCCCGGGCAGCGACGGCGCGCTGGCGCTGGCGCTGATGCACGAGCTGGTCGTGCACGGCGGCGTCGACGAGGACTATGTCGCGCGCCACCTGCAGCAGGGGCCCGACGGCTGGCCGGCGCTGCGCGAGCGCGCGCTGCAGTGGCCGCCCGAGCGCGCCGCGGCAGTCTGCGGCGTGCCGGCGGACGCCATCCGCGAGCTGGCGCGCGACCTGGCGACGACGCGGCCGGCCGGGATCCGGCTGAACTACGGCGTGCAGCGCAACGCCGGCGGCGGCGCCGCGGTGCGGCTGATCGCACTGCTGCCCTGCCTGACCGGCGCCTGGCGGGAGCGCGGCGGCGGGATGCTGCTGTCGAGCTCGGGCTGGTTCGCGGGTGCGATCGATGTCGATGCGCTGCAGCGCCCGGACCTGCTCGCCGGGCGCAGCCCGCGCAGCGTCAACATGGTCTCGATCGGCGACGCGCTGCTCGCTGAAGGGTCGGCCGCCTTCGGCCCGCGCATCGAGGCGCTTGTCGTCTACGACAGCAACCCGGTCGCGGTCGCGCCCGACGGCCGGCGCGTCGCCGCCGGCTTCGCGCGCGAGGACCTGTTCACCGTCGTGCTCGAGCATTTCCTGACCGATACCGCCGACCACGCCGATATCGTGCTGCCGGCGACGACCCAGCTCGAGCACTGGGACACCCAGGGCGCCTACGGCCACACCTACGCGATGCTGAACCGCCCCGCGATCGCGCCGCTCGGGCAGGCGCGGTCGAATGCGCGCATCTTCCGCGATCTGGCCGCGCGCATGGGCTTCGACGATCCCGGCTTCGGCGACAGCGACGAGGCGATGGTGCGCCAGGCCTGGCGGCCGGGCCGGATCGACCTGGACGAGCTGTTCGCGCGCGGCTGGACGCCGCTGCGCGTGCCGCCGCAGCCGTTCGCCGATGGCGGCTTCGCCACCCCCGACGGCCGCGCGCGCGTCAGCGCGCCGGGCTACCCGGTGCCCGACTTCGTCGCCAACCACGAATGCGCAGAGCGCGACCCGGCGCTGGCGGCGCGCTTTCCGCTGGCGATGATCTCGCCGCCGGCGCGCAACTTCCTCAACTCGACCTTCGTCAACGTCGCCAGCCTGCGCGCCGCCGAGCGCGAGCCGCTGGTCGAGATCCACCCCGACGACGCGGCGGCGCGCGGCATCGCCGACGGCGCCATGGTGCGGATCTTCAACGACCGCGGCGTCTACCGTTGCCGCGCCGAGCTGAGCACGCGCGCGCGGCCGGGGGTGGTCGTCGCGCTCGGCGTCTGGTGGCGCAAGTTCGGCCGCGACGGCGTGAACGTCAACGAGCTGACCAGCCCGCGGCTGACCGACATCGGCCGCGGCCCGACCTTCTACGACTGCCTGGTCGAGGTCGAGGCCGACCGCCCGGGCGAGGCGGGCAGCGCGATCGCCGGGGCCGCGGCGGGCTCGGCGGTCGCGGAGGGCGGCGCGCGGAACCCGGCGGCCGCGGCGTGGCGGGCGGTCTGACCGCGGCGTCATCACGAAGCCGCGGATCGAGGTGCGGGGGCGTCGTCGATGCGGTTGATTCGCGGGCGTGCGCTGGGGCTGCTCGCCGTGGCGGCACTGCTGGCGGGGCTGGCGCTTGCCGGCTGCGCGAGCACGGCTTACCTCGCGCAATCGGTCGGCGGCCACCTCGACATCGTGCGCCGCGCGCGGCCGCTGCCGGACTGGATCGCCGACCCCACGACTACGCCGGCGCTGCGCGAGCGGCTGCAGCGGGCGCAGCGTATCCGCGACTGGGCGGTGGCCGAGCTGGCGCTGCCCGACAACCGCAGCTACCGCCGCTATGCGGTGCTGGAGCGCACGGTGGCGGTATGGAATGTCGTCGCCGCGCCCGAGCTGTCGCTGGAATTGAAGACCTCGTGCTTCCCGGTCGTCGGTTGTGTCGGCTACCGCGGCTATTACGCGCGCGAGGCGGCCGATGCGCTGGCCGCCGAGCTGCGCGCCGAGGGCTGGGAGGTGCTGGTCTACGGCGTGCCGGCCTACTCGACGCTGGGCTGGACCGAGTGGCTGGGCGGCGACCCGCTGCTGTCGACCTTCATCCACTGGCCCGAGGGCGAGCTCGCGCGGCTCGTCTTCCACGAGCTGGCGCACCAGATCGTCTATGCCCGTGACGATACGGTCTTCAACGAGTCCTATGCGACCGCGGTCGAGCGACTGGGGGTGGAGCGCTGGCTGGCCGGGCAGGCCGCCGCAGCGGCGCGCGCCGAGTACGAGGCCTTCGATGCGCGCCGACGCGACTTCCGCGCGCTGCTGCGCGCCGCGCGCGACGACCTCGACGCGGTCTACACCGATGCCGCGCTGGACGACGACGCGAAGCGCGCCGCCAAGGCCGCGCGCATGTCTCAGCTGCGCGACGAGTACGCAAGAACCAAGGCCGGACACTGGGGCGGCTTCTCCGGCTACGACCGCTGGTTCGAGCAGGCCAACAATGCCGCGCTCGGGATCCAGGCCGCGTACGACGAGCTGGTGCCGGCCTTCGAGCGCCTGTTCGAGCGCGAGGGGCGCGACTTCGCGCGCCTGCACGCCGCCGTGCGCGAACTCGCGCGCTTGCCCGCGGCCGAGCGCCACGCCACACTGAACCGACTCAACGCTGGAGAGTGAACCGTGCCCGATATCCGCATCCACCGCGAACACAAGCTCGGCCTGGCCGAGGCGCGCAAGATCGCCGGCGAATGGGCCTGCGAGGTCGAGAGCCGGTTCGGCATGGCCTGCTCGACGATCAGCGGCGAGACCAGCGATACGGTCGAGTTCACGCGCAGCGGCGTCAAGGGGCGGCTGATCGTCGCCGCCGACCACTTCGACCTCGACGCCAAGCTCGGCTTCCTGCTCGGCGCCTTCAGCCGCACGATCGAAACCGAGATCGAGAACAACCTGGACACCTTGCTGGCGAGCCACGGCAATGCGAAGAAGACAAGCGCGGCGCGGACTGCCCCGGCGAAGGTCCAGACGGCGGAGGCCGGCAAGCAGCCGGCCGCCAAGAAGGTGGCCAAGGCGGCGGCCGCGGGCGGCGCGGCCAAGCGGGGTTCGCGCGGCGCGTAGGCGCGCTGGCAAGCGGGTTTGGCGTCGACCCGTGCCGCCGAGCTGCTCGGGCCCGGCCTGATCGCGGTTGCCAGGAATGCAGAATGCATCTACATTCTGATTCGTGATCACCTGGGACGAGTCAAAACGTCGACTCGACCTGCGCAAGCATCGGATCGACCTGGCCGATCTGGAGTCCGCGTTCGACAACCCCATGATCTCGGTGGAGGATGCGAGCCAAGCCTATGGTGAACTTCGATTGCGCAGTCTCGCGATGTGGCGTGGTCATGTCGTCTTCCTCGTCTGGACGCCGCGCGACGACGACCGCGCGCATCTGATCTCCTGCCGCTATGCCGACCGCAAGGAAACCGACGCGTACTTCGTGCACGTTCACCGCGGCTGAAACCGCAGCCGCCAGGGCCGCTGCGCCCGTCGCGTCCAAGGCCGGTTCCGAAGTGGACTGGTCTGATGCGATGGTCACCCCCGGCGGGGGTGTGGCGGCCACGGTCGCGGCGATAAGGCGAATGCGAGGTCCTGGCAGGAGACCCGCCAAGGAGCAGGTCGCGATCCGGCTGGACCCCGAGGTCCTGAGCGCGTTTCGGGCTGGCGGGCCGGGTTGGCAGACCCGGATGAATGCCGCCCTCAAGGAGTGGCTGGCCGCGCAGCCGCCGAGGGGCAAGCAGGCTGTACAGCGTGGAGGGTCGCGCGGGACGGGCTCCAAGTGACGCGGCAGGCTGGCCGTGCGGCGCTGTCCGCCGGCGGATCAGCCGGTTGAGCTCAGCAGCCGCCGCAGCACGTCCCCCGCACGCCTGACCTGCGCCGCATCGACGTCCAGGTGCGTGACCGCACGCACCGTGCGCGGCCCGAACGCGTTCAGCAGCACGCCTCGCTCGCGCGCACGGGCGACCAGCGCCGGCGCGTCGGGCGCGCCGGGCGCGAGGTGGAAGACGACGATATTGGTCTGCACGGTCGCCAGGTCCAACTGCACGCCGGTCAGCGGCGCGATCGCCTCGGCGAGCGTGCGCGCATTGGCGTGGTCCTCGGCCAGCCGCGCTCGGTGGTGGGCGACGCCATGCAGCGCGGCGGCGGCGTAGTGGCCGGTCTGGCGCATCGCGCCGCCGAACATGCGCCGCGCGCGGTCGGCGGCCGCGATCAACTCGCGCGGCCCCGCCAGCAGCGACCCGCCGGGCGCGCCCAGCCCCTTCGAGAAGGCCACGGCGACGAGGTCGAACGGACGCGCCAGCTCGGCCTCCGACAGGCCGCTGGCGACCGCCGCATTCCACAGCCGCGCGCCGTCGAGGAAGCTCGCCAGGGCGCGCGTGCGGGCGCGCTCGCAGATGCGCACGACCTCGTCCTGCGGGACGACGAGGCCGCCGCCGCGGTTGTGGGTGTTCTCGATCTCGACCAGCGTCGTGCGCGGGAAGACCGGCAGCCCGGCGGGCTTGATCGCCGCGTCCAGGTCGTCGGCGCTGAAGAGGCCGCCGGCGCCGACCTCGACGATCTGCACCCCGGCATTGGCCGCCGCCGCCCCCGCCTCGTGCCAGGCGGCGTGGCACTGGCGGCTGGCGACGACCTCGTCGCCCGGGCGCGTCAGCACCCTCAGCGCGATCTGGTTGGCCATGGTGCCCGACGGCACCCAAAGCGCCGCCTCCTTGCCGAGCAGCGCCGCCATCTCGTGCTGCAGCCGCGCGGTCGTCGGGTCCTCGCCGTACTGGTCGTCGCCGACTTCGGCGGCGGCCATCGCGGCGCGCATCGCGGCCGTTGGGCGGGTGACGGTGTCGCTGCGCAGGTCGATGGGGGGCGTGGTCACTGGGAGAACCTTTGCGCTACATGCAGCGGGATGAACGGTGGGCAGCGGCCTGGCGCGCTCAGAGGCGCTCCTTCGCGATGCGCCCGGTCGCACCGAGCGGGGCCGATACCGTTACCAAGGCGCGTTCGTTCGATCGGCAGGCTCCGGGTTATCGGCAATTGACCGCCTCCGGCCCGTTGGGGCCACTCGCCGGGGCGTTGCTTCGGGTTGCGTGCCATGACCGGGCGGGCCGAGGACAGCGGGTGCCCTTTCCCTCCATGCCCGGGGACAGTGCCCCGGGCGCTCGCCAGGCACAAGCAGTCCGCAGGACTGTTTGTGTCCGGGCTCGCTCCCCCGCCGTCGGCTTGGGCCGCCGGCTCCTCCTCTACTTACGGGAAAGGGCACCCGCTGTCCTCGGCGGGCAACCGCAGTGGTGTTCGACCGTCGAATACCACGCCGGTGGCAGGCCAAGGTCGGCGGGCACCCTCCCACGTAAGTAAAGGAGGAGCCGGCGGCGCAGCCGACGGCGGGGCACATGGAGTGGGAGGGTGCCCGCCGGCCTTGGCACGCTGGCACGTCGAACGCCAGGAGAAGCGAAGTACCGACTTCCACGACAGACGGCAGACGGCAGACGGCAGACGGCAGACGACCAACGGCAACCGGCCGACGGCGTCACTTCAGGGATTCGATCAGGTCGACATATTCCTGCATCGCATCGTCGGCCGACTTGCCCTCGAGCTTGGCCCAGGCGTCGTACTTGGCGCGCCCGACCATGTCGGTGAAGCCGGGGCGCTTGCCCTGGACGTCGCCCTCGGTGGCTTGCTTGTACAGCGAATAGATCTGCAGCAGCGTGGCGTTGTCGGGCTTCTCCGGCAGCTTCTTGCTGTCGGCGACGGCCTTGCGGAATGCGGTCTCGAGCTTGGACATGGCGCTGGGCTCCTTTCGGCGAAACTACCATCTTCGCGCCGCGCATGTTACCCAGCCCTGCCGCGCGCGACCTGCCGACGTCACCCCAGGAGAACCCGATGCCCGCCGCCGAGCGCATGTCGCGCGTGGACACCGCCTGGCTGCGGATGGACAACGACGTCAACCGGATGATGATCGTCAGCGTCTGGCTGCTCGCGCCGGCGCTGAGGCTGCAGGCGGTGCGCGAGCGCGTGCGCGACAAGCTGCTGAAGTACGACCGCTTCCGGCAGAAGATCGTGCACGACGCCGCCGGCGCGAGCTGGGCCGAGGACGAGGACTTCGACCTCGCCGCGCATATCGTTCCGCACGAGCTCGACCGCCTGCCCGGCGAGACCGAGCGCCAGGCACTTCAGCGCCTGTGCGGAATGCTGGCGACGACGCCGCTGGACCCGTCGCGCCCGCTGTGGCAGTTCCACCTGATCGAGCATTACGAGGGCGGCAGCGCGCTGGTCGGGCGCATGCACCACTGCATCGCCGACGGCATCGCGCTGATGTCGGTGACGATGAGCTTCGCCGACGGCGGCAGCGACCCGCCGCGGCGCGAGCCGCGCGCCGACGGCGAGGCGGACGACCTCGCCGCCGCGATCCTCGAGCCGCTCGCCGGGATCGCGGTCAAGGCGATCGGGCTGACCGGCGAGGGCGTGGCGCGATCGATCGATATGCTGGCCGAGCCCGGGCGGCCGATGGCCGGCACGCGCGATCTCGCGCGAGCCGGGCTGCAGGTCGCCAGCGATGTCGCCGCGCTGGCGCTGATGAGCGACGACTCGCCGACCGCGCTCAAGGGCAAGCCCTGCGGGCACAAGGTCGTCGCCTGGAACGAGCCGCTGCCGCTGGACGAGGTCAAGGCGGTGTGCAAGGGCCTGGGCTGCTCGGTCAACGACGTGCTGCTGGCCTGCGCGGCGGGGGCGATCGGGCGCTGGCTCGCCGCGCGCGGCGAGCCGGTCCACGGCAAGGAGATCCGCGCTATGGTGCCGGTCAACCTGCGCCCGCCGGAGCAGGCCTGGAAGCTCGGCAACCGCTTCGGGCTGGCGCCGCTGGTGCTGCCGATCGGCATCGCCAACCCGATCGAGCGCGTCTTCGCGGTGCGCCGGCGCATGGCCGCGCTCAAGGGCAGCTACCAGCCGCTGCTGGCCTTCGGCGTGCTCGCCGCCGCGGGGCTGTTCGTCAAGCCGGTGCAGGATGCGATCCTGGGGATGTTCGCGCGCAAGACGACGGCGGTGATGACCAACGTCCCCGGCCCCGCGCAGCCGCTGAGGTTCTGCGGCTCGACGCTGCGGCAGTCGATGTTCTGGGTCCCGGCGTCGGGCGAGATCGGCGTCGGCGTGTCGATCTTCTCCTACGCCGGCGGGGTCCAGTTCGGCCTCGTCACCGACCGCGCGCTGTGCCCGGATCCGCAGGAGATCATCGACCAGTTCGAGCCCGAGTTCGAACGCGTGCTGACGCTGGCGCTGATGCTGCCCTGGGGGGCGCCGGCTTCGCCGTCCTGAACGGGCCGCGGCCGCCCGCCCCATCTGCCGGGGCGCCGGCGGCCAGCGCCTGCAGCCGGCCGCGCAGCCAGACATGGCCGCCGTCCTGCGCCTGCCGCCAATGCCAGTGCAGCGCGACCGTGAACGGCGGCAGGCCGAGGTCGGGCTCGACGATGCGAAGCGCGTGGCGCGCGGCGAAGCGCTCGGCGGCGCGCAGCGGGGCGACCAGCGCCAGGTCGGTCGCCTCCAGGACCGGCGGCACGACCATGAAGTGCGGCAGCGCGAGCTGCACGCGCGGCTCCAGCCCGAGCTGCTGCAGCGCACGCGCCGGCTCGGTGTGGCTTTGCACGACGACGTAGGCCAGCCGCGCGAGCGAGGCGCGGTCGCGCAGCGCATCGGCCAGCGGGTGGCCCGCGCGCAGCAGCACGACATAACGCTCGCTCATCAGCGCCGCATGCTCGATCCCGGGCGCGGCCTGCAGCGCCGGCAGGTGGCCGACGGCGAAGTCGAGCCGCCCCTGCTCGAGTGCCGCGCCGACTTCGTGCGGCGCCATCTGCACGATCTGCAGCCGCAGCGCCGGCGCGCGGCGCGCCAGCTCGGCCATCAGCGGCGGCAGGAACAGGTCGGCGCCGATGTCGCTGAAGTGCAGCACGAAGCGCCGGCCCGAGCGCGCGGGGTCGAAGCGCTCGGCCTCGTGCAGCGCGGCGTCGAGCATCTGCAGCGCGGCGCGAACCTGCGGCGCGAGGCGCTCGGCGCGCGGGGTCGGCCGCACGCCGCCGGGTGCGCGGACGAACAGCGGGTCCGCCAGCCGCAGCCGCAGCCGCGTCAGCGCGTGGCTGGTCGCCGGCTGCGACAGGCCGAGCCGCTCGGCCGCGCGGCCGACGCTGCCGGTCTCGTGCACCGCGGCGAAGACATGCAACAGGTTCAGGTCGATGTCACCGATATTCACGGCATGAATGTTAGATGCAAAGCCCCGCCCATGGACTCGGCATCGCGCGCTGCCTACATTGGCCGACTGCCCGGCCCTGCCGCCGTGCCTCCCGCCCCCCCGCCACCGAAGCCGCCTGGCGCGGCCGCATCGACCATGGAAGTCCAGTTCAGCGAACAGATCCGCCAGCTCGAGCTCGGCGCCGGCGAGGTCTTCCACGGCGAGGGCATCCTCGCGGTGACCAAGGGGCTGCTGCAGTCCGGGGTGGCCTATGTCGGCGGCTACCAGGGGGCGCCGGTGTCGCACCTGCTGGACGTCATGGTGCAGGCGCGGCCCTACCTCGACACGCTGGGGGTGCATGTCGAGGCCTGCTCGAACGAGGCCTCGGCGGCGGCGATGCTGGCGGCGTCGATCCACTACCCGCTGCGCGGCGCGGTGACCTGGAAGAGCATCGTCGGGACCAACGTCGCGGCCGATGCGCTGTCCAACCTCGCCTCGCCCGGCGTGGTCGGCGGCGCGCTGATCGTCGTCGGCGAGGACTACGGCGAGGGCGCCAGCGTCGTGCAGGAGCGCACGCACGCCTTCGCGCTCAAGAGCACGTTGGCGCTGTTCGACCCGCGCCCCGAGCTGGCCAACCTGGTGCGCTGCGTCGAGCACGCGTTCGCGCTGTCGGAGGCGTCGAACATGCCGGCGCTGATGGAGCTGCGCATCCGCGCCTGCCATGTCCGCGGCAGCTTCGTCGCCGGCGACAACGTCGCGCCGGCGGTCGGCACGCGCCAGCTGATGGAGGAACCGGCGGCGTTCGACTACATGCGACTCGCGCACCCGCCGGTGACCTTCCGCCACGAGAAGCTCAAGGTCGAGCAGCGCATCCCGGCGGCGCAGGCCTATATCGCCGCGAACGCGCTCAACGAGCGGCTGGACGGGCCGCGCGACGAGGTCGGGCTGGTCGTGCAGGGCGGGATCACGCCGTCGCTGGTGCGCGCGCTGCAGCAGATCGGGCTGGCCGATGCCTTCGGCGCGAGCCAGATCCCGATCCTGGTGCTGAACGTGACCTACCCGCTGGTGCCGCAGGAGCTGCGCGACTTCGCCGCCGGCAAGCGCGCGCTGCTGGTGCTCGAGGAGGGCTCGCCCGCCTATATCGAGATGGATATCGTGCAGTCGCTGCGGCGCGCCGACCTGCAGACCATGGTGCACGGCAAGGACCTGCTGCCGGCGGCCGGCGAGTACGGCGTCGAGGCGATCGCGCCCGGGCTGATCGACTTCGTCGCGCGCTACCTGCCCGAGCTGGACCTGGCGCCGGCACGGGCCTGGCTGCAGGGCAACGCCGATCGCCGCGCCGAGGTCGCGCGCGCGCTCGGCGAGCTGCCGCCGCGGCCGCCGGGCTTCTGCGTCGGCTGCCCCGAGCGGCCGGTGTTCGCGGCGCTGAAGCTGGCGCAGCAGCGCGTCGGCAAGGTGCATGTCGCGGCCGACATCGGCTGCCACTCGTTCGCCAGCTTCGAGCCGTTCCAGTCCGGGCACTCGATCCTCGGCTACGGCATGAGCCTGGCCAGCCGCGCCGGCGTCAGCCCGATGATGCAACGGCGCTCGATCGCGATCATGGGCGACGGCGGGTTCTGGCACAACGGGCTGCTGACGGGGGTGCAGGCGGCGCTCTTCAACGGCGACGACGCGGTGCTGCTGATCCTGAAGAACGGCTACACCTCGGCCACCGGGACGCAGGAGATCCTCAACACGCCCGACGACGAGGCCAAGGCCGAGGCCGAGCGCCAGGCCGCCCCCCACCAGAGCCTGGTGCACCGCAACCGCACGATCGAGTCGACGCTCGAGGGCATGGGCGTGCAGTGGCTGAAGATCGTCGACAGCTACGACGTCGAGGCGATGCGGCGCACGCTGCAGGAGGCGCTGACGAGCGACTTCGACGGCCTCAAGGTCGTCGTCGCCGAGGGCGAGTGCCAGCTCGAGCGCCAGCGCCGCCTCAAGCCCTGGGCCGCGCGGCGCCTGAAGCGCGGCGAGCGGCTCGAGCGCGTCAAGTACGGCGTCGACGAGGATGTCTGCACCGGCGACCACGCCTGCATTCGCCTGTCGGGCTGCCCGACGTTGACGATCAGGGACAACCCGGACCCGTTGCGCGTCGACCCGGTGGCCACCGTGATCGACGGCTGCGTCGGCTGCGGGCTGTGCGGCAGCAATGCGCACGCCGCCACGCTGTGCCCGAGCTTCTACCGCGCCGAGGTCGTCGCCAACCCGGCCTGGCACGAGCGGCTCGTCGCGCGCTTGCGCGCCAGCGTGACCGGCTGGCTGCGCCCGGCCAGCGCCTGACCGCGGGAGGACGACGACGATGACCACGACGACTCCGGCCGCCGCCACCCCGGCGCGCCCGCTGAGCCTGCTGCTGTGCGCCCTCGGTGGCGAAGGCGGCGGCGTGCTCGCCGAATGGCTTTATGCCGCGGCCGTGCACGCCGGCCATCCGGCGCAGAGCACCTCGATCCCGGGCGTGGCGCAGCGCACCGGGGCGACGACCTACTACGTCGAGATCCACCCCGAGCCGGCGGACCGGCTCGGCGGACGGCGCCCGGTCTTCGGCCTCGCGCCGGTTCCCGGCGCGGTCGACCTGCTGGTGTCCTCCGAGCTGCTGGAGACGCTGCGCCAGGTCGGCGCCGGCATGTCCAGCGCCGGCCGCACGCTGGTCATCAGCTCCACCGCGCGCGCGCTGACCACGGTCGAGAAGATGGCGCAGGGCGACGGCCGCATCGACGATGCCGCGCTGCTGGCGGTGCTGCAGCGCCACTGCCGCGGCGCCGAGCTGCTCGACCTGGGCGCGCTGGCGGCGCAGGCCGGCACCGTGATCAGCGCGGTCATGTTCGGCGCCATCGCGGCCAGCGGCGTGCTGCCGTTCGGGCGCGAGGCCTGCGAGGAGGTGATCCGCGCCTCCGGCAAGGGGGTGGACGCGAGCCTGCGCGGCTTCGCGCTGGCATTCGACGCGCTCGCCGCGCGGCGCGCGCAGCGCGAGCGGGCCGAGCAGGCGCTGGCCGCACCGGCCGGGCAGGCCGAGCGGACCGATCACGCGCTCGGTCGCGCGCCGGAGCCGGACCTGCGCGCGCTCGGTCGCGCGCGCGTGGCCGCCTACCAGGACGAGGCCTATGCGCGGCAGTACGACGATCGCCTCGCGCGCGTCGACGCTGCCGAGCGCGCCGGCGACCCGACGGGCGCGCACGGCGGCGCGATCGGGCGCGAGATGGCGCGCTGGCTGGCGCTGTGGATGGCGTTCGACGATATCGTTCGCGTGGCCGCGCTCAAGCTCGCGGCGAGCCGCCAGGAGCGCGTGCGGCGCGAGGTCAAGGCCGGTGCCGGCGACGTCGTCAAGGTCTACGACCACTTCAAGCCCGGCGTGCCCGAGTTGGCGGCGCTGCTGCCGCAGGGCCTGGCCGGCCGGCTGCTGGCCTGGGATCGCAGGCGCGTCGCCGCCGGCCACGAGCCCTGGGCGCTGCCGTTGATGGTCGGCACGCATACGCTGGCCGGCACGCTGGCGCTGCGCATGGTCGCCGCGCTGAAGGGCCAGCGCCGGCGTGGCAGCCGCTTCGCGCAGGAGCAGGCGCTGATCGAGCGCTGGCTGGCGGCGGTCGAGGCCGGTGCGCGCGAGCACTGGGCCCTCGGCCACGAGCTGGCGCAGTGCGGGCGGCTGATCAAGGGCTACGGCAGCACCAACGAGCGCGCCAAGGCCAACCTGCTGCATATCGTCGACCAGCTCGCGCGCGCGCCGCGGCCGGCGGACGAGCGCGCCGGCGCGGTGCGCGCGGCGCGCGCGGCGGCGCTGGCCGACGAGGCCGGGCAGCAGCGCGCCCAGGTGCTGGTGGCGCACGGGGCGGCGAAGCGGGCGCCGCGCGAGCAGCCGATCCGCTTCGTCAGGCGGCGTCGGGCGGCTTGAGCGGGGTGTCCGGCGGCGCGTGCGGCGGCGCGTCCGGCGCAACGTCCGGCGGAACGTCCAGCGGAACGTCCAGCGGAGCGTCCGGCCGAGTGTGCGGCGAAGCGTGTGGCGGAACCTGCGTCGACGCGGCCGCCGAGTCGGCGGCGGGCGCCGGCGTGCCGCCCGCCGGTGCCAGCGGCCGCGAGCCCTGGAAGGCCAGACCGGGCGTCGCCGCCCAGTCCTCGGCCGGCCGGCGCAGCAGCGCCAGCAACGCGCCGCTGGTCGCGGCGCTGGCCTGCACCAGCCCGGCCCAGTTGCCGCGCGCGCTGCGCTTGACCGCCAGCAGCACGGCGTCGGCCAGGCCGACCGTCTCCTCCCAGTCGAGCGCGGCGGGCAGCGAGGTCGCGAGCGGGAAGGCGGCGAACCCGATCGAGACGCTGCACGCCAGCGGCCGGCCGTCGTCGAGCACGAAGGGCTCGTCCGCGACCGCGGCGCGCAGCCGCTCGGCGAGCTCGCCGGCGTGCGCGCGCTCGCTGCCGCGCGCGACGGCGAGAAACTCCTCGCCGCCCCAGCGCACGAGGTGGTCGCTGTCTCGGAAGACGCGCTGCAGCCGGGCCCGCATCTGGCGCAGCACGGCGTCACCGGCGGCGTGGCCGTGGCGGTCGTTGACGGCCTTGAAGTGGTCGATATCGACGACGAAGAACAGCAGGTCGGCTTGCGCCGGTGCGGCGCCGGCCGCCGCATCGCGGCCGGACCAGCGGCGCTGCGCGATCGCGGCGTCGGCCGGGAGCTGCTGCGCCAGGTAGCGCCGGTTGCGCAGCCCGGTCAGCGGGTCGGTCAGGCTGGCCTGCTCGAGCTCGGCCGATTGCAGGCGCAGCATCTCGGCCATCGCGCTGAGCTCGGCGGTGCGGTCGGCGACCTCGCGCATGAGCGCCTCGCGCTGGCGCTGCAGCGTGCGCGTGCGCCGGCGCACCAGCAGCGCCAGCGCCAGCGCCAGCAGCGCCGCAGCCGCCGCGGCGGCGCCGGCGCGCGCGGCCGCGGTCTGCCACCACGCCGGCTGCACGCGCAGCGGGATCGCGAGTTCGTGCGGGCTCCACAGGCCGGCGCGGTTGCTGCCACGCACGTGCAGCAGGTAGCGCCCCGGCGCGAGCCGGCCGTAGGCGGCGACGCGGTAGTCGGCGCCGGTGGCGATCCAGTCGGCGTCGACGCCGTCGAGCCGGTACGCGAAGCGCGTGCGGCGCGGGTCGGCGTAGTCCAGCGCCGCGAACTCGACGCCGACGCTGCGCTGGTCGTGGCGCAGCACGATGCCCTGCGCGGGAACGCCGGCGCCGACGGCGACGCCGTCGATGCGCAGCTCGGTGACGACCACCGGCGGCACGTCCTGCGGCGGGTCGAAGCGTTCGGGCTCGACCACCAGCAGGCCGCGGCTGCCGCCGAAGACCATGCGCCCGTCGGCCAGCTTGGCGTGGGAGCGGAACCAGCCGGTGCCCAGCGTCGCCCCGTCGGCCGCGGTCAGCTCGTGCAGGTGGTCGCGCGCTGGGTCGTAGACATGCATGTGGCTCCAGATGCGGCCGCGCGCGTCCTCGATCAGGTTGACGCCGAAGGGCCGGCTGACGACACCGTGGCGCGCACTGACGCGGTCGAATCGCGCCCGCCGGCCGTCGAACGAACGCATGCGGTGCAGGCCGGCTACCGCGGTATCCAGCCACAGCTCGCCGCGGCGGTCGAACAGCAGGCCGAGCACGATCGGGTTGGCAAGTCCCTCGGCCCCCGCGGGCGAATCCACCGCGACCGGTGCGTCGCCACCCGCCGCGACGCGCCAGAGTCCGTGCGCATTGCCGATCCACACGGAGCCGTCCGGGGCCTCGGCGATGGCGAAGATGTCGCCCTGCAGCGCGCCGCCGCCGGCAGCGGCGAGGCGTCGCAGCGATCTCGCGCCGCGATCGAGCAGGTAGAGCCCTTCCTGCGTCCCGACCCACAACCGGCCGTCGCGCGCCGGCAGCAGCCGCTGGGTGGTGCCGCCGGCGTGCGCCAGCCGCATGCGTTCGCGGCCCGCGCCATCGACCGCGTGGACGGCACCGGCGCGACCGATCCAGCGCGTGCCGTCGGCGGCCTCGGCCATCGCCTCGACGCGGTCGCCGGCGGCGCCGGCCGGCGCCGGGCCGACGACCCGCAGCGCCGCGTCCAGTGCGACGAGCTGGCCGTCGTGCAGCGCCGCCCACAGCCCGCCTTGCGGCAGCGCCAGCAGGCTGCGCGCGTCGGGGTTGGCGAACAGGCCGTCGGCGCGCCGCGCGGCGCGCCGCATGCGCAGCGCGCGCTGGCGCGGATCCGCGCGCTGCAGGCCCAGGCCGTAGCCGCCGATCCAGACCGCACCGTCGCGGTCGCGCAGCAGGCTGCTGACCTCGTTGCCGGCCAGCGCGCCCGGGTCGGCGGGGTCGTGGCGCAGCCGGCGCCGCAGCGCCCCGCTGCCGGCATCGTGAAGGTCGATACCCGAGGCGCGGCCGATCCAGATCCGGCCCTCGGCATCGGGGACGATCGCGGCCACGGCGTCGGCGGCAGCACGCGCCGGGGCGACGCTGCGCGCGATGCCGCCGTCGCCGCGGCCGACGCGCAGCACCTCGCCCTGCGCGGTGCCGGCCCACAGCGCACCGTCGCCGGCGACCGCCAGCGCCTGCACCGCTGCGCCTTCGGCCGCCGGCGCCGAGGCGGCGGGCCAGACCGGCTCAAAGGTCCTGGCGCCGCGCGCGAGCCGCGCCAGCCCGCGCCAATGCCCGATCCACAGCGTGCCGGCAGCGTCGAACTGCAGCGCGAAGATGCGGTCGTCGGGCAGCGCGCCAGCCTTGCCGTCGGCGCGCCAGCTGTCGAAGCGGCCGCGCGCGCGGTCGAAGCGCAGCAGCCCGCCGCCGACGCTGCCGGCCCAGATCGCACCGTCGGCGTCCTCGGCCAGCGCGCGGATCGTCGGCCAAGGACGCGCGCCAGCGGCGCCGCCGTGGTCGACGACGCGGTCGGTCGCGGGGTCGTAGGAGGCCAGGCCGTCGGTCTCGGTGCCGATCCACAGCCGCCCGTCGCGCCCGCCGAGCAGCGCGCGGATCCAGCCGAGGTTGCGCGCGGCCGGGTCGTCGCCGTCGCGCTCCAGCGGCCGGAAACGGTGGCCGTCGAATCGCGTCAGGCCGTCTCCGGTGGCGACCCAGACAAACCCGGCGCGGTCCTGCGCCAGCGCGGCGACGACGCCGCGCGGGATCGCGTCGGCGCCGATGCGGTCCAGCCGCGGCGCGCCGAGCGGGTCGGGGTCCGCCGCCTCGGGCGCGAGGGCGTCGGCATCGTCGGCCGGTGGCGAAAGCGCGGCGGTGGCATCGACCATGCCTGGCGCGAAGGCCAGGGCGCAGGAGACGAGCAGCCAGACGAGCCGCCACGGCACGAGCCCTCCGGGGCGCCGCGCGCGGCGCGCATCGCGGGGGCGACCGTCGGACGGGCTGCAGCAGCTCAAGATCGCGGCGGCACAGCGTGGTGCGATGACGCGGTCAGTCCTCGAGCTCGGACCTGGCGAGCTCGACATCGAGCCGCTCCATCGCGTCCATCGGCGTGCACGCGGCGGCCTCCTCGTACAGCTTCTCGGCCTCGGCCATGCGCCGGTCGCCTTCGAGCATGACCAGCCCGTTGGCATACTCGATGCGCGCGATCGCGCTCGTCGGGTTCAGCGCCAGCGCCTGCTGGTACATCCTCAGCCCGGTCACCGCGTCGGCGCCCTGGGTGTGGCCGATCAGCTTGCCGACCTTGTCGATGACCTCGGCGTGGAAGCTGCCGAGCGCGATATGCGCGTCGGCGTGCTTCGGCGCGAGCCGGATCGTCGTCTCGAGCGCGTGCTTGACCTTGCTGCCCAGCCCTTGCGCCAGCGCCTTGACCACGCTGATGCCCTGGCTGTAGCGGCCCAGCGCGTAGGCCTGCCAGTACCAGGCGTTGGCGTTGCCGGGCTCGGCCTGCTGCTGCGCCTCGGCGCGCTCGGCCGCCTCCAGGAACATCCGCAGCTTGGCGCCCTCGCTCTTCTCCAGGTAGTGGGCGTGGATGCACTGCGCCTTGTTGGCCACCGTGATGCCGGCGCCGCCGGCCTTCAGCCCGGCGTCGAAGGCCTTGCGGAACTCCCCGGCGTGAAACAGCGCCCAGGCCGATCGCACCGCCTCGTCGCGCGGCCAGGGCTCGGCGTCGCCGGCATGCAGCCGCGGCCATTGCTTCTTCAGCGCCGCCGCCGCGTAGGTGTAGGCGTCGGCCGGGTAGGGGAAGGCGGTCCACTTGGCCATGCGAGGTCTCCTTCGGGCTCGGCGTGCGCCGCGATCACGCGGTATACGCGGCCGCCAGCGTGCGCAGGTGCGCGCGCGAGGCCGGCTCCAGGTAGGGCAGCAGCAGGCTGAGCGTGTGCAGCGCGCCGCGGCCCAGCGCCTCGGCGGCGCGCTCGGGCTCGAGCGCGTGGCGCGGGTCGCGCACATATTCGTAGCTCAGCCAGTAGCTCAGCACGACGACCATCGCGGTCGCGGTCGGATCGGCGGCTTCGGGCTCGATCGCCAGCGCGCCGCTGGCGGCCAGCCCGTCGAGCACCTGCCGCACCGCGCGCGACTTGCCGCGCAGCACCGACTGGAAGTGCGTCTCGAGCCTGCGGTTCTTGCTCAGCAGGTCGTTCAGGTCGCGGTACAGGAAGCGGTACTGCCACACCAGCTCGAACAGCATGTGGAAGAACAGCCAGGCCTGCTCGACGTCGGTGACCTCGCCGGCGGCCGGCAGCAGCTCGTCCAGCGCGCGCTCGAAGCGGCCGAACAGCGCGTTGATCAGCTCGTCCTTGGCCGGGTAGTGGTAGTACAGGTTGCCCGGGCTGATGCGCAGCTCGGCCGAGATCAGCGTCGTCGAGACGTTGGGCTCGCCGAAGCGGTTGAACAGCGCCAGCGTGACATCCAGGATGCGTTCGGCGGTGCGGCGCGGCGGCTTCTTGGGGGCCATGCGGGCATTCTGGCGCATGCCCGCACGCGGCCGACCCCGGGCAGCCCCGGGGTTGCCGCGGCCGCGCAGGGCAAACCCCACCCCGTACAATGCCGGCCCCATGCCCGCGGTGCGCATCGACGAGGTCAGCAAGGTCTACGCGGGCGCCCGGGGCCCGCTGCGCGCGCTCGACGCGGTCAGCCTCGAGATCGACTCCGGCGAGTTCTTCGGCCTGCTCGGCCCGAACGGCGCCGGCAAGACGACGCTGATCTCGATCCTCGCCGGGCTGGCGCGCGCCAGCTCGGGACGCGTGACGGTGATGGGGCACGATGTCGTCGCCGACTACGCCGCGGCAAGGCGCGCGCTCGGCATCGTGCCGCAGGAGCTGGTCTTCGACCCCTTCTTCAGCGTGCGCGAGACGCTCGAGATCCAGAGCGGCTACTTCGGCGTGCGCGGCAACGGCGCGTGGATCGACGAGCTGCTCGAAGGCCTGGGGCTGGCCGACAAGGCCGACGCCAACATGCGCCAGCTCTCCGGCGGCATGAAGCGCCGCGTGCTGGTGGCGCAGGCGCTGGTGCACCGGCCGCCGGTGATCGTGCTCGACGAGCCGACCGCGGGCGTCGACGTCGAGCTGCGCCAGACGCTGTGGCAGTTCGTCGCCGCGCTCAACCGCCAGGGCCACACGGTGCTGCTGACGACGCACTACCTCGAGGAGGCCGAGGCGCTGTGCGGCCGCATCGCGATGCTCAAGCTCGGCCGCGTCGTCGCGCTGGACCGCACCGCCAACCTGCTGGCCGGCACCGCGAGCACGATGCTGCGCTTCAGGACCGACGACGCGCTGCCGGACGATCTTGCCGCGCATTCGCGCGTGACCGGGCGCATCGTGCAATTGAGCGCGCACGACGCGATCGAGGTCGAGCGCATCCTGGCACGGCTGCGCGAGTCCGGTGTGTGCGTCGACGAGCTCGAGATCGGGCGCGCGGACCTCGAGGATGTCTTCCTCGAGATCATGCGCGGGGCGGGCGGCGGGCCGGCGCCGCGGGCCGCAGCGCCGGCCGGGACACGAGCATGAGGATCGCGACGCTGGCCGGTGCGCGCACGCTTCTGTACAAGGAAGTGCTGCGGTTCTGGAAGGTCGCGTTCCAGACCGTGGCGGCGCCCGTCATCACCTCGCTGCTGTACCTGCTGATCTTCGGTCATGTGCTGGAGGGCCGGGTCGAGGTCTTCCCCGGCGTGCCCTACACCAGCTTCCTGATCCCGGGGCTGGTGATGATGAGCGTGCTGCAGAACGCGTTCGCCAATACCGCGAGCTCGCTGGTGCAGAGCAAGATCACCGGCAACCTCGTCTTCCTGCTCGTCACGCCGCTGTCGCACTGGGCCTGGTTCGTCGCCTATGTCGGCGCGGCGATGCTGCGCGGCATCGCGGTCGGTGCCGGCGTGCTGCTGGCCACGCTGTGGATGGGGCTGCCGACGCTGGCCGAGCCGCTGTGGGCCGTCGTCTTCGCGCTGCTGGGGGCGGCGATCCTGGCCGCGCTCGGGCTGATCGCCGGACTGTGGGCCGACAAGTTCGACCAGATGGCGGCGTTCCAGAACTTCGTCGTCATGCCGATGACGATGCTGTCGGGGGTCTTCTACTCGGTGCACTCGCTGCCGCCGGCATGGCAGACCGCGAGCCACTTCAACCCCTTCTTCTACATGATCGACGGCTTCCGGCGCGGCTTCTTCGGCGCCAGCGACGTCTCGCCCTGGCTCAGCCTGTCGATCGTCGGCGCGACCCTGGTCGTGATCGCCGCGCTCGCGCTGCGGCTGCTGGCCAGCGGCTACAAGCTGCGGCACTGAGGCCGCAGCGGCCGGCGCGGCGCGCCGGCCCTTGGCCGCGCACCGCGGCGCGCGGTTGATGCGGGATCGCGTTCAAGCCTTCAACTTGCGCCCGCGGTCGAATGGCCGCGAACGGCCCGGAGCGGCCGCTCAGCCGATGGCCTCCTTGGGCTGCCACGTGCCAGTGTGCCAAGGCCGCCGGGCCCCCTCTCCCTCCATGCCCGGGGACAGTGCCCCGGGCGCTCGCCAGGCACAAACAGTCCGCAGGACTGTTTGTGTCCGGGCTCGCTCCCCCGGGCCGGGCTGCGCCCGACCCTCCTCCTTTACTTACGGGAGAGGGGGCCCGGCGCCCTTGGCCGGCTACCGTGGCGGTTTTCGGCGGTCGAACACCACCTTGGCAGCCACGAAGCCGGGAGCGAGCCGGGCGGGGCGCGCGTGGGAGGCGCCGAGAAGCGCAGGGCGTCTGGCCGCGCGCGCAGCGCGCCTCGTAAACTGACTCGTCGCCTTTGTCCGAGCGCAGCGAACGAAGTGAGCGTAGCGAGTTAGGCGACGGGCCAGGCGACCGAGCATCGCAGGGGAGTCGGCGCGTAGCGCCGACCGCCTCCGCCGCGCGACCCGGCCGGCCCGCTCCCGGCTTCGCCGCCCTGGCCATCGCACGCCGGCACAGCATCGTGGGCCCTGAGCGTCCAGAGGCCGCTCCGGGCCGACGGCAGTCAATCGCCGCCAACCAAATTCTTGTCGATCGAACGCAAACGCGCATGAAACGGCGCGGCGGCGGTTTCGCCGAAGGCTGCGGGCGCGGGCAGCGCGGCGTCCAGCGGGGCGGGTGGATGGAGGTCCAGCAGCCACGCCGCGCTGGCGATCACGGCCGCCGCGCGGTCGTCGCCGGCCAGCACCGCGTCGGCCTGCCAGGCCTGCACCCAGGCGCGCAGCAGCCGCGGCCGCTGCAGCGCGGCGACATGCTGCAGCCGCACGACCGCGCGCAGCGTCGCGCGCGCGGT